>CAXTWG010000001.1:0-108527 GCA_964247895.1 uncultured Acidobacteriaceae bacterium
CGGGCGGCGCCACCGGGGCAGTTGTTTCCGGCGCAACACACGGGCCGCGGCTGGATCTGCCGCCGGAGGCGATCCTGCAGTTCCATCTGACTGAACCATTAACGGTGCAACCGGTGCCGTATGACGAGGCGGCACGGCTTGCGGCTTCCGTGCCGGCGGCATCCCAGCCGGTTTTACGCGCACGGCCGGCGTATGTGGCTTATCCGTACGCCCCATATCCGTATTACGCCCGGCCGCACCCATATGTCGTGCGTGCATACCCGTACAGTTACTATTACGGGCGGTAGTTCGTTCCATAATGGGCAGCATCCCAGTCCCTTCCCATTCTGACTTCCGGCGTGGAAGCAGGGTAAAGAACTCAGTTAGCCGCCGCGCTTCGCCGGTATGATCAGACTATGGCTCCTGTCCTCACGGAAGCACCTGTGGAAACCACGCCTTCGCTGCTGACCCGCCGCGCTTTTCTGGGCGTTGCCGGAGGTGCCATTGCCGGTTTGGCACTGTACGCAGGCGAGCATGGGCGGCATCAACTCGAGCTGGAACGCCGGACGATCCGCATCGCGCAGTTGCCGGAGGCATTCGCAGGCTTTCGCATCGCTCAAATCTCCGATCTCCATTTAGCCGAATACACAGAGCCGTGGTTTATCGAGCGTGTAGTGCGCGAGGTAAACGCGCTTAAGCCGGATATGGTGCTGCTGACCGGTGACTTCGTTTGTATGGGACCGATAAACAAGCACAGCGCGGAGGGATACATTCCCATCGTGGCAAGTATCCTGCGTGGGCTTGAGTGTCCACATAAATACGGGGTTCTCGGCAATCATGACTGGATGGTGAACGGCGACATGGTTGTTGAGGAACTCGGCGCGGTTGGCATTCCCATTCTGCATAACGCGAACTTTCCCGTCGAGCGGGAGGGCGGACGCCTTTGGGTTGCCGGAATTATGGACGCGCTCAGCTGGGAATCGGATGTGGAAGCAGCCATGCCCAAGCATGCGGCAAAAGACGGAGAGCCTGTGGTTTTAATGGCGCACGAGCCGGATATCCTGCCTGCGGTGGCGCGGCTCAATCGGGTTGATTTAATGCTCTCGGGGCATACGCATGGCGGGCAGGTACGTTTACCGTTTCTGCCGCCGCTCATACTGCCGCCGCTCGGCAGGCGCTTTGTGGAAGGGCATTTCCGCATGGGTCGCACGCAGCTGTATGTCAATCGGGGTATCGGCGCAGTCGGGCTGCCGTTCCGGTTTCGCTGCCCGTCCGAAATCACCGAACTCACGCTACAGCCCGCTTAAAGCTGCGTTAAAACGCAACAGGACCGGCACTGCTTTGTCGCTCAAGCAAAGCCTGAAAGTCGATCACCTGCTCCCTTTCAGGAACAGCTGCTGAGGTCCGTATACTGGACTGGTTCGAAGCTTCCTGTCAGAAAGTTTGGACCGCTACCATGATTCGTTTTCTCCAAAAAGACAGCCGCGCTATCAAGGCGATTTTCCTCATCATCATCTCCATCGCTATTGTGACGATGGTGATCACGCTCGTGCCGGGCATCTTCCAGTCCGCGACCGAGTCGGCGAACACCTATGCGACCATTCGCGGCGGCAATCCGTTCTCACGCATTTTCGGCGCGTCCACCGAAATTTCCACCCAGGACGTGCAACAAACTGCGCAGCGGATGATGCAGCGCCAGGGCTGGCCGGCGGCAGCGCTGCCCTTTGTCATGCCGCAGGCCGGCAAAGCGCTGGTCCAGCAGGCCGTCATGGTCAACGAGGCGAACCGGCTAGGTCTCCAGGTGAGTGATACCGCCGTCCGTAAGTTCCTGCACTCCGGCCCCATCGGCGCTGCATTGTTTCCGAACGGCCAGTACATCGGCGACCAGCGCTACGCGGAGCTGATCCAGGACAATTTCGGCATCTCGCGCGAGCGATTCGAGCAGGAAATTAAAAAGGAGCTTGAAGAGGCTCGATTGCGTGACCTGATCACGGGCGGCGTTGCCGTTTCCGATGCCGAGGTGCGCTCGAACTATATCGACGGGGCCACCAAAATCAAGTTCACCTACGCGGTATTGAGCGCGGATGCGATCGGGAAAACCATCAACCCGACAGACGCGGAACTGCAGGCTTTCTTCAAATCGCACAACGCGCTGTATGCGACCGCGATTCCGGAAACGCGCAAGCTCCAGTACATCGTTTTCACCGCGGAGAACCTGCCCGGCGGTGTGCCGCCTGTAACGGAGGCCGAGCAACAGGCTTACTACAATGCGCATCAGGCCGACTACAAAGTCGACGAACAGGTCAAGGTTCGCCACATCCTGATTAAATCCGGGACTCCGGCTGAGGACGCTGCCGCAAAGGCCAAAGCGCAGAGCATTCTCGACCAGCTACACAAAGGTGGCAACTTCGCTGCTCTCGCGAAGGAGAACTCGGATGACCCAGGCTCGAAAGCTAGCGGCGGCGAGCTCGGCTTGATCAAAAAAGGCACGACCGTACCGCCATTCGAGCAAGCCGCGTTCAGCCTGCAGCCCGGGCAGATCTCCGACCTCGTGAAAACGCAGTTCGGATACCACATCATCCAGACCGAGGAAAAGCAGACTGCGCATACCTTGCCCTTCGACGAAGTAAAGGGAAAAATTCTGGCCTCGCTAACGCAGCAAAAAGAGCAGGGTGCGCAGCAGGCATTTGCGAATCAGCTGACGGCCGAGGCGAAAAAGAGCGGCTTGCAAGCCACAGCCGCAGCGCATCACCTCCAGCTGCAAACCACCGACTATCTTCCGCAGGACGCGGTCGCGCCCGGAGTGGCGGATGCCTCGCGTCTGCTCGCAGCGGCATTTACCGCGAACAAGGGAGCAGCCCCGCAGGCGACGAGTACCGGCGACGGTTTCGCCGTGTTTCAGGTCGAGGATGTGCGCCCGGCGCACGCGCCTGAGTTTGCTGTTTACCGCGACCATATCCTTTCCGATTACCGCGCACAGCAGACCCCCGTGCTGCTGGAGCAGAAAACAACGCAGCTCGCCGATAAAGCACACGCTTACAACGACCTTGCAAAAGCCGCGCAGGAGATGGACGCGACTGTGAAAACGAGCGACCTGATCGGGAAACAGGGCCAAGCGCCGGACCTGGGTGCGATCGCCACCAGTGCTCCACAGCTATTCACACTCGAGCCAGGGCAGATCAGCGGTCCTATCCGGGGCGCAACCACAGGTGTGGTGGCCCGGCTTGATGACCGGCAGGAGCCTCCAGCCGCAGATGTCAGCCAGCACCTGCCGCAGGCAAAGGAAGCTCTGCTTGACCAAAGTCGCGAGGCGGCATTTGCCGTTTTTGTGTCGAACCTGACGGAGCAGTACCAGAAGCAGGGGCGGGTTGCGATGAGTAAGCAGGCGCAGGCCGTGCCGTCGCTGCCGGGCCAGTCCGGAAGTTAGCTTCCATCCTGCGCGTACCTCAAAGCAACGAGCCCGCCGGAAAGGGAATCTTCCCCATTGGCGAGCTTTCTTCTTGCCCCAAGCTGACTGGACACCCATGCCATTCCCTCGCTCTTCCGGACTCCTGCTCCACATCACCTCTTTGCCCTCCCGCGGCGGTATCGGCGACCTGGGGCCGGCTGCTTACGACTTCGCCAACTTTCTCCATGCGGCGGGGCAGCGCATCTGGCAGGTGCTGCCGCTCTCGCCCGTAGGGTATGGAAACTCTCCTTACGCAGCGCTTTCAGCGATGGCGGTAAACCCTTTGCTGGTCAGTTTGGAAGTGCTGGCCAACTGGGGCTGGCTCGACCGTGAACGCTTCGAGAACCTGCCCGGCGGCACAGGGCAGGTCGATTTCGATGCCGTAACCGAGCAGAAGCTGCCGCTCTTGCGGGAAGCCGCTGCGAACTTTCTTGCACGGCACGACGACGAGCAGTGGACGCGTTTCGAGCGCTTCTGCGGAGAAAAAGCGAGCTGGCTCGACGATTACGTGGCATTCGTTGTACTGCGCGAGCAAAACAGCAATGCGCTCTGGACCGAATGGCCGCGCCCGCTTGCCTACCGCGAGCCGGAAGCGCTTGCCCGGTTTCGCAAGGAAAACGCGCGGGCACTGGAAGTAGAAAAAGCGATCCAGTTCGCCTTCGACGAGCAATGGCTGCACCTGCACACCTACTGCGCCAAGCGCGGTATTCAGCTCATGGGCGATGTGGCTATTTTCGTCTCCTACGATTCAGCGGATGTGTGGACGCATCCGGAGCTGTTTGAGCTTGACGAGAAGAGGAAGCCGAAGCGCGTAGCCGGTGTGCCGCCGGATTACTTCAGCGAAACCGGGCAGCGCTGGGGCAATCCACTTTATGACTGGAAAACGCTCGAGCAGCGCGGCTTCGATTGGTGGGTAGAGCGGATGCGGCGCGCGCACGAGTTGTTCGACCAAATCCGGCTCGACCACTTCCGCGGCTTTGAAGCCTATTGGGCGATTCCCGGCGAGGACGAGACGGCGGTCAATGGCGAGTGGGTCAAGGCGCCAGGGCATGCTTTGTTTACGAAGCTGCGTGAGGAACTGGGCGAGTTGCCGTTTGTGGCCGAAGATCTCGGAGTCATCACGGAGGAAGTCGAAGCACTGCGGGACGATTTCGGGTTGCCCGGGATGCGCATCCTACAGTTCGGCTTCGGGAACCGGGGTGCGCATAGCTATCTGCCGCACCGGTTCGAGCGCAACACGGTTGTATACACTGGCACACACGATAACGACACAACGTCCGGTTGGTGGCAAAACGGTGCGACCCCGCAGGAGAAGGAAGCTGTCGCCCTATATGCCGGCGTGGCCGAGGATGGGCCGGCCTGGGCACTCATCCGCGCGGCTTCTTCTTCGGTCGCGGATGTTTGCCTGTTTCCTGTGCAGGACATTCTCGGAACCGGCACGGAAGGGCGCATGAACGTGCCCTCTGCCGCAACCGGCAACTGGAGCTGGCGTTTCGACCAGAGTGCGCTCACCAAGGAGATCGCGGCAAAGCTGTTCGCGATAACCGACGGCGCGGACCGGACTTTGGAAGCCGAGCGAGAGATCGCGAAGCCAAGGAAGAAGACGAGAAAAACGCTAGGGAGCAAGACTGATGTGTAAAGCCGCGCCTCGTGAGCGCGGCTTTACCGAGACGCCCTGGTCAGGACAGCGACAGGAAAGCTGCCGAATACCTCCGTTAAATCGCATGTACCACCCTTTATGGTCTTGCCCGTAAAAGCGTGGGTCCAATTGCCTGTAGGGGCAGTCACGGTCAGCCCATTCCACACCTGCCCAATCGGAAGTTCAGACTTTCCGCCCGTGAGCGTGTGGGTGAATCGAGGGATAATCACCAGCACATCCTCGCCGCGTAGGAAAGCGAAAGCGTGGTCCGGATTGCTGACCTCCAACGGTGTGTAAGCCCCTTCATCGAAGGTCGCGCGATGCATATTGCGGACCGCAAGTGTTTTTACCATGGTGAGCAGTTTCACACGGCCGTCCTCAAGTGTGCCGAGTACGTCCTGGGCCGCGTCCTCAGACGACTTGGCCGCGAGTGCAGCCAAAGTCTGGACGCGATGGGGATAGTCGACCGGTCGTCGGTTGTCGGGATCAACCAAGCTCAAATCCCACATGTCCGTTCCTTGGTAGAAGTCAGGCACGCCGGGGGAGGTCGCTTTGAGCACCAGCTGCGCCAGCGAATTGATTGCGCCATGGATGCGCACGCTCGCGAGCAGATCCTCCAGCTGCGCGAGGAACTCGCCTGCGCCGAGCACTCGATCGACAAACCGCTGCACGGCTTCGGTGTACTCGGGCCGCGGATTGATCCAGCTGACATTGACCTTGCCTTCGCTCAGCGCCTTGGCCAGGTACTCCTTGACGCGTCCGGCGAAGTTCTCCTGGTCTATCGGTAGCCAGGGCCATGCGCCGACTATGGTTTGGTAGATCAGGTACTCCTCATTCGCATCCGGCGCGACCGTGCCGTCGTCGAGCGTGGTCTTGTACTGAGCATTTTTCTCCGCCCAGCGGCGGACTGTAGCCTCCCAAATGTCGGGGAGCTCGGAAAGCACATTGAGCCGGTTGCGCACGTCCTCGCTTCGCTTGGTGTCGTGGGTGGATGTGGTGAGCATTGCATGCGGGGTGTGCTGGAGACGCTCGCTGTTCGCTTTGTGCAGCGCCTCCGGTTTCATGCCGAAAGCGTCCATCGCGGAGCCGACTTCGTTGGATGAAAGGAAGCGAAAGTAGACGTAAAAGCTGGTGTCTTCAACGCCCTTCGCCATCACAGGGCCGGTGAGCTGCTGAAACTTAAGAGCGAAATACAACTGCGCTTCGGCCTCAGGCGTAGAGGAATCTTCAGCCCGGTTTTCCAGCAGCAGGACGCGTTGCAGGTAGTCGAATGCCGAAGCCTCGACACTTGGATTGCGGCGCTTGGCCAGGCGAACGGCGGTGCGGATCGTCTTTTTGTCCTCCTCCGAGTAACGCCCGCGCTCGTCGATGTAGGTGCGGTAAATAGGGAAGCAGGCAATGGTTTCGCGGATCGCGGTCCCGAGCAGGGCGTCGGTAAAGTCGCGCACGCGGCGATCGGCACGTGCTAAGTGGGAAAGCAGGTTCGCGAGCACCTGTGTCTCGCTCGAAAGAGAGGTAAGCATCACGTTGCGCTTGGACTCGTAGACAATCTGGGCGGGGCTAACACGGCCGCCGATAAAGTCCGCGTAGATTGAGTCGAAGCGAGCCTTGTTTTTGGGCTGGATGAAGAACTGATTCGCGAAGTGGACGAAATCGTAACCGGAGGTGCCCTGTACGGCCCAGATAGGCGGGAGCGTTTCGCCGGGTTCGAGGATTTTCTCCACGACGCAGTACAGGGGGAGCTTGCTTGTGCTCCAATCGCGTCCGCGGGTCGCATCGAATACGCTTTGCTCAATCCCGCTCGGCGTTTCCTCGCTCATAGGTGCGCCGAAGCACTCGGCTGCGACGCAAAGCTGCTGTAGCCGTTCCAAGTAAACGCGCGGGTTGAACATGCCGTCGCAGTGGTCGATCCGCAGGCCGGTTACGTCGCCGTCGGCGAGCATCTTTCGGATCAGCGTATGGGTGCGCGCGAAAACTTCCGGGTTCTCCATGCGGAGGCCAACCAGGTCGTTGACGTCGAAAAAACGCCGGTAATTGATCTGCTCGCTGGAAGTACGCCAGTAGGCGAGCCGGTACGGTTGCGCCTCCAGCAGAGCGTGCAAGGAGTCGAAGGAGCGCGGATCGCCTTCTGTGCCGTTGATGGCGGCAGCAGCTTTGTCGAGCGCCGGTTGGAGCGCGGGGTCCGCCAGCATGGCGCTAAGCCGCGGCTTAAGGTCCGCAAGGCGGGCCCGACGATCGGCCACAGCCTGTTCGCTTGTGCTCTCGTGGGGCGGCAGGGTGGTGAGCTCGTCGAGTAGCGCGCGAAAGGCCGGCGTAATGCCAAACTCCACATCGCGCCGGCGCGGGAAAACCATGGGCAGCGGACGCGGGGCGATCGGCTGAAGGTGGTCGAAATAGGCGATGAGTGCGCGGCCGTTCTCGAATTTGACCTGAATCTGCTTCGCCTCAAGCGCTTCGCCGTACTGCTGGCCGAGGATGGGCAGCAGAAGCCGGTTCTGCATGTCGGCTTTGAGCGGTTCCCAGTCGATGTCGAAATACCCGGAGAACTCAGACGCGCGACCGTTTTCAAGCACATCCTGCCACCACACCGACTGATTGCCGACGCCCATATGGTTCGGCACAGTGTCGAGCAGCAGGCCCATGCCTGCCTCGCGCAGCTTGGCTGTAAAGGTGCCAAAGCCGGCTTCGCCGCCGAGCTCGGGGTTCAGATAGTCATGCCGGGCCACGTCGTAGCCGTGCATAGAATGCGGGCGTGCCTCGAAAATCGGCGAAAGATAGGCGTCTGTAATGCCGAGCTGCCGGAGGTAAGGCAGGATCGCCGCCGCGTCCGCGAAAGTGAACTTTTCGTGCATTTGCAGGCGGTATGTAGAGCCGGGTGTGCGTGCGGGGGTGTCGAGCGTGGTCTGTAGGCAATCTGATTTCAATTCTATGGTCGCGTTCATACCTCCGCTTGGATGCGCCTTTCAAGCATCTATACTTTGAAAGACAACAGACCTAGAGGAGCCCCATGCCACTTTCCGGCGAAGCAATCCGCCTTATGAATTACGTAGACGATGTAGCTACTACGCTCCGTCGCATTCTCGCGCTTTCGATTAGCCTCACGCCTGAAGAGCGTACGCGTGTCAGCGAGTACCTGAACAAGTCCGAACCCAGCGTGCAGAGCGTGATTACTAAGCTGGTTGAAGCAAAGACGGCGTAGCTGGCAGCCCTAGCCAGATGATCATGACCCCGCTTGCGCCGATTCGCCGGGTCGCCATTATCGGCGCGGGCGCGGGCGGCGCGATTTCAGGGGTGGCTCTTGCACTGCTTTCCATGCGGGCCGGATTTCCTACCGCGCTTGAGGATATTCTGCCCAGTAACCTGCGCCGCGCGGCAGAAAGGATCGGTGCTACGGATTCGCCTTTCGCTCCCCGCTATGCCGGAAGTATCGAGGATGCGGTGTGCGATGCGGATTTAGTCCTTGATACCGTGCCGGACGAGCTCGAATCGAAGCTCGAGATTTTTACTTTACTGGACCGAATGGCACCCCCTGCGGCACTGTTCGCGACGCCGACAGAGGTGCTCAGTATTGCCGACCTGGCTTCGTGCACCTACAGAGCAGGGCAGTGCTTCGGGCTGCGTTTTCTCGCTCTGGAACCGATACGGGTTGCACTTACTTATCCGTCTGCTTGTGCGCCGGATACCCTGGAACGTATGCGGCTGTTCCTGGTCGCGCTCGGGGCAGAAGTGAGCCTTTTCGAAGACACGCACGTACTACCCTGACATCTTTACTCGGCTTGGTCCGGCCGTTTGTATGGGCCTTTCAGGTAAAGCCGAGCCTCGTTCAGAGCTCCTTGCGTATTGTCGTTCGTTTGTACGGCCTGGCGGTACTCGTTCACCGCGCGGTCCCTTTGCCCGGTTACGTCGAAAATCTTGCCGAGCGCGATGTGGCTCCACACCTGGGTCCAGGCAGGCTCGCCATCCCCGCGCAGGGCGTCGCGGTAGCTGTTGGCGGCGGCTTGGTAGTTGCGCTGCGTAAACAGGAGCTCGCCGATGCGATAGTTGGCGAGCGAACTGACCGGATTGGCGGCGAGCGCTTTCTGAAACTCAGCCAAGGCACCTGAAAAATCACCCTGGCCCACGAGCTGCTGCCCGCGCAGGATGGCAACCCGCACCTGCATGTCGGGCGTATTTTTCAGGATCCAGTTATCCGGGTCGACCTGAATATGGCGTGGCGAGCCGAAAGTGTCCACCACGTACTGGGAACTTGTCCCTTCAATCTCCACACGCTTGTTTTCGGTTTTGCCTTCTGTCTCAACGCGCAGGTCGACCGGCATGTTGAACAGGTCGAGATCCTGCGAAATGGAGCCGATGGTGCGGAAACCCTTATCGTTGCCGAGCCGGTAAACGGCATACTTGTCCACGAATTGCGGCGCGCCGGTGCCGTCGAGCCACTGCGAGAAAAATGCCGTGAGCTGCTGCTGGGACTGCCCTTCTGCCAGTTTTTCGAAGTCTGAGGTCGATAAGCTCTTGTCGGTGTATTGGGTCTGCGCTGCCCGCACGATTTTGAGAAAGCTGTCGTCGCCGACCTCCCAGCGGAGCATGTGGAAGACCATCGCGCCTTTTTCAAGCGTCATGGATTGGAACTCGGGCGAGAAAACCTGGAGGCGCCCTGCAGTCGCAAGCGGGATCGTGTCGTACGCGAGCGCGCCGGATTGTACGTCGAGCACAGCCGCTTGAAGCGCGGGTTTGCCGCCCTGGTCCTCCACGTAAAGCAGCTCGCCATAACGAGCCATGCCATTTGTAATCCAGGTGTCGTTGAGCATTGCCGGGCTGACCTGCGAACCCCACCACTGGTGCGCCACAGTGTTTGCGAGCAGGCGCGCGTCGGACTTATTCGCAATCCGGGCACCGGCAATGCCGGCGATCTCGGGCGCCCAGGTTGCGGGCACGGTATCATCCGGGAGTTCGACGATGTTGAGCTTGTTCGACTCCGGCAGGCCGAAGGTGCTGGTGTAAAAGGCATAAACGCGATTGGCCGTGTCGGCGTAGGCGGCAGCAGAGGCTTGGTGCGCTTCGGCGGTGTAAACGCGAATGTTGGGCGAACCGGTTTCGGTTACGGGCGGCAGAAATTTACCAATGACAAGCGTGCCCGGGAAGCCCGGTTTGGTCCAGGAGAAATCAAACTCCTGCCCGCCTGGAAGCGCGAGCGAGGCAGTGGTGGGCCTGGCCGGAGCAGTCGGTTTTACAGCAGCGGCAGCGGCGGCGCGGGCTGCTCGGCGGGTACGCAGGGCAGCTTGGGGCGTAGGCCTCGGAGCCGGGGGCGTTCTCGCTACAGGGGCGTTTACGGGTGGTCGCTCGGGTACATTGTCCTCGCCCGCGATCTCCGTGCCATTTTTGCGGCGCTGCTCGCTTGCAGTCGTGGGTGCTTCGCCCGCAGCTTCCCCCCGCCGCTGCAACTGCGGCCCGCCGTCTGCCCCCTCCTTCGCAACTGCAGCCGCATCGCGGTGCGCCTGCTCGGTACTCACGACCTTGCCCGGCGCGGTCGGCGCGTTTGTCGCGCCTGACCCGACCACGGTATACCCGGCGGGTACGAACACGTGCGTTTCCGCCGTGAAACGGTCGGTGGTGTAGCCCACCAGAGGAAACCAGCGGCCCGCGTAAAGCAGGTAGGAGACCGGGTCATCCACGGAAGCGAGCTTTAAACCCTCGACCGGGCCGCCGTCCGCGCTTGTAAGCGCGCCATTATAGAAAAAGGTCCATGTGTAGCTTTGTCCGGCGATCAGAGTTTGCGCCGGGGTCACGCGTACGGTCGCGTTTGCGCCGCGCTCGCCGTTCAGCGAGATTCCGCCCGCGTCGCGGACTTCCGTCACACGAAGCGCGCCATGCAGTTCAAATACGGCAGCGTCGCCGGCTTGGTTCGCCGTAAACGTCACCTTGGCTTGCGCATTCAGCGTATGTGCGGCCGGGTTGACCTGGGCGTCGATGACATAGCCCGTCACTTCGATGGGAGGCTTAGCTTCAGCGGCGATCAGCATCGGAGAATGGAGGGAAAACGCGAACAGGAAGGCAGCGGTTGTGCGGCAAAGTCTCATAGGGCGAGGCTCAAGGGTGTTTGGCTCATCGGTTTAGACACGGGTAGTAGGGAAAGGACGTGCGCCGCGACCGTGTCGATGGCACTTGCTTCCTGTTGAAGGGACAAACGGATTTGATGCAGCGAATCGACCATGGCCCAGCGCTCCGAGGTTTCTGCGAGCAAAGGCCGTAGGGCGGCGGCGACGGCCTCCGGGGTAAAGGCATTCTGGATGAGCTCGGGGACGACTCGGCGGCCGGCGATGAGATTCGCCATGGCGACATGCGGAACGCGCACGAACCGCCTCGCGATTGCATACGACGCGCTCGAAAGCCGGTAAACGACCACGAAGGGGTTCCCGATCAGGGCGGCTTCAACCGTTGCCGTTCCGCTTGCGACGACACTGGCGCGGGCATGGTGGAGCGTCCCGCGCGCATCGCGGGTGAGTGTCACGGGCGTTTGCCCAAGCCTGCGGCGGACCGCCTGCTCCTGTGTCGGAGTCAGCGTCGGCGCGAGCGGGAGCAGATAGGTGTACTGCGGCCCGATCAGGCGGACAGCATCGAGAATTGTGGGCAGGTTCAACGCGATCTCGCGAGGGCGGGAGCCGGGGAGCAGGCCTATCCACTGTTTTGTCGGACTCAGCCCGTTCTCTGCCGCGAACTGTTCCCGGGAGGAGGATGGTAGCGGCAACTCCGCGAGCGGGTGGCCCACAAAGACAGCCTCCACGCCGCGCTCGCGATACCAGGGCTCTTCAAATGGAAAGATCACGAGCATCCGGTCTACATCGCGGCGGATACGGGGCAAGCGGTGTTTTTTCCACGCCCACACCTGCGGGCTCACGAAAAAGACCACCGGAATGCCGAGCTGCTTCGCGCGACGGGCTAATCCTAAGTTCACGTCCGGGAAGTCGATTAGGATCAGGACATCCGGATTTCCCGTGAGTAAAGCCCGGCGCAGCTTGCGGTACTCGCGGTAAATCCGGGGAATGTGCCGCACGATCTCCGTAATGCCCATGACGGTGACGTCTTCCGCGCGAACAATCCGGCAAAGGCCCGCGGCCTCCATGCGCGCGCCACCCAATCCAAAGAACTCTGCATCGGGCAATGTGCGCCGCAGCGCAGCCATCAACTGCACGGCATACTGCTCACCGCTTGCCTCGCCGGCGGAAAGAAAAAAGCGCGCCACCGGACGTTCTAGTCCGTTCCCAGCGCAAAAGCGGGAGCAAATGCCTCACCTGGCACGCCGGCTTCCTGGTCGCGATACTGTAACTGGTAGAGCTTGTAATACAAGCCGCGTTCAGCAAGGAGTTGCTGGTGCGGTCCTTGCTCACGTAGCTGCCCTTTGTGCATGACCAATATGGTATCGGCCCGCTGCACGGTCGAGAGCCGGTGGGCAATCAGCACGGAGGTTCGGCCCGTCACCATGCGCTCCAGCGCCGAGCGGACGCGCAGCTCGGTGTCGGTGTCGACCGAGGAGGTCGCTTCATCGAGGATCAGAATTGCGGGATCGTGCGCGAGTGCGCGGGCAAAATTGATGAGCTGCTTTTGACCGGTCGAAAGCCCCGCGCCGCGCTCCCGCAGCAGTTCCTGGAAGCCGGCCGGCTGCGCCTCGATATAGTCGAGCAGGTTGACCTCTTCTGCAGCTTCGCGCACACGCTCGGCTGAGATAGGCGAGCCCATCCGAATATTCGCCTCAATGGTGCCGGAGAATAGAAACGGATCCTGGAGGACGACGCCGAACCGCGAGCGCAGGCTGTGCAGGTCCTGCGCCCCCACGTCTACGCCGTCGATCAACACCTGCCCATGCTGCACATCGTAAAAGCGCATCATCAGGCTGATGATGGTGGTTTTACCTGCGCCGGTGTGGCCGACAATCGCCGCCGTCTCGCCTTTGCGAATGGAAAACGAGACCCCGCGCAGCACCCATTCGACGTCTTTGAGACTCGCCGGGTTTTCCGAAGCCTGCTCCGGCGTGAGCTTCCCGTAGCTAAACCAGACATCCCGGAACTCGACCTCGCCGGTGTTTGCAGCGGTGACGGCGCTCATGGGCGAGCCTACCTCGGGCGGTGTGTCGAGCAGCTTGAAAACGCGCTCGCTTGCGGCCATGGCGGCTTGGAGGATGTTGTATTTCTCGCTTAGATCTTGAATGGGCCGGAAGAACCGCTGTGAATATTGGATAAACGCGACCAGGATGCCGATCGAAACCGTCCCGCGCAGAACTCCTTCGCCGCCGATCCACACCACAAGCGCGATCGCAATCGTGCTCAGCAGCTCGACGCCCGGATAATACAGGGCGTAAGCCAGGATTGAATCCTTGAAAGCGACCATGTGCAGCCGGTTGATTGCCTCAAAGTCGTCGAACGCGCGCGCCTGCCGGTTAAAGAGCTGCACCAGGGCCATGCCGCTGACATGCTCCTGCGTGTAGGCATTAATCTTCGCGACGGCCGCGCGGATGCGCCGGTACGATTCGCGGACGTACTTGCGGAAAACGCGCGTGATCAGAAAGATAAGCGGCAAGACCGCGAAGGTGAGCAGCGCGAGCCACCAGCTCATCGAGAGCATGACGGCGACGATGCCTATCAGCACGAACACATCCTCGAAGATCGCGAATATGCCCGAGGTGAACATTTCATTTAAGGCGTCGACGTCGCTGGTGAGCCGGGTGACCAGCCGGCCCACGGGGTTCTTATCGAAAAAGCCGATGTGCATGCGTTGCATGTGCGAAAAAATCTCGCGGCGCATGTCAAACATGACCTTCTGGCCCATCCACTGCAGCACATAGGTCTGCATGAACTCAAGCGCATAGCCGAGCAGGAGCGAGCCGAAGTACAGGCCAGCTAGTTCGCTGATACCGGCGGCGGCGCGCCGGCTCAAATGGCGTGAAAGATAGGAGTGCGTCGCCCCCGGGGCATGCGGCGTGAGATACAGGTCGAGCGCAACCTTGAATAGATAAGGGCCGAGTACATCGATGGCAGCCTTGAAAAGGATGGCGATCAGCGAAACAGTCGCGATCAGCTTATACGGGCGCAGGTAGGTAAGCAGCCGCCGCATCAGGCGGCCGTCATACGCCTTGCCGACTACATCGTCGTCGTTTTTTTGTGGGTCTTGCTGCTGGGCCGCTTCTGCCATGGGCTTCCTCTATTCTAACGGGCCTGCGAGAATAAGAGTGTGGACCCGGTGGGCATCTATATTTCCGTTCCGTTTTGCCGGGCCAAATGCACGTTCTGCAACTTCGCTTCGGGCGTTTATCCGGTTTCCGCCATGCCCGCCTATGTAGCAGCCCTGCAGCGGCAGCTCCGGGAGGCCCGGGCCTGGGCAGCCACGCGCGGATTATCCCTGCCGCGGGCGGTGGACACGGTATATCTGGGTGGAGGGACGCCTTCGCTGCTGCCCCCAGCGCTTGTGCGCGAGTTGTTCGGGGCGATCCGGGCTGAATTCGACGTGGCTGCGGACGCGGAGATCACGCTCGAAGCAGCGCCGCTGCAGCTCGAGCCTGCAACGCTCGCGGCAGCGATGGAGTGTGGGGTGAATCGGGTGTCGTTCGGCGTGCAGTCCTTTGTAGATGACGAAGCGCGAGCGACGGCGCGGACCCACTCCGGCGTCGAGGCGCTGGCGGAGATCGCGCGGGTCCGCGCTGCTGGGGTAGCGCATGTGTCGGCAGATTTGATCGCCGGGTTGCCGGGGCAGACCGGGGCAAGCTGGGCTTACTCGGTCGCACAACTGGCAGCGGCGCCTGTGGACCACGCCAGTGTGTACATGTTCGAGCTTGACGAGGATTCGCGGCTGGGTTCTGAAGCGCTGCGCGGCGGCGTCCGGTTCGGGGCCGGGCTGCTGCCGCACGAGGATGTCGTGGCTGACTGGTACCTTTCAGCCTGCGAAACCCTGAGCGCTGCGGGAGTGGCTCAGTACGAGATCTCGAACTTCGCCCGGATCGGCCCGGAAAGCGATGGCCGCTCCCGTCACAACGAGCGGTATTGGCTCCGCTCACCCTATCTCGGGGTGGGTGTGGATGCCCATTCGATGCTGCGCGGCGAGGATGGGAGGGCTGCTCGGTTTGCGACCGGCGATGGGCTGGAGGGTTTTTTCGCCGCGCCTGCGTGGGAGGAGCCGGAACGGCTCACCCCAGCGCAGGAGTTGGAAGAGGCCTGGTTTCTAGGTCTGCGCCGGAATATAGGTGTCTCACTAAGCCAGCTTGGTCGGGAGTTCGGCATCGATGCGGTTACAGCCTACTTGCCGGCAATTGAGGATTTGCAGCAAAACGAACTGCTTACCATACAAAGCGAGCGAGCGGCGCTCACCCGTCGGGGTCGGCTGCTGTCGAATGAGGTTTTCGCGAGACTTTTGGAGGCCTCGGAAGTACCGCATGAGACATGGATAAATGGATAATAGGTGTAGACATGGCTACCGACACCCTTTTCGCGCCCACCCCCACCCTTGAGCAGGACATTCCGGTCACCACCGTCGACCTGCGCAGCGACACCGTGACCAAACCGACGCCCCGCATGCGCGCCGCCATGGCCGAGGCGGAGGTGGGTGACGACGTTTACGGGGAAGACCCGACCGTCAATGCGCTCGAAGCGCGCGCGGCGGAGATCTTCGGCCGCGAAGCGGGCCTGTTCGTACCGACCGGCACCATGGGCAACCAGATTGCGATCCGCCTCCACACGCAGCATGGCCAGGAGGTGCTGTGCGAAGCGCGCGCCCACCTGGTGGACTGGGAAATGGCAATGGTGGCTGCCTTTGCCGGCTGCCAGCTTCGAACCGCCCGAGCCGAGGACGGGGTGTTCCGCTGGGAGCACATCAAGAGCCTGTTCGGCCCCCGGATGTACTACCGGCAGCAGCCGGGGCTTATTTCGCTTGAAAATACGCATAACATGGCGGGCGGCATCGTCACGCCGGTTGCGGTGTTCGAGGAGATCTGGGCCGGTGCCCGCGAGCTCGGCTTGCCCGTCCATCTTGACGGCGCGCGCATTTTTCACGCTGCCACGCACTTGGGCGTAAGCGTTCGCGAGCTGACGAGGGGCTTCGATTCGGTTATGTTTTGCCTATCCAAGGGCCTATGCGCGCCGGTCGGGTCCATGCTCGTGGGCTCGGCGGAGTTTATTGAGCGGGCCCGCTCAGTGCGCAAGGCGCTCGGCGGTGGCATGCGGCAAGCGGGCATCCTGGCCGCGGCGGGCCTAATTGCTCTGGAGGAGATGCCGGCGCGCCTCGGTGAGGACCACGCAAATGCACGACTGCTGGCGGAGCGGCTCGCGGTGTTACCGGGCGTGGATCTGAATCTCGACTTAGTCCAAAGCAATATCGTTATCTTCCGACTGCTGCACGGGCGTGAAGCCACTCAAGTTGTTGCGGCTCTCAAGCGGCGGGGCGTGCTTGCCGGGGCGGTCGAACCGCATGCGGTTCGGTTTGTAACACACCATGACGTGGATCGGGCGGCCTGCGAGGATGCAGCTCGAGTCGCGGCTGAGGTTTTAAGCGGGAACTAAAACCGCCTGCGCGGGCGCTTCGCGCGGTTCTCGGAAGGCGCGGCTGCTTCGTGGCGTGTTCTTTGCGCTTCGCGCATCCAAATGCTTGAAAGGAAATCACATGGCATTGCGCAATTTCGAGATCAAGAAGCAGGGTGAGGGTTATCTCATTTCCGAGCAGGAAGGCTCCAACTACCACCGCGAAGTCGCAGTTCATGAGGCGCCCAATCGCGAAGACGCATCCGCGTGGCTGCGCAAGGAGGGCGGCGCGCCCGATCTGATCGAGCAGGCACTCGAGGACGTGCAATCCTCCGAGCGTGTATTTGTGCAGATGGTCGGCAACTACTCCGAAGCGGACGAGTTCCCGAAGTCCCAGTAAACCGTCCTATAAAATGGAAATCATGCCGAAGTACTCCGTCGTTGTCCCCTTTCACAATGAGGAAGAGAACGTCACTGCGCTTTATGACCGTCTGAAAGCGGTAATGGAAAGCGTGAGTGATTCTTTTGAGCTGGTGCTGGTAGACGACGGATCGAGCGACCGGACCTACAAACTGCTCGAGGAGATCGCGGCGGTGGATAGCCGGGTGCTGGTCATCAAGCTGCGCCGCAACTTCGGGCAAACCTCCGCGCTGGCCGCCGGTTTCGACCATGCGCAGGGCGAGTACATCCTGGCCATGGACGGCGACCTGCAGCATGATCCGAACGAAATCCCGCGTTTTCTCGAGAAGCTCGACGAAGGCTACGACGTGGTTTCCGGCTGGCGCAAAGAGCGGATCGATAATTTCGTGATGCGCCGCATTCCATCGCGCGCAGCCAACTGGCTCATGGCCAGGCTTTCCGGCGTGGATATTCACGACTTCGGCACCACCTTTAAAGCGTATCGGCGCGAGGTGATCCAGTCCGTGCCCTTGTACGGCGAGATGCACCGGTTCATCCCGGCGCTCGCCAGCTGGTATGGCGCGTCCATTTGTGAGATACCGATCCGAAACGTCCATCGCGAGCGGGGCAAAAGCCATTACGGCATCGGCCGCACATTTCGCGTGTTCTTCGATCTGCTGACGATCCGGTTCCTGCTCAAGTACATGACCCGTCCGCTGCACTTTTTCGGTTCTTTCGGAGCGCTTTCCATGCTCGGCGGAGGAGGAATCGCGGTCTTCCTGCTTGCACTTAAACTGCTCACGCGCCAGCACGTCATGGACCGGCACGGACCGCTGTTCGTGGCCGCCGGCATCCTAATCTTGGCAGGCATCCAGATGCTCGCCATCGGCTTGCTCGGCGAGTTGCAGGTGCGGCACTATCACCAATCCGGGCAACGCTCGCCGTATGCGGTCGACCGTTTGGTGCGCCTGCGCGCGCCCGAGGAGCCGCGGCTTTTGCGCGAGGGTTAAAACGCGGCGGCCTTTGTTGCTATGGAGGCGCATCCTAGCAGCGGTATGCAGCTTACAACTTTCGCATCACTCACTCTAGGATTCGGCTTCCTGAACGGCTTGCGCACGCTCACGCCGGTTGCGGTACTCTGCTGGGGTACGCGGCTTGGCTGGCTTCCACTCGGGCAAACCCCGTTTTCATTCCTTACGCATCCTGTTTCGCTGGGCGTATTCACGGCGTTGGCGGCCGGGGAGCTGATCGGCGACAAGCTCCCGAAAACGCCGCCTCGCACGGACGCTTTTCCTCTCCTGGCGCGCTGCGGTTTCGGCGCAGGTGTGGGTACAGTATTGGCTTCGGTCGCAGGGCGGCCGTTGTGGCTGGGTGGTCTCCTTGGCGGGGTCGCCGCAATTGCCGGGGCCTTTGCCGGCTTCTACGCACGGCGTGCGCTCACGAAAGGGGCTGGATTGCCTGATCTGCCGGTAGCCTTGGCCGAAGACGCACTTGCGATAGGCGGCGCATTCCTGATCGTTTCTCGATTCTGATATTCAAGGAGATTCCGCATGGCGGAGCAGGCAAGTACACAGGCAGAGGCGCTCATCCTGGGCTCGGGGCAGGCAGGCAACCCGCTTGCCGCTGCGTTCGCCGCGAAAGAGCGACGCGTCGTTATAGTTGAGAGTAATCAGGTGGGCGGCACCTGCGTGAACTGGGGTTGCACACCGACCAAGACGATGGCTGCAAGCGCGCGCGTGGCGGAGATGGCCCGCCGTGGCGGCGAGTTCGGCGTAAGGACAGGCCCGGTCACCGTCGACGTGGCCAGGGTACGCGACCGCAAGCGTAGCGTCGTGAACACCTGGCGCTCGGGAAGCGAGAAAAGCCTGGCGGCGACCGACCATATTGAGCTGGTGCGCGGGACAGCCCGTTTTACCGGCACGAAACAGGTCGAGGTCGCCCTGAAAGACGGCGGCACGCGCGCGTTCGCTGCGGAGAAGATTTTCATCAACACCGGTCTGCGCACGATGGTGCCCGCCGGTTTAGGGCTGGATACAGTCCCGTATCTCACGAACGAGACGGTCATGGAGCTGGACGCGGTGCCTCGGCATCTGCTCGTCCTTGGCGGCAGCTACATCGCGGTCGAGTTCGGGCAGATGTTCCGGCGATTCGGCGCGGAGGTCACGATCGTGGGACGGGCTCCGCAATTGTTGCCGCGTGAGGATCCGGATGTTGCCGGGGCGTTGCAAGACATTCTTCGGGAAGACGGTATCGAGCTTTTTCTCGGTGCAAATGTGCTGGCCGCCTCCCAAAGTGCCGACGGCATCACGCTCCGGGTCGCCGTTGAGAACGGAGGCGAGCGAACCCTGAGCGGCTCGCACTTGCTGCTCGCTGCGGGACGGGTGCCGAACATCGAAGCCTTGCACCTCGAGGCTGCCGGCCTCCAAGTAGATGAGCATGGCTCCATCCCGGTGAACGAGCGTCTAGAAACAGCCGTGCCCGGCATCTATGCGTTGGGCGACGTAAAGGGCGGACCGGCCTTTACGCACATTTCCTACGACGATTACAGGATTGTTGCCGCGAACCTTCTTGAAGGAGGCAATCGTACGACAACTGGGAGACCTGTGCCTTACAGCGTGTACACCGACCCACAATTGGGCCGTATCGGCATGAGCGAGCGCGAAGCGAGGGAAGCCGGGCATAAGGTGCGCGTCGCCAAGATGACGGCGAGTAAAATCGCGCGGGCATTTGAAACGGGCGATGACCGCGGATTGATGAAGGTCGTTGTGGACGCGGAAACCGAGCAGATTCTAGGCGCGGCGGTGCTCGCCGGCGAGGGCGGCGAGCTGGCGGCAATGCTCGAAATCGCGATGCTTGGCAAGCTTCCCTACACAACGCTTCGTGACGGTATATTCGCGCATCCGGCTTGGGCCGAGGCGCTCAATAACATCTTCTTCATGTGGGAGGAGTAACCGTGGCCCCTGATGAGGGCTGACAACCGCACGGCGCATCCCGTCATCTCCCTGTCTTTGCGTCCGCCGTTTGAGGCAGCCGCATCGAGGGCCGAATGCCGTCAGCAAAACGAGCGCTTCCTAAGCCGGAAAATGGGCGCAAACGGGTCGTTATCGAGCACGTTACGCCGGAGATCGATGCGGGACGCTTCCCGGCCAAGCGCGTTGCGGGCGATGAGGTAGTTGTTGAAGCCGATATTTTCGGCGATGGGCACGACCATGTGAAGGCAAAATTGCTTGCGCGCAGGCCGGGCGACAAAGAGTGGGCGATCACAGCGATGGAGTCGCGCGGCAATGATCGCTGGCATGGCAGCTTCACAGTCGCCGTTCCAGGCCGGTATGAGTACACGTTGATCGCCGGCATCGACCACATCGACACTTGGCAGGACGGACTCGCGAAAAAGCTCGAAGCCGGGCAGGAAGTAGGGCTGGAACTCCAGACCGGCAGCCTCCTCATTGAACGGGCCTCTACCCGCGGACAGGGGAAAGACGCCCGCGAGTTGCGCAACCTGGCCCGCTTGCTGCGTAAGAATGGCGACGCCCTTTCCGGCCTGGAAAGCTCCGGCCACGCGGAAGCGGAGCGTACGGGGCTCACCGCTCCGGGGCTCGCGCCTGAGTTGCTCACGCTTGCCGGACGCTACCCGGATACAGAGCTCGAAACCCGCTACGACCGAGTGCTGGCTGTTGAGGTCGATCGGCAGAAAGCCCGTTTCTCGACCTGGTATGAGTTGTTCCCGCGCTCGCAAGGGCCGGATCTGCAGACGCACGGAACTTTGCGCGACGTGGAAGGGAAGCTGCCGTACCTACAAGCGCTCGGGTTTGACGTACTTTACCTGCCGCCTATCCACCCCATTGGGCGTTCGTTCCGCAAAGGCAAGAACAACAGCACCACTGCACAGCCCGGAGATGTAGGCAGTCCTTGGGCGATCGGTGTCGCCGAGGGCGGCCATACCGCGATCCTGCCTGAACTCGGAACGCTCGAGGATTTTGAGCATTTGCGTGCTTCAGCCGAAGAGCATGGCATGGAACTCGCGCTCGACATCGCGTTCCAGTGCGCGCCCGATCATCCCTGGGTCACCGAGCACCCAAGCTGGTTCAAGCATCGGGCTGACGGCTCGGTCCAATATGCGGAGAACCCGCCCAAAAAATACCAGGACATTTATCCCATCGATTTCGAATCGGCAGATTGGGAGGAACTGTGGGACGCGCTCGCCGGCGTTTTCTTGTTCTGGGCTGCGCGCGGCGTCCGCATTTTCCGGGTGGACAACCCGCACACCAAGGCTTTCGGCTTTTGGGAGTGGTGCATCGCGGAGGTCAAGCGCCAGTACCCGGACGCGCTTTTCCTCGCTGAAGCTTTTACGCGCCCACGCGTGATGGAGCAGCTCGCGAAACTCGGTTTCTCGCAAAGCTACACATACTTCTGCTGGCGAACGACTCGGGAAGAGCTCACCGAGTACCTCACTGAACTGACGCAAACCGAGCAATGGCAGTATTTCCGCCCCAACTTTTGGCCGAACACGCCTGACATCAATCCGTATAACCTGCAAACTGGCGGACAAGCGTCGTTTGCCCTGCGCTTCCTGCTTGCAGCCGCCATGAACCCCTCCTACGGCATCTACGGCGGCGTGTACGAGAACCTGGTGGACGCACCTTTCAAAGCGGGCGGCGAGGAGTACCTCGACTCTGAGAAGTACGAGATCAAGCATTGGCCGCTTTCGCTTGAAAACCCCATCGCGCAGCTCATGGCCAAGGTCAACCGAGCGCGGCGCGAGCATCCGGCGCTCCAAAATTTCGACCAGTCCCTACGCTTTCACCAGACCGACAATCCACAGCTGCTCGCATGGAGCAAAAGACACAAGCGCACGGGCGATACTCTAGAAGATGTGATCCTTACTGTCATAAATCTAGACCCGGTGAACCGGCAGATGGGCTGGCTTTACCTGGACACGGCCCAACTCGGCCTGACGGACGAGTCCGTTTACACTTGCGAGGACCTCCTTACCGGCGCGAGTTATGAGTGGCGCGGTCCAAGCAACTACGTTGCACTCGACCCCGCCGAGCAACCGGGACACCTTTTTGTCGTTAACGGAAGCGCAAACAGCAGGAGGCAGGCTTGAAGCGGCAGGGCAGCATGTCCGATCCACTCTGGTACAAGGACGCCATTATTTACGAGCTTCATGTGCGCGCCTTTGCCGACTCAAATAACGACGGCATCGGCGACTTCCCCGGCCTGCTCACCAAGCTCGACTACCTCCAGGACCTCGGCGTCACCTGCCTCTGGCTGCTCCCGTTTTTTCCCTCACCCCTGCGCGACGACGGCTACGACATCGCCGATTACCTTTCCGTCAACCCGAGCTACGGGACGGTTGACGACTTCAAACGATTTCTGCACGCGGCCCACGACCGCGACATGCAGGTCATGGTCGAGCTGGTCATCAATCACACCTCCGACCAGCATCCGTGGTTCCAGGCCGCGCGCCTGGCCGCCCCGGGATCGCCCGAGCGCGAGCGCTACGTTTGGTCCGACACTGACAAGAAATACGCCGACGCCCGCATCATTTTCACCGACACCGAAAAGTCCAACTGGACCTGGGATTCGGTCGCGAACGCCTATTACTGGCACCGCTTTTTCTCACACCAGCCCGACCTGAATTTCGACAATCCCGCCGTCATCCAGGATGTTATCGACATCATGCGATTCTGGCTCGACATGGGCGTCGACGGCCTCCGCATGGATGCGATCCCGTACCTGATCGAGCGCGACGGCACCAGCTGCGAAAATCTGCCCGAGACCCACGTAGCCATCAAGCAAATCCGCGCCGCCATCGACGAAGGCTACGACGGCCGGCTGATCCTGGCCGAGGCCAACCAGTGGCCGGAGGACGTGCGCCCCTACTTCGGCGACGGCGACGAGTGCCACATGGCCTTCCACTTCCCGCTGATGCCGCGCATCTACATGGCACTCCGGCAGGAGGACCGGCTGCCGATCACAGATATCATGGCGCAGACCCCGGGCATCCCGGAGAACTGCCAGTGGGGCATCTTCCTGCGCAACCACGACGAGCTGACGCTTGAGATGGTCTCGGACGAGGAGCGCGACTACATGTACCTGGCCTACTCGGCCGACCCGCGGATGCGCATCAATATCGGCATTCGCCGCCGGCTCGCGCCCTTGCTCGACAACAATCGCCGCCGCATCGAGATGCTCAACTCGCTGCTGTTTTCCTTTCCCGGCACGCCGATCCTCTACTACGGCGACGAGATCGGCATGGGCGATAACATCTATCTGGGCGACCGCAACGGGGTCCGCACCCCCATGCAGTGGTCCGGGGACCGCAATGCCGGCTTCTCCCGCGCCTCGCCCGCGAAGCTGTTCTCGCCTGTCATCATGGACGCGGTCTACGGCTATGAGGCGATCAACGTCGAGGGGCAGCAGTCCGACCCGTCCAGCCTGCTCAACTGGATGCGCAACATGATCTCCCTGCGTAAGCTCTTCCCGGTTTTTGGGCGGGGTACGCAGCGCTTTCTGTCGCCTGACAACCGCAAGGTCCTCGCTTATGTCCGCGAGGATGGGAACACGACGATCCTGTGCGTCGCGAATCTTTCGCGCTTTGCCCAACCCGTCACGCTCGACCTGGCCGAGTTCGAAGGCATGACCCCGGTCGAGATGCTGGGCTACGTCGAGTTCCCGCCGGTCACCAAAGCCCCGTACCACATCACACTCGGTTCCTACGGCTTCTTCTGGCTGGAACTGCAGCCCTCGCCGGACCGGGTTGCCCTCGACGAGGCAGCTAAGGACAATGCCGCCGCGCAGATTTCACTTCGACAGCAGCACGACTGGGAGGGCGTCTTCGCCTCTGCCGGGCGGCTGTTTGAGGAGCGTCTACTGCCCGACTACCTGCCCCGCCAGCGCTGGTTCGGCGCGAAAAGCCGTACGATCGCCCAGGTTTCCGTCGCCGACTGGGCTCCCCTCGCGCCCAGCGCGGAAGCGGCCATCGCGCTCGCGATGATCACTGTCGAGTACACCGAGGGCGAGCCGGAGGGCTATCTGCTCCCGCTTACACTGCTCTTCGGCGACGAGGCTGCCGTGCTGCGCGAAAGCAACCCGAACGCCATCGTTTCGCTCGTGCTCGCGCCGGGTGAGTCGGGCGTGCTTGCCGATGCGATGTACGCCGACGCGGCAGCAACCGCATTGCTGGACCTGCTCGCCCATGCCGATGAGCTCCCGATGCGCAATGGCATCCTGCGCGGCAGCCCGTCGAGTGTATTTGCCGGGCTGCGCGGCGACTCCACGCTTCCGCCGCGCCGGTCCTCCGCCGAGCAAAGCAACACTTCTGTTTTCTACGGCGACCGGCTGATTGCGAAGCTGTTCCGCCGCGTCCTGTACGGGCCGAATCCGGATGTCGAGATCGGCCGCTATCTCACGGAAAACTCGGCATTTCGTGCGATCGCTCCTTTTGGGGGCTCGCTCGACTACCACACCACCGGGCAGGAGCCAGCGACGGTGGCTATGGTGCAAGGACTGGTGCCGAACGAAGGCGACGGGTGGCAATGGACGCTCGATGAGCTTGGGCGCTTTTACGAAGGCCGCCTTGCCGCGCAGTTTCCGCCCGCGCAGCTGCCGAAACCGGGTGAAGCCATCGACGCCAAAGGTCCTGCCATGGAGCAAACCCGCGATGCCGCCGGCTTTTACCTGGAAGCCGCTTGTACCCTGGGCCGCCGCACCGCCGAGATGCACCTCGCGCTTGCGCAGACCACCGAGGACCCGGCGTTCGCGCCCGAGCCGATGACGCTCGACGACCTGCGTGCGCTTGAAAAGGATCTCCTCGCCCATGGAGGGCGTGCCTTCGACACCCTGCGCGGTAGTCTCAGCAAGTTGGGCGAGGCCTTAGAGGGCACAATTGAGCAGGCCGGGCTTGTGCTGAGCCGCCGTCGCGCAATTCTGAGCGCCTATAGCGCGCTCACAAAGGTCGGAGCAGGCGCCCAGCGGACACGGGTCCACGGCGACTACCACTTGGGCCAAACTTTGCGCTCCAAGGGTGATTTTGTCCTGCTCGACTTCGAGGGCGAGCCTGCGCGACCGCTCGCGGAGCGCCGGGCCAAGCAGTCGCCGATGAAAGACGTTGCAGGGATGCTCCGGTCCTTTTCCTATGCGGCCTATGCAGGACTGGCTCGCACTACCCAGCGCCGACCGCAGGACTATGACGTTCTGGAGCCCTGGGCTAGGTTATGGGAAGCGGCGGTTTCGGCCGAATTTCTTGACTCCTACCGTAAAACCACGACCGGCAGCGCGATCCTGCCGGCGGACGAAATGAGCTTCCGGCAGTTGCTGAGTGTATACCTGCTTGACAAAGCGCTGTATGAGCTTGTCTATGAGTTGAATAACCGCCCCACATGGGTCAGGATTCCCCTAGGCGGGATTTTGCAACTCTCACACGGCCCCGTAGCATGAAGTTGGAGCGTTGACGCATGGCGAAGATGGAAACAGAGCCGGATCTGGCGGGCGACTCGGTGGCAGTGCAGGAGCAAAGGCGCACGGCGCTGCTTTTTATCGGCGTGAGCGGGTCGGTGGACCCGGATCAACTGCGTGCCGGGGGCGCCGCGCTGATGCAGTCGGGCATGCTTCCCGGCGTCCATCTTTCGCTGGTCTACCCTGGGGCAGAGGCCGCCCGGACCGCAGTAGACGAGACAATGGAGCTGCTCACCTACCCGCTTCCCACGGCAGAGGGTTCGAGCTCGCCATGGGCCCAGACCGCCGCCGCAGAAGCCGCGCTGCTTTCGCTTGCCGGCGAGGCTGGCGCGGAGACCGCGGTCCTGCTGCATCCCGACCTCCAGGCCCTGACGCCCGATACGATCGAAAGGTTAGCCCGTCCCGTGCTCGCGCGTGAAGCGGATCTGGTTATGGCGAGTTACAACCTGCCGCCGTTCGACGGACTGCTGAACCACAGCTTGCTCGCGCCGCTCACGCGGGCTTTGTACGGCAAGCGCGTGCGGTTCCCGTTGACTCAGGACTTTGCCGTTTCGCCTCGCATGATCGCTCGGCTGGCGATGGCTACGCATACGCGCATTACCAGGGCCGCGACACCGATCCTATGGCCGACCACGGTTGCGGCCGGTATTGACGGCGCAGTCACTGAAGCGCCGCTCGCTATCCAGCATGTGCGCGCGGGCGCCGATATGGAACTGAGCGCGGTGCTCGCGCAGCTGGTGGGCTCGGCGTTTGCGGAGATGGAAGTGCATGCGCCGCTCTGGCAAAGGGTACGGCCCGCGCCGGCACTCCCGCGGCACGGCTATGTCCACGCGCCCGGCCACGCGCAGGCTGCTGCGGCGGAGGTGGATATCGCGCCGATGATCAAGTCCTTCCTGCTCGGCTCGCGCAGTCTGCAGGACGTATGGGGGCTAGTCCTGCCGCCGGTCACCCTGCTCGACCTCAAACGCCTTACCCTGCTCACGGCTGACAACTTCCGCATGCCCGACGAGCTATGGGTGCGCATCGTGTACGACTTCGCGCTCGGCTACCGGCTCCGGACCATCAACCGCACCCACCTGCTCGGCGCGCTCACGCCGCTGTACCTGGGCTGGGTGGCTTCTTTTGTGAATGAAGCCGCGGCGAACCCCGCATTCGACGCGGAAGAACGACAGGAAAAGCTTGCACGCGCGTTCGAGGATGGCAAGCCGTATCTGGTCCGACGCTGGCGCTGGCCGGACCGTTTCAACCCATAACGGATGGAAACGGTGGAACGAACAGGAACAGGAGAGCCCCGCATGGGTCAGCAGATCGCGCAATCGTTAGAGGATTCCATTAGCCGCGTTATCACCAAGATCGTGACGCTGCTGCCGGGTATTGTGGCCTTTGTTCTTGTGCTGGTCATCTTCGCGGCGCTCGGGGCAGGCCTGGCCTGGCTCACGCAGCGTGCGCTGGCTGCTCTGCGTTTCGACGCGCGCTTTGAGCAGAACGAGCGCCTGTCGGAGTGGACGCATTCGCCCTCGCGGCTGGTGGCGCGCATCGTGTTCTGGACTGTTTTCCTGCTCGGCGTCCTGGTCGGCATCTCCGCGTTTGAGGCAGGCTCGTCCGATACAGGCGTTTCGGCTTACGTGTTTTCATATGTGCCTCGTCTGGTCGGAGCACTGGTCCTACTTTTTGCCGGCACTCTTGTCGCCCGCGTGCTGGGCCGCTCGGTGCTGATCTCCGGCGTCAACATGGGTCTTCAGTACGCACGGCTGCTCGGCACGGGCGTCCGATGGCTGGTGCTGGTCCTTACTGTCGCGATGGTACTTGACCACCTCCAGATCGGCGGAAGGATTGTCGACCTGGCCTTCGGAATCCTGTTTGGCGGGATCGTTTTCGCACTCGCACTTTCAGTCGGGCTTGGCTCGCGCGACTTGGTGAGTCGCTCGCTGGAACGCGAAGTGGGGGAGCGGCCGCTTGCCCCTGTGGCCATGAAGGAAGAGCAGATCCACCACTTCTGAAATCTGCCTGGAGACTCCGGTGGCCGCGAGGAAAAAGCCCGATAGACCCGCTGCAAGCGCCGCAACGGAAGAAGTAGACGAACAACTCGCCCGCTACCGTGCCATGCGCGACTTTGCCGCAACCGCCGAGCCGAGTGGGAGACAGCAGCCAGATGTCGCGGGTACGCTTCCTTTCGTGATCCAGAAGCACGCAGCTACCCGCCTGCACTACGACTTTCGCCTGGGCTGGCACGGGGTACTCAAAAGCTGGGCCTGCGCGAAAGGTCCCAGCTACTTTACGGGCGACAAGCGGCTCGCCGTTCAGGTTGAAGATCACCCGATGGAGTACGGCGGCTTCGAGGGCACGATCCCCAAAGGACAGTACGGCGGCGGCACCGTTCTGGTTTGGGACCAGGGCACGTGGGAGCCGCTGCCCGGCACAGACGTCGACGAAGGCCTACGGAAAGGCACACTAAAATTCACCCTCCACGGGCAGAAACTCGAAGGCCGGTGGACGCTGGTGCGCATGGGCGGCCGTGCCGCCACTGAAGCAAAGCCTAACTGGCTGCTGATTAAGGAGCACGACGGCCGCGAGCGACCTGCAAACGCTCCCGCCATCACCGATGAAGCTCCGGACAGCGTTGTCACCGGCCGGAATCTTGAGGCCATTGCCGCCGCTGAAGACCACATTTGGCAATCGCACGCAGTCGAAAAAAATTCCGGGCCACCCAACCGGTCCCGCTTGCAGGCCAAGCTGAAGCAAGCGGGGCAGAGGAGCCCAAAACCAGCCGCGAGCACGGGTGTTCCGTCTGCCGCTTCGGGCGCCCAGCAAACATCCGCCCAGCAGACGACCGCCCAATCCTGGTTCGAAAGTGCTCCGCTCGCACCCATGCCCGGCTTCCTTCCACCCCAACTTGCCACGCCATCGGAGCGCATCCCGTCACACGGAAGCTGGCTTCACGAGCTCAAACTCGACGGCTACCGCATGCAGGCGCATCTACGCCCTGGCAAACGCGATAAACGCGAAACCACGCTGTACACCCGCTCCGGCCTGGACTGGACCCACCGCATGCGCGCTGTGGCTCACGCGATCGGACAGATTGCGGTCCAAGGAGCCATTCTCGATGGCGAGCTCGTCGTTTTAAACGCGGACGGCTCCTCGAGCTTCAGCAAGCTCCAGGCCGCCTTTGAGAACAATGAAGCGCAAACGCTGACCTTTTTCGCCTTCGACTTGCTCCACCTCAACGGACGGGATCTCCGCCCGCTGCCGCTCCACGCTCGCAAGGCCCTGCTTGAGCCTTTGATCCGCGCCGCCAACGAGCCGCTCCTTGGGTTCAGCCCGCATCTCCAGCTCGACGCAGACCAGGTATACGCCCATGCCTGCGCCTTGGGCGCGGAGGGGATTCTGTCAAAGCAGGCGGAAGCCCCGTACGTGAGCGGCCGCACGGAAACCTGGCTCAAGCTCAAGTGCACACATCGTCAGGAGTTCGTCATCGGCGGGTTCACGCCGCCCAAGGACGGCGGTCTGGGGATTGGCTCGCTCCTGCTCGGCTACTACCGCGACGGCAAGCTGATCCATTGCGGCCGCTGCGGTACGGGTTTTACGCAAGAAACGGCGCGTGAGCTGCGCTCCAAGCTGGAGCCGCTACAGCAAACAAAAATGCCTTACGCCGGCTCACTCGATCGGCTTGCGAAGCGAGATGCTCTTTGGGTTATGCCGGAGCTGGTGTGCGAGGTGCAGTTCGCGGCCTGGACGGAGGATGGCGCGATCCGCCACGCGTCCTTTCAAGGTCTACGTGCGGATAAACCTGCGGCCGAGGTAGCGAAGGAAGTGCCGGAGCTGCCCCGGGCCGAGGTTCCGGAGATCGAAGCTATCCCCCTTGCCGAGTCCACAGGCGAAGCCGATGCAAAAAAGCGCCCCAAGACCAGCGCGGAAAAGCAACATAAATCTCCGGATCTTGCTACGGCTATGGCTCCAGAAAACACCGTACCGGCCGGCAAGCCACGGTTTAAACTCACCCACCCTGACAAGGTGCTCGACCCGGTTTCGGGTGTTACAAAGCAGCAGCTCGCTGAGTACTTCGAGGCAGTCGCCCCTGTTCTGCTGCCCCAGCTTGCAGACCGGCCGGTCTCGATTGTGCGCTGCCCCGAGGGTGCCGGAAAGCCGTGTTTTTTCCAGAAGCACATCAAGGTAGGGCTGCCCGCGAGTGTGACGCCGATTGAAGTGCCGGACCATAGGGACCCTTCGCGTACCGAGCCGTATATCTCAGTCCACTCCGCCGATGCATTGCTCGGGCTCGCCCAGCTCGGCGTTTTCGAACTGCACCCCTGGGGCTCCAAAAGCAGCGCGCTTGAGCAGCCTGACCGCCTCATTCTCGATCTCGATCCGGACGAGAGCCTGCCCTGGAGCACTGTGGTTGAAAGTGCTCTCGCGATCCGAGCCTTTCTCGCGGAACTGCGGCTTGAAACGTACGTCAAGACGACTGGAGGTAAGGGTCTGCACATCGTTGCGGCTACCCAACCTGCAGCCGAGTGGTCTGAAATACGCCTGTTCGCGCGCGGGCTCGCCGCGGCGATCGAGAGCACGAACCCGAAGCTGTACCTGATCAAAATGACAAAGGTCGCGCGGCAGGGCCGCATTTTTCTGGACTGGATGCGCAACGAGCGCGGGGCCACGGCTGTCGCCGCCTGGTCCCCGCGCGCCCGTCCCGGCATGCGTGTCGCTGTGCCGCTCGGTTGGGACGAGCTCGCGCGTGGGCCGTTTTCGTTCGCGGTCGCCAATTTTGCCGAGTGGCGTGGCCGTACAAAGCCGGAGCATGATCCCTGGGCTGCAATGCACTCGCAGCCGCTCCTGCCCGAGGTCCTGCATGCAGTGCTTGAGCAAAGCGCCGGGCTTGAGAAGGCTTCGCGCAGGCGTTGAAGCAGTTTTTAAGTGAGGGAAGTTTCATGATCGAAGTTCATCCCGGGCTATGGGTTGGCTCGCAAGCAGAGTTTGAGCGCGGCGCCTTTGCACCCGAACTCTGGGCGATTGTGCATGCCTGCAAGGAGCCGCATCATCGGGAGGCTCTCGGGTATACGGGCCGCTCCGTCGAGCAGACCCACCCGGAATATCTGATTGCGCGGCGCGGCCACCGTCTCATCCTGAACCTTGTTGACGTCGAGGATCCGCAATGGATTGCGGAGGAAATTATGGACCAAGCTGTTGCGTTCATCCATGAAAATTTAACCGCCGGACGATCTGTCCTGCTCCACTGCAACCAGGGATATTCTCGCTCCCCATCGATCGCGATGCTGTACTTGGCAACCCACACAGACCGCCTATCGCGTAGTTCGTTCGAGCAGGCGAAGGCTGCTTTCCTCCTGATGTATCCTCGGTTTTCGCCGGCAGGCGGCATGCACGGTTTTCTTCAAGACAGGTGGTTGCGCTGGGCCGAAGCCGCGCAGATGTAAGCTGTTTACCCCGAGTAGGCTGCGAATTACCAGCGCGCGAGCGCGGCACGCGCAGCATGATACCCGCACATGCCATGCACCCCGCCGCCCGGTGGCGTCGAAGACGAGCACAGGTACAGGTATGGGTCGGGAGTTGCATAGGCGCTCAGGGTAGGACGCAGCAGCAGTTGCAATGGGTCCATGGCGCCACCGCTGATGTCGCCACCCTGTAGATTTGCATCCAGCGCCTCCAATTGCTTCGGGCCTGAAACCGTCCGGTGTAGTACGCACTCGCGAAACCCCGGAGCGAACCGTTCGATTTGCGTTTCAATCTGCGTGGTCGCATCCTCCACCGAGCCGAACGGAACATGGCAGTACGCCCAGGCAACGTGCTTGCCTTCGGGAGCGCGGGTCGGGTCGGCCAGCGTTGGCTGCGCCAACAACACAAAAGGCCTTTGCGGCACCCGACCGCGCAGCATCATGCGCTCGCTGCGCGTGATCTCTCCGAGCGTGCCGCCCAAGTGGACCGTGCCTGCGCGCTTGCAGTCCGCGGCTCGCCATGGGATCGGCTCGCGGAGCGCGTAGTCGAGCTTGAACGAGCCCGGGCCCGGGCGGAACCGCCGTAGTTTCCGCGCGTACATGCCCGGCAAGCGTCGCCCGGCGAGCGTGAGCATCTGCGCCGGGCGGGTATCGAAAAACACGATGGCGGTTTCGCCGAGCTCGTCCAGGGACCGCACCGGCGAGGAAACATGCACCGCGCCGCCGCGCTGGACCAGCGCGCTCGCCAGCGCTTTGGTAATCGAGCCCGACCCGCCTCGGGGAATGGGCCAGCCTACCGCGTGCGCCGCGGCGCCAAGCACCAGCGCGATGGCCGAGGAAAACGGGGCATCGAGCGACTGAAAAGAGTGGCCGGCAAGCCCGGCGAAAAGCGCCCGTGCGCGCTCTGTGCGGAACAGCACCGACGCGAGCAGGCGTGCGGGTTGCGCCGCGAACGCGCCGAAGCGCGCCAGCGCAAGCGGATGCCTGGGCAGGTGCAGCAAGGGTTGGAGCAGCTCCGGAGCGAGCGCATCCCACTGGTCTACGATCGGGCCCACAATCGCGCGCCAGGTCTTCCCGTCTACGCCGAGTGCCTCCACCGTGTCATCGAGGTCGCGCTCCAGCGTGACTGCGGTACCGTCGTCGAGCGGGTGCGCAAGCGGCGCGGAGTGGTGCAGCCAGCGTAGGCCGTGCTCCGCGAGCGGCAGGGTGCGAAAAAACGGCGAGCCCGCGCCGAGCGGATGCACCGCCGAGCCGAAATCGTGAACAAAGCCGGGCAGGGTCAAAGGCAGAGTGCGGCACGCGCCGCCGAGCTCCGGCTGCGCTTCCCGCACCTCAGTCGCAAAGCCGGCGCGAACCATCGCGACCGCGGCAGCAAGGCCGTTCGGCCCGGAACCGACGACTTCAACCCGGGTTGGCGCTCCAGCCTTTCTTTTCACCTGACTCACCCCGTCCCGCAGTCGTTTGATTCCCGTTTGCTTACTTTTGTGTCCACTTTGGCAAACGTGACGGTCACTTCCTGCGCCATGGAGCCTATGCTCACACTACCAAGCCCTGCAATGCGCCCACACTTATGACTCAAAACAAGCCTCCGGAAACAATTTCAGTGGTCATTCCGACGCGGAATCGTCCGCACATGGTCGTCGCGGCGGTGAGGAGCGCACTCGCGCAAACGCATGCGCCGGTGGAAGTGATCGTGGTAGTCGATGGGCCGGAAGACGGCGCCGGCCCGGAGCTTTCAGCCTCCGTTCTATCCAGAGTGGAAGACCGGTGTTTGCGCATCGTGGCGTTGCCTGCCTCGGTCGGCGGAAGTGAAGCGCGCAACACGGGCGTGCGGATCGCTACGGGGGAGTGGATTGCCTTTCTGGACGACGACGATCTGTGGCTGCCCGGCAAGCTTGCGGTACAACTAGCGTTCGCGCGCGGTCTGGAATTCAACACGCTTCCGGTATTGAGCTGTCCCGTGCTTGCACGCGGTCCTGACTGGCAGGAGGTGTGGCCGCGTGAGCCGTACCGCGCGGGCCAGCCGATGGCTGAGTACCTGTTCTGCCGCAAGGGCTGGCGCTATGGCTCGGCGCTTCTGCAAACCTCAACCCTGCTTGCGCCGCGATCGTTGCTGCTTGCCGTGCCTTTCACGCGAGGCCTGCGTAAGCACCAGGATTGGGACTGGCTCTTACGCGCCGCGGCGCATCCGGGAGTGTCTGTACGCTCAGTGGGGTCTGCACCTTTGGCAATTTTTCATGTGGAAGGCGAGCGAGCGAGTGTAGGGCGTGTGCGCGATTGGCGCTTTTCGCTGGCTTGGGCTGGGGAGCGTCGGGAGTTTGTGTCAGACCGCGCGTACGCCGCTTTTCTGGCGACGGAGTGCGCCGCCCAAGCAGGCAGCGCACCCTTGCGGGAGCGGGCGGCCCTGCTCCGGGCAGTTCTGCAAACGCGTGTGCCCCTCGGAAAGAACTGGTTGCGCCTGCTTGCGTTTTTACTCGTTCCGCAAACTCTGCGGCGGCGCGGTCGAACTGCAATACGCAAGCTCCGCAAGCGGGCTTGAACACATCCTTACAATCGGCTAGAAGGGCTTTGGATTGGTGGAGTCCGCTGGAGGGACTGTAGAGTCAATTCGAGAAACTCCCGACTGCATGGCAGGTGAAACTCCGCTACTCGTTGTTTCTATTCCGGCCTGCATCCCGGTAGCAGGCTCATTCCTTTGCGCTTGAAGCAGCTTTCCGGTCGCTCGCTGTTTGCGCGAAACCCAACCCTGTTTCGCCGTAATCAGCGCGAATTGTAGATTGCCGATGAGATAGCGTTTCCAAAGCCGCCTCGGTTCCATGGCGAGCCTGTAAAGCCATTCCAAACCTATATTGTGCGTCCAGGCAGGAGCGCGTCTGCGAAGGCCGGCGAGCGTATCGAAGGCTGCTCCAACCGACATGGCCGCACCAATCGGCAAGCTCGGGCACTCGTCCAGCATCCAGATTTCCTGCTTGGGAGCTCCCAGTGCGACGAACAAAAAGTCAGGGCGTGCTGCGGCAATCCGCGCCCGTACGGCATCGTGTACAGTCGCGTCTTGTTCGAAATTGAAGGGTGGGCAGTCGGTGCCGGCGATGACGAGGCCCGGATAGCGGCTGGCCAGAACCTGTGCGGCCATGGCTGCGGCATTCGGCAACCCCCCCAGCAGGTACACCGAAAGACCGTGCGCTGCGCCAAGGGCGCACACTCTTTCCATGAACTCGCCACCTGGAACCCGCTCCGCTACGCTGCGCCCAAGCAGTCGGGCGCCCCAGACCACAGACATGCCATCCGGCAGGCACAGATCAGCTTGTTGGAGGGCTGCGGCGAAAGCTGGATTTTTCGCGGCAAGCGTAACCAGAAAGGCATTTGGCCCCATGACCTGCAAAGGCTCGCGTGACGGTTGCAAACGCCGCTCCCCAAGTTCGCGGATCAGCCAGCGCGAGGCTTCGTCCATGCCGAGAGTGTCTACTGGGGCTGCACCGAAATAAACCCGCGCCCTTGACGGCTCTTGCACGCAGGCCGTGACGGTTTCTGCCTGCTGAACCGGCAAGCCTGTTTCCTCTACATGGAAGGGTGTTGTGGCCACAGTAAGCCCTCCCTTTGTTGAAACAGACGGGGTTCGACCCCATTGCTGATCTCCGCTTGTGGGAAGAATTCGTCGCGAAGACGCCGGAGTACGTAAAACGGCGACGCAGCGAATGACGAAAACAGGGCCCGTAAAGCAGGCAAAGTCTCGCCGCGGCCAAGGTGCATGTTGAATGCCCGAAGATGCTCTTTCGCGATCAGCGGTGTTTCGGCCAGCAGTTTGGCCAGCTCTTCTTCGACATCGGCCAGTTTTTCCGGCGTCCGGCTTTGCAATTGGGACAGCAGGAGGTACTGCACATACAAACCATGAAGCGCTTGCTGCCGAAGATTTCGCGATGTGAGACTACCTGCGTTTTGCCTGAAAAAGAGGAGTACCTCCGGAATGAAGTGAATGTCATAAGCCAGCGCCATGCGCCACCACAGGTCTGCGTCCTCGCACTGGATGCCGGGCCGGTAGCCGCCGATAGCCAATGTCTTCTCGACATGCAGCGTTACGCTCGGATGGCAGATAGCGGGAAGGTATCCGGAGCGCGCCACAGATCGGATCTGATCTGGAGTACCCCGTGTGCAGCGATAAAGCCCAACACTCTTTTTCTGCGGATGGTAGGCGGCATTTGAGTAAAACATGCCTGCGCCCGGGTGCTCCCGAACGGCTAAAGCGATCCTCGCCAACCGTCCCGGTGCTGATACGTCATCCGCATCCTGGCGCACCAGCCAGCGTGTCTGGCATTCACGCAGCATGCGATTCAGTGTGAATGTAATGCCACAGTGTTGTTGTTCAACCACTCGTAAACGCGCATCACGGATCGAGCGAAGATAGCCGAGACTGTTATCCGGCGAGCCATCCACGATGGCCAGAACCTGAAATTCCTGTGTGCTCTGCCCCAGAATGCTTTCGAGCGCTTCCGGCAGGTAGGGCATTGCGTTGTAGATTGGCAAACCAACCGTGAGAAGTTCGGTTTCGCTGGTTCGTTCCCTCATGCTGATTCCTGATAAGCCTTTCATCACTGCTTTGCTGAACCTGCCGCGCTGCGGTGCTGCTTTCTATCTACTGCCTTTTAGACCCGGCGTGTCAATACTTCACGGAATTTCGTAAAACTTACGTAATGTCGCCGAATGCCATCGTGCATGTTAGGGTTTGCCACATAATACCTCGCAAGAAATGGATAGCGCCCATTGCCGGCGCAAGTCACAGCCGTGTGCCTATGAGCTTAATCAACCCGTCATTGCAGGCCATCGCACAACCGCTCACGATGCTGTCGGTCGCCTCCTTTCTGAGGCGGCGCCGAGCCTTTTTACTGTGGCCCACAGGTGTGCTGGCAATCCTGGCTTTGCTGGCTTGCTTTTTAGCGACACCGCGCTACCGGGCCACGGCGGAAATCCAGGTGCAAAAGGAGGATGGCGGAGCATTCGGCCTTGAAAACACGATTTCAGGGCAGGGTTCGGCAGGAAGCGCAACCGACTCGCTCGACTACACCATGACCCTGCAAACCGAAGCCGGTGTTCTCCGGTCGCCCGCGCTTGCAGCTGCCGTGATCGAAGCGGCTCATTTAGAAACTACGCCGGACTATTTCCAGCAGTCTCCAAAAGGAAAGGCCGCATTTTGGAGCGCATGGCTGGCCCGTATGCCTTGGAGCAAGCCACTCGAGCCCCTCCGTATACCTCTGGAGCAGGCGCCTAATCGCCGGTTCGCAGCGGAGCGCATTTTCAAAGCACACCTGAAAGTACAGCCACTTGCGGGCACACGGCTGATCGATGTTTCCTACACCGACCCCGACCCCGTCTGCGCCGCGCTTGTAACCAACACGATCATCCGTGTCCTCGCCGACTTTACTTTCAAGCAACACTTTACTGCGACCTTGCAAGGCTCGTCGTGGCTTTCCGAGCAGTTGAATGAGCTCCGCGAACGGGCCGAGCAGGCGCAAGCGCATGCCGCCGACCTGCAGCGAGGAACCGGCATGTTCGGCGACGATGCCTCCCGCAACGTTGTTCTGGAGCGCCTTGACAGCCTGAACCAGACCCTTACAGCTGCCGAGAGCAATCGCATCTTGAAAGAAAGCATCGACAAGGTAGCCGCCAGCGGCAGTCCGGAGCTGATCTCCAGCCTGAGCGGGAATTCCAGTACGGGTTCCGTCGCGTCCATCAATAGTTCACTTTCTTTGATCCAGGGCTTGCGTCAGCAAGAGGCCCAAGCAAGAGCGGATCTGGCGCAGGACAACGTCCGGTATGGCTCGGCCTATCCGAAAATTGCAGAGTTGCAGGCGCAGCTCGCGGGTATTACGAGCTCGATCGCGGCGGAAACGACGCGACTCGGGCAGCGCGCACACACGGACTGGCAGATCGCGGCCCGCGCGGAAAGCGCAGCGCGCGCGGCATTTGAAGAACAAAAACAGCTTGCGACACAACAGAACACCTCCATCATCGCCTACCAGCTTGCGCGCGAAGAAGCGGAAAGCAGTCGGTCCCTTTATGAAGGACTGCTTACGAAGCTGAAACAGGCGAGCTTGCTCGAGGGTTTGCGCGCCAATAACATTTCCGTTGTCAGTAGCGCGGAGGAGCCGCCGCCAAACCACCCGGCCAGCCCTAAAGTTCTGCTTTACCTCGGTGCCGCGATTGCTGCCGGGCTGGTTTTCGGCTTGTGTGCAGCGCTCGCCTTTGAGCTCACGGACAATTCACTCCGCTCGCTTGTGCAGTTGGAATCCATCGTGGGCGTACCCCTGCTGGCAGTTCTGCCCGTCATAGCCCTCAAGCGGCGCGGGCTCACGCGGCCGGATGCGACTCACAAAAATCGTGCTCTGGCCCCGACCTCGAATTCGCCTTTTGAAGTCCTCAGTCAAAGCGATTCGCCGTATAGCGAAGCGGTGCGATCGCTGCGAACAGCCTTGCACTTGGCCGGAGCCGATGGCCTGCCCAAAGTCGTTCTAATTACGAGCTGCCTGCCGGGTGAGGGTAAAACCACTCTGGCCGCGAATCTCGCTGTTTCGCTTGCCCAGGAAGGTGTGCGGGTACTGCTTGTTGACGCCGATCTGCGACGACCCGCGCTTTACTCCTACGCACGCAAGGGCTCAAGGGAGGGTCTTGCAAGTGTGCTGTCCGGCTCTCTCGAAACGGCAGCACCGCAACCGATTGATCTCCTGCCAAACCTGCGGATGCTCTATGGAAGTGAAGTGCCGGACTTACCTTCCGAACTGCTCGGTTCCCCACAAATGGGAGCACTTATGGAGCGCTGGAAAAACGAAAACGACATTGTAATTTTTGACTCTCCTCCAGCTTTGCCGGTCACGGATGCTGTTCTGCTCGCACGTCAAAGCGATGCTGTTCTGCTCGTGAGCCGCCACAAGCAGACGTCGCAGCGCGCTCTCGAACGGGCGGTCCAGACTCTTCAGCAAGGCCGCTTACCGTACGCACCCATAGGCATTGTGCTGAATGGGGTCGGCTTGAACTCGGAAGAATTTTCCGGGTACTTCGGGTACCACGGAGGCGTGTATGCGACGCAGAAGACTTAGCCTTGGCATAGGCCTGCTCGCGGCTGCTCCTTTGCTCGCGCAGGCGGTCCCAGAAAGCCTGCTTGTCGGACCTGGCGATCTCCTGTCCGTTCATGTTTTCCGCGAAGCCGACCTGGACAGCAGGATCCGAGTCAAGGACGCCGGCACGGTTACCTTACCTCTGATTGGCTCCGTGTCCATTGCCGGTCTGACCCCGGCAGATGCAGCGAATGTGATCGCAGGTAGATATCGGGACAGCCACTATCTGAATCAGCCGCAAGTCTCTGTATTCGTTGAGGAGTCTTTAGCCGAGCAGGTCGAGGTACTGGGCGAGGTCACGCATCCTGGAGCCGTGCCGTTGGCGAGCACGCGCAATCTGCTCGATGTGCTTGCTGCTGCGGGAGGGCTTACGAAAGCCGCGGATCGCCGTGTCACGATACGCCGCCGCACCGGAGAACCGATCACCGTGCTTCTGCCCAACGAGGCGTCCGCGCAAATCAGTTCAGGCAATGTTCTTGTCTCGCCCGGTGATACGGTACTCGTTCCCCGCGCCGGCATTGTGTACGTTTTAGGCGACGTGGGCCGGCCAGGCGGTTACCTGATGCAGGACGATTCGACGCTTTCGCTCCTGCAAGCACTTGCGCTCGCCGCGGGCGCCTCAAAAACAGCCGCGGAAAATAACGCACGCCTGCTTCGCAAGGTGAGTGGCGTTACCACGGAGCAGCCATTACGCCTCAAGGCTGTGGAACAAGGCAAAGCTCCCGATATCGCTCTGCAAAACAATGACATTGTGTATATTCCGTTCTCGCTCAGCAAGAATCTGGCGCTTGGTGCATCCACCGTAGCCGCATCCGCGTCCTCGGCTCTCATTTATGCCGCCTACTGAGATGAAATTTTTCTCCAGCATCTGTGTTTGGGAAGCGGCGACCATCTTGGCCTTCATGTTTTTCGGCGTCGCCGGAGCGATTCCCGGTATCGCCCCGAATCAGGCGAACGAGATGACGGGCGCCGCTGCTACGGGTCTGCAAACCGTGGCCGGCATCGGGTCACAGCTAGCCATTGACGTCTTGATCGCGGGAATGCTGGCGCGCAACTGCCGACTCTTCACCGCGACTGCCGCAAAGCTGCGATGGCCTTGCCTGCTGGCCTGCTGGACACTCCTTTCCGTTTTTTGGTCGCAGGATCCGATACTGACCGCGCGACGCGCCATCCCTTTCGCGCTGGCCACCGGCTTCGGGGTGCTGCTCGCATTGCAACTGCCCCAACGACGCTTCCTTTCCTTGCTCCAGGCCAGTTTCGCGCTCCTGGCCTGCTGGTCGGCCGCCCTTGCGCTCGGTTTCCCTGCAATCGGACTGGACGCTTCAACAGGCCATGGCGGGGACTGGCAGGGCGTGTTTACGCAGAAAAATGCGTGCGGACGAGCCATGGTGTTCGCGCTCGCAAGCGTGCTCGCCTCAGGAAAGCTTTCGCTTCTCCGCGCCGGGTTTCTGCTCCTATTCGTGGTGGAGCTCATCCTGAGCGGGTCGCGCGGTGCATGGGTTCTCGGTTGTGTATTGTTTGCGGCAATCGCCGGATTCGGCATGAGTTGCCGCTTCGACCACCGGACGCGAACAGCTTTGATAGGCGGAGCGGCATGGCTGTTGTTAGGGGGCGCGGTTGTTACGTCAGTGTTTTTCGAGGCGCTCGCGCCCTTACTCGGGCGCGCCGCGCCCCGGACTGGAAGAACCGCCATCTGGCATGAAGTTTGGCTTGCGATCCTGCACCGCCCCTGGCTAGGGTACGGGTTCTCGGCATTCTGGCGCGGCGCGCAGGGAGCTTCATGGGATGTGGTTGTGGCGCTTCGTTTTGTACTTTTCCATGCGCATAACGGTTTTCTCGAGATATGGCTCGAACTCGGCGCCGGTGGTCTCCTGCTGTTTGCGCTGGGATTTATTCGAGCAGCCGTTCTGTTGTGGCCTGAACTGCGAGCAGGCCAGTTTCGGGAAGCAGCGTGGCCGTTTTCGACCCTGCTCCTCATCCTGCTTTACGACTTCGACGAAAATACGGTGCTCTCATTCAACGATCTTTTCTGGGTGTTGTACACAGCCGCCCTGACTCGCATCGAGGTACTCGCCGCCGAGCGCAGGCTTGTACAGCGCAGCGGGCCGAATGCCAAGAACCCGGTTCCCGATGCGCTGCCACTGCTCGAAAAGCAGCTTGGTTTCGTCAGCGGCCCGGCTTTCCTTACTGCATACAAACCGGCGGGGACATACGCGAGCCGTAGCCCATGGCTCTAGCGGCCACTGCTCAAAAAGCGAATGCAAGTCCTGCCGTTTTGCGTACACCGCGCTTTTATCGCCCGGAGCTGGATGTGCTGCGCCTGGGAGCTTTCCTGATGGTGTGGACGGCGCATGCGCTGCTTTCCTTCAGCGGATTTCTCCCGCAGCGATGGCTGGCGATTGGGGAAGAGGCGGGCAGTTGTGGCGTCCCCATCTTTTTTTTCCTGTCGGCGTACCTGATTACCGAGCTGCTCCGCCGGGAGCGCCTGCTCACGGGTGAGATCCATCTCCGTTTCTTTTACGTACGGCGCATTCTTCGCATCTGGCCTTTGTACTTCGGCGTGCTCGCTGCATATGGGTTTTTGGGTCTGCGTTTTCACGGTTTTCGCATCGAGACGGGACGACTCGCTGCTTCCTCCTTGCTCGTGGGCAACTGGTACATCGCCATGCATCCCGCCATTACAACCCCCATGCGCGCCCTTTGGAGTATTTCCGTCGAAGAGCAGTGGTACGTGCTTTGGCCGCTTTTGCGGCGAGTGTTCTCTACCCGCGCCTTATTGGCAGCATGCGGCATCATCGTCGCGTTCGCCTACTGCGTATTGGCCGGACTTGCGCTTTTCAGCACGGCTCCATCCCTCAATATCAGGGTGTGGGTAAACAGCGGCGTGCAGTTTCAGTACATGGGGCTCGGCGCAGCTGCGGCGCTGCTGCTGGATGGACGCATTCCGCAGATCGGCGGCTGGCGTCGTTGTTTCCTGGGGTGCGGCGCAGCGGCCGCCATTCTGCTTGCAGCAGGGGCCTGTCGCTTCAAGGAGTCGGGGCCGCACTCGGCGGCATCGCTGTGCACTGGTTATGCGCTGATCGCCCTTGGCACGTTTGGCTGCTTTTTCGCCGTGTTGGGCCTTTCCCCGCGCCTTTGCCCGCGGCCACTCGTGCGTTTGGGGCAGCTTTCCTTTGGGTTGTACGTGTTTCATGAGACAGCTTTCTTCCTTGCGGGATCCTTCGCTAGAAAATTCGGCGTGAGGACTTCTTTCCACAGTATTGTCACGGAAAAACTGTTTGCACTCGCGTTCACCGCCGTCCTGGCTACGGCGAGCTATTATGCGTGGGAGCTGCCCTTCCTGCGCCTGAAACAGCGCTGGACTTTTGTCCGCTCGCGAGAAGCGCAATGAAGCCGGAGGTTCTCATCTACCGGAGCGATCTCCTGCCGGTTTCGGAAACCTTTATCGCCGCCCAGGCCGGCGCGCTTCGACGGTATGAGCCGGTCTTTTCCGGGCTGCGCCGCGCACCTAATTCGCTGCCGCTCGCTTCGTCGCAGATTGTGCTCGCCCGGGCGGCGGGGGAACGTCTTCTTTATCAGCAAACCGGTTTTGCTCCAGCTTTGGTGGCGGCAGCGAGAGCGCGCCATCCGGCGCTCATCCACGCTCACTTTGCTCCGGACGGGGCGGAAGCCTTGCCGCTGGCGCGCTTGCTACGCATCCCGCTCGTGGTCACACTCCATGGATACGATGTCATGTGCGCGGACGAAACGCACCGGGCGCACCGGCGCGGGCGGCTTTTTCTAGCGCGGCGTGAGCGGTTGTGGCGTGAAGCCGCGCTGTTTATCTGCGTTTCCGATGCGATTCGAGAGCGCGCGGCTACCCGTGGTTTTCCGCGCGCGAAGCTTCGCACTTTGCCCATTGGCGTGGATACAACGGCGCTGCGCTTTGGGGAAGCGCTCGCGCCCGAACCGAATGTGCTTTTCGTCGGACGACTTGTTGAGAAGAAAGGCTGCTTTTTGCTTCTGCGGGCGATGGAAATCGTTCAACAAACACTGCCCGCTGCGCGGCTCATCGTCGCCGGGGATGGCCCGGAACGCCAGACGCTTGAAGCCGCAGCTGCCCGGCATACATGGGGGACTGAATTTCTCGGTGTGCAAACCCCGGAGCAGGTGCGTGCATGGATGCATACGGCCCGCTGCTTAATCGCGCCTTCGATCACGGCCCGGAATGGCGACGCAGAAGGGCTGCCCACCGTGTTGTGTGAGGCGCTCGCACTCGGGTTGCCGGTCGCGAGCACTGTGCATTCAGGGATTCCGGAGCTGATCGCGCACGAAGCGCACGGTCTTCTTTCTCCTGAAGGGGATGCCGAAGCGTTGGCCCGACATATTCTCGCGCTCTGCACCGATGACGCTCTCGCACTCCGGCTCAAGCAAGGAGGAAGAGAGCGTGTGGAGCACCACTTCAACCTCCAAAAGCAGACGGCCTTGCTCGAGCATATATATGACGAGCTTGCGGACCGGGGGTACCGGGGTGCGCCGATATCTGCCCTGGTGCCAACTCTCGCAGCCTCCGTCGATCTACTGGCGGAAGAAAGCCCATATCTGGGCTGCAAAGACACTTGGAGTGCAGATTCACAAACGTTACAGAATGAGGCGGCTCAGAAAGGCGAGACTGCCCCCGGCCATCCAGCGGGCGCGAATAGGGGAGCGCCCGAGCGCTTGCGACACCAGGCCGCATGGCTCCTCTCCGGCAATGGCGCTGCCGTCGCGTTGCAAGCCTTGTACTTCCTGCTCATGGGCAGGATGCTGGGCGCAGGCGAGTACGGCGCGTTTGTCGGCGTGGTTGCGCTCATCAATGTACTTTCGCAATTTTCCTCGCTCGGCATGGAGATGGTTCTGCTCCGTACCATCGCCCGCGACCGAACCGCGTTTTCCGCTACCTGGGCGCGTGCCCTCGTCATCGCGGGCACCGGCTTCCTGTTTTTGTTTGCTTCTGCTTCCGCCTACGGACATTTTTTTCTTTCGCCCGCGTTGCGCGAGTTGCTGCCCTGGCTTGCTGTTTCCGATGCGCTTTTCGGCAAGGTGACCCAGCTCAGCAGCCGCGCTCTCCAGGGAGCAGGCTTAGCGCGCTGGAGCGCGAAGCTGCTTGCGCTGGCGAATGCAGCACGGGCCGGAGCCGCAGCCCTGCTTTATTTCTCCTCCGCGCGATCGCACGTGCACATTTCAGCGCTTACCTGGGCGCGCGTGTACTGCATCGCCTCGCTTCCCGTCGCGATGATCGCGTTTTGGGCTGTGACTTGGAAGCTGGGCAGGCCGCGCCGGCAGCCCATCCATCGCGCGCACCTGCTCGAAGGGCTTTCCTTCTCCTTTTCAAGCTCCGCTATTTCCGTTTACAACGACATCGACAAGACCCTGCTGGTTTCCGCGGGTCTTCAGCAGCAGGCCGGCTTTTACGGAGCAGCCTATCGCGTGGTCGATGTGCTTTCGACGCCGATCGTCAGCCTGTTTGCGGCCGCCTCGCCCAAGCTTTTCCGTGAGGGAGCAGAGGGTGGCGCCCCTGCTGCCGAGAAGGGCGCTCGGGCCTTGCTGCGCTGGACAGTCCCGTTCGGCTTTATAGCCGCGCCATTTCTGTACATTTGCGCGCCGGCGCTCCCCAGGCTCTTTGGCCACTCTTTTGCCGGGTCTGTGAGCGCCTTACGCTTCCTGTGCCTGCTGCCCCTGCTGCGCGGTCTGCACTACGCCTGGGGAACAGCGGTGACAGCCTCGGCCAGCCAATGGCTGCGCACGGGAGCGCAGGCCGGCGTCGCTGCGCTCAACCTCGCGCTCAATCTCCTGCTGATTCCCCGCTGGGGCTGGGAAGGGGCGGCGACTGCCAGCCTGTTCTGCGACGGGCTGCTCGCGCTTGCGACGTTTCTGATCCTGAAAGTGCTCGTGGCGCGCTCCCCTGCCATTGGAACGGTGGTACGGGAGCCGGTGCTGGAGTGCGCTAGATAAATAAACCGCTGAGCATGCGGAAGACTTTACTGCAAACCCGTACGCAGCAGCGCCCATGCAATCACGGTTTCGTCCGTATGTCCGGTTGCAGCCAGTTCGGCATCGAGGTCCGTTTCCAGGGACAAATGATTGAGGTGCATCTCGCCTGCCAGGATTTCCGCCTCGCCTGCGCCTGCGTAGCACAGATCGCAAATGCCCAGGCCGTACTCATTCCTGACCGGCGGTCCAAAGACCCGGCAGGTGAGAGGGCGCGCGGCATACAGATCGCAGTGGCCCGTTGCCGGGTCGAGCACGGGGCAGGGAGCTTCCGTTTCCGGGGTGTCCGCGAACGCCTCCCAACTCTCATCTTCTTTAGAAAGAGAGCCGGTAGCCGTATCGCCAGGGTAAATCGGCGATATGGCGAGCACAAACGCACGGGCACGCTCCCGAACGGCAGCTGCGCGCTCCGGGTTGTGCTCGTGCAAGGTGTGCAGACCTGCTTGCAAACGCGCTGCATCGAGAGCGGAAATGCGGAAAACACCGTGGCAGCACGGGGTGCAGCCCGGCCGGCAGGCCAGCCACGCTCCGCCGCGCAAGGCTGCGCTCGCGAGCGCAGCATCTACGATCTGGACCAGTTGGAGATCGCGCTTGGGCAGCATAAAGCTATTGTCGAGCAAAAATGGGCGCTCCGGTTAGCATGGGGCAAACTGGGAAGCGAGTGGAGGCAGCGTGCGGGCGGCAAAGAAAGTAGCAATCCTAGGCTTTGGGACGGTGGGCTCATCGGTAGCGCGCATTCTGCTTGAAGGACCTGCGGCGGGCGAGCTCGAAGTGACGCACGTGTACAACCGCAACGTCGCCCGTAAACGGGCAGGGTGGATGCGCCCATCGGTCCACTGGACGGAAAACGTGGACGAGGTGTTTGCCTCGGATGCGGATGTCATCGTGGAGCTTGCCGGCGGGCTGGATCCGGCGGGCGGTTGGGTGCGGCGCGCACTCGAAAGCGGTAAAAGCGTAGTCACGGCGAATAAAAAGCTGATCGCGGCACATGGCATCGCGCTGCACGCTCTGTCTAAGCAGTACGGGGCGCATTTGTTTTACGGTGCTGCGGTCGCCGGGGGTGTCCCGGTGATTCCAGGCTTGCAGCAAGGGCTCGCGGGTGAGCGTGTCGAACGCATCGAGGGTATCCTGAACGGAACCTGCAACTACATATTGAGCGGCATGGAGGCCGGCCGCGAGTACGCGCCCATGCTGGCCGAAGCGCAGGCGCGCGGCTATGCTGAGGCTGACCCTACCGAGGACGTGGGCGGCTTCGACGCACGGGCGAAGCTGGTGATCCTGTCCCGGCTGGCGCTCCGGGCCGATGTTCCCGTCGAGGCGGTGCGCTGCCGGGCCATCACACGGCTCACGGCGGTGGATTTCGACTATGCTCGCCTCCTCGGCTGCACCATTCGGCAGATTTCGCGTGCCGAGTTGGCCGTCGATGGCGCCGTGGTCGCGCTTGTGGGCCCCATGCTGGTTCCGGAGCGCTCTCCTTTTGCATGGTCCCGCGGAACGGAAAATATGGTATTGGTAAGCGGCGCGTTCGGGGGCGATGTGGTGTTCTCGGGCCATGGCGCTGGAGGCCATCCAACGGCGGTTGCGGTGGTGAGCGACCTCCTTGCGATCGCGCATGGCTCGGGCGCAGTCGACCTGCCGAGCCAGTCGGCAAGGGTGACCAGCGATTTTTCGCTTCGTCACTCGGTTCGCTTTCTCGTTCGGGATCGTCCGGGCATTGTGGCCGGTATCGCGTCGGCACTGGCGCGGGAAAACGTCAACATCGACGCGCTGCTCCAAAAGCCGGGCTACGGGAAGGGTAGCCTGCCGTTTGTAATCACCGTCGAGCCCTGCCCGGGTTCAGCACTCCGCCGGGCGCTCGCCGAGGTGGAGCAGTTGGATTACCTCCTGGAGCCGCCGCTTGAAATGGAGATCCTCGAAGGGGAATAGAGAAGCGGAACAACCCAGTGAAATCGGAAGGCTTGACAAAAGCAAGCACGGGCCGGAGCGCGCGCATCTCAGTAACTATGCCCATAGCACGACCCCGGCGCACCCCGAAACTGCCCAAACTTCCAGAACCTATCACCGATCCTGTCGCGTCGGATCCTGTCGCGTCCGCGCGCGCGGCCGGGCTGCGCTACGTTTCCGACACGCAACCCGGCATCGAGCGCAAGAAGCACGGCAAGCACTTCCGCTATCTCGGCCCGGATGGCGCCCCGGTGCAGGATGAAAAAATCCTTGCCCGCATCAAGTCGCTTGTTATCCCGCCTGCATGGACCGACGTATGGATCTCCGCGCGTGAAAACGGTCACTTGCAAGCGACCGGCCGCGACGTGAAGGGCCGCAAGCAGAGCCGCTACCATCCGCGTTGGCGTGAAACACGCGACGAGACCAAATATGAGCGCATGATGCACTTCGCGGTCGCGCTACCCCGTATCCGACAGCATGTCGAGGAAGACCTGAGCCTGCCCGGCCTGCCCCGGCGCAAGGTCCTCGCTACCATCGTGAGCCTGATGGAACAAACGCATATCCGGGTGGGCAATGCCGAGTACGCTCGCGACAACAAATCGTACGGACTGACAACGATGCGAAACAAGCATGTCGAGGTGGAGGGTTCGAAAATAACTTTCAGCTTTCAGGGCAAGAGCCGTGTCCACCACACAATCGACCTCGAGGATAGACGGCTCGCCCGGATCGTGAAGCGTTGCGCCGATATCCCCGGCTATGAGCTTTTTCAGTATCTAGACAAGGATGGCGAGCGGCACTCCATCGACTCAGCCAATGTAAATGAATACCTGCACGAGATAACAGGGGAGCATTTCACGGCGAAGGACTTTCGCACCTGGGCCGGGTCAGTGCTGGCTTGCGCCATGCTACAGGAACTGGAGCCGTTCAGCTCAGAAACCCAAGCCAAGAAAAATGTTGTGGAAGCGATTAAGTCGGTCGCTGCCCGGCTTGGCAATACTCCCTCAGTGTGTCGAAAATGCTATGTGCACCCCGCCGTGCTGGAAGCGTACCTCGGGGGTTCTGTTGTCGACTCAGTGAAGAAGGAAGTTAAAAAAGAAGTGCAGGACGAGATCGACGAGCAAAACCGGGTACTCCGTCAGGAAGAATCCGCCCTCATCGACCTCCTTGAACAGCGTGCCTTGCTCCAATAACCTGAGTCGCCCTGCCCGTGACCGACCGCGTCGCGTAGCAGGGCGGCCTCATCAGAAGGGTAGAGGGACGTTTCCGGCCACGTGCAGCCCCAGCGCACCCTGGTTGGCTATGGCCGTTTGGAGTGAGAAGGCCTGCCCTGTTCCTGGGGTGAGGAATGGGGCGAGCGCGGCTACCGCGGAAGCTGGACCGTTGTAAACCGAGCTAAAGCCATCCGTCTGCTCATAAAGCACGTCATCGCCCGGTTCCATGTCGCTGATGACCCGGCCCAAGATGCGGTGCTCCGATTCGACGCCCAGGATAGACGCTGCGACTTTTGCAAAATAGATCAACTGCTGTGAGGAGTAAGGTGCACCATCGACGTCTGTGTACTTCCCGCCTTGCGCGCCCCCGTAGGCTGCCTTGGTTGCAAATTGTTGGATCGCATTCATGTATGCGCCGATGAATGCATTTTCCAGAGTAGCGAGCGTAGTCGCGAAACCGTTCAATGTTTGAAAGCTTTCAGAAGGCAGATAGAAGGTCTGCGCAGGATCCTGGGAGGCGGTTGTGCCGCCCAGCAAGGTGCGGAGCAGATTGGCGTGGCTCCATTCCTCGAAAAAGGCCGAGCGCATATACTGGACGTTGCCCCGAACGCCGCTTCCCGAAGGATTGAGCGCCGTGCCACCGGGCCCAGCCAAGGCGCGATCCTGTATAACCTGGCCTATGAGTACGTTGTAATAAAAGGTTGTGGCAAGGTCCTCGGCGATGAGGATGGCAGTGAAGATTTCCGCCACACTGTCTTCCTCTGTGCCTGTTGCCGCAAACGCGGGAGTAGCCGTGCCGAGCCCCAGGCCTGCTGCTGCCGCGCCCAGTCCAAGTACGCCTGCCGTGCCCAGGAAACCGCGCCGGTTCAGGCGGGTTTCGGGCTTTATCATTGTCGAACTGCTGAGGCGGTTTTTGTCCATTGCGGGAAACTCCTGTATCGCGGGAAAAGTTAGGAATCGGGAAAGCTGCTCTGTTGGAGTGCGACGGTAAAGCGTTGTTGCCCGTGTAAAGATGGGACTTAACGTTCGCCGGTTTTGATGTACTGACCGGCTTTTTAGGTAGCTGCAGCCCAGAAACTCTCAAGAAAATAATGCAAGCAGGCGAGGAAGTGCGCCGGATCGTTTGGGGTGTAAGTTCCATGGAAACTCCGGAGCGCTTTCGCTTTCTAGGAATATGAAAGGGTGAGTGCCGGATGCCGGACCTCAATATCCACCTCGTGTAGCATCCTAGAAACTGCCATGGAAACCACACTGCGCAACGTCCCCTCCACGCTTCTGCCATCCGCCCATCCCGAAAATGGACAGCATCTCCCCGAGTGCACCATTTCCGTCAATGGTGAGCCAACGCACGCGCTGGCTGGAGAACTGCTGATCGATGCACTCCAACGCACGCTCGGCGGGACCGAGAGCGAGGTGCCGCATGTGTGCTATCTGGAGCCTCTCGGCCCGATCCAGACCTGCGACACCTGCATGGTTGAGGTGGATGGCGAGCTGGTACGCGCCTGCGGGACCAAAGTGGCTGCCGGGGTAAAGGTGATCACAGAAAGCGCTCGAGCGCGCAAGGCGCAGGCCGAAGCGTTCGATGTCATTCTCGGCAATCACCTGCTGTACTGCACGGTGTGCGACAACAATAACCAGAATTGCACCGTGCACAACACGACGGCTCTGCTCAAGGTGGAGCACCAGGAGCATCCGTACCTCACCAAACCCTACGAGAAGGACGAAACCAATCCTTTTTATCGCTACGATCCTGACCAGTGCATCCTGTGCGGGCGCTGCGTCGAGGCCTGCCAGAACTACCAGGTAAATGAAACGCTGTCGATTAACTGGGAAGACCCGCACCCCCGGGTGCAGTGGGACGGCGGCCATACCATCGCCGGCTCCAGCTGCGTAAGCTGCGGTCACTGCATCACGGTCTGCCCATGCAATGCGCTCATGGAAAAGTCCATGATCGGGCACGCCGGGTATATGACGAACTGGCCGGCCAAGCCGCTTGAGCAGATGATTGATCTGGTGAAGGCGGTCGAGCCGGAGATGGGCTACGGTCCCATCCTCAAAGTCTCTGAAACTGAAGCGGCCATGCGCACGGTGCGAAATAAGGTCACCAAGACTGTGTGCACCTACTGCGGCGTGGGCTGCTCATTCGATATTTGGACGCAGCCGGAAAGCCGGCACATTCTGAAAGTCGAGCCTTCGCATGGTGCGGCGAATGATATTTCCACCTGCGTCAAGGGCAAGTTCGGGTGGGATTATGTCAACGCGCCCGACCGCCTGACCAAACCTCTGATCCGTAACGCGGACGGCGCAACATTCCGCGAAGCGAGCTGGGAGGAGGCGCTGGACTTGGTCGCGAGCAGGCTTTCGGCCATTAAGCAGGAACATGGGCCGGATGCGCTCGGCTTTATCGCTTCCTCAAAGACGACCAACGAGGAAGGCTACCTGATGCAAAAGCTGGCCCGCGCTGTGGTCGGCACAAACAACGTCGACAACTGTTCGCGCTACTGCCAATCACCGGCGACCCAGGGGCTGTTCCGCACGGTGGGCTACGGCGGCGATTCCGGCTCGATCCACGATATCGGGAAAGCCTCTCTGGTGGTCTGCATCGGCACCAACACGAGCGAAAGCCATCCCGTGCTCGCCACACGCGTCAAGCAGTCGCACAAGCTGCGCGGGCAAAAGTTGATCGTGGCCGACATTCGCCAGCACGAAATGGCACGCCGGGCCGATATCTTTTTCTCGCCCAAACCGGGCACGGACATCGTTTGGCTTTCGGCTGTTACCAAGTACATTCTCGACTCAGGCCTAGGCAAGATGGACTTCATCGAACGCTGGGTCAACGGCCTTGAAACATATCGTGAAAGCATTAAGTGGGCGACGATGGACCTTGCCGAGGTCGCATGTGGCATTCCGGCAGATGAGCTCCGGCGCATCGCGGAGATTATTGCGAAGGAAGACCGGGTCTGCATTCTTTGGGCGATGGGTGTGACCCAGCACGTCATGGGCTCGGACACATCGACCGCGATTTCGAACCTGCTGCTCGCAACCGGCAACTACATGCGCCCCGGCACCGGCGCTTACCCCCTGCGCGGACATAACAACGTCCAAGGGGCGAGCGATATGGGTTGCATGCCGAATATGTTCCCGGGTTATGAAAAAACCACCGATGAGGCTGCACACGCACGCTACGAGGAAGGCTGGGGCGCGAAGCTACAGAAGGAAAAGGGTCTCGACAACCACGAGATGATCGACGCCGTGTACGACGGCAGGCTACGCGGTGTGTACCTGTTCGGTGAGGATATGTACTCGGCTGACTCGAACGCGAACCATGTTGCGGGCGGCTTTGAGCGGCTCGAGTTCATGGTAGTCCAAGACATCTTCTTCTCGGAAACCTGCCGGTTTGCCGATGTGGTTTTGCCGGCCAGCCCTTCCTTGGAGAAGGATGGTACGTTCACGAACACCGAGCGTCGCATTCAAAGGCTGTATCAGGTGTTTGAGCCGCTCGGCGAGTCAAAGCCGGACTGGCGCATCATCCAGGACATCGCGAATCGCATGGGCGCGAGCTGGAAGTACACGCATCCTTCGCAGATTATGGAAGAGTGTGCCTCCCTTTCACCCCTCTTTGCCGGCGTCACTTATGAGCGGCTTGAGGGCTATAAGACCCTGCAATGGCCGGTCGCAATCGACGGCACCGATCAGCCGCTGCTTTACACAACCGGCTTTCCCTTGGAAGACAATAAGGCCAAGTTTTACCCCCTGGAGCACCGGGTACCCATCGAGGTAAGCGATGATGAGTATCCCATTCACCTCAACAACGGCCGGCTGCTCGAGCACTTTCACGAAGGAAACATGACCTTCCGAGTGCCGGGCATCAAGCGGGAAACCCCGGATCGCTGGCTGGAAGTCTCGCCCGAATTAGCGGACGAGCACAAGCTCACGGACGGGCAGTGGGTCGATGTGACGTCACGTCGGGCAACATTGCGGGTGCCGGTTCTGATCTCGGACCGAGTGCGCGGCAACAATGCCTTCATCCCATTGAACTCGCCCGAAAAACCGGTGAACCTCCTCACCTCAAGTGATACGGACAGTATGACTCACACGCCAGCGTACAAGGAGCTTGCGGTCAAGTTCAAACCGACCACCTGGAAGGGCGATCGCCCGCTGACGGCTGAAAACTTCCGCAACGGCCATCCCACCCCGCAAAATGGCGTTGAGGTGGAGCGCAAGTGGAAGCGCGCGGACTACGTAATGCCGGGCTCCACCCCTCAGTTGGTGCAGATTCACACAAACGGCAACGGCCACAAGAACGGCAGCAAGCGCTAGGAGTCGAGCATGGCAAAAGCAATTGAAATTATGCCGCTTCCGCGGCCGGCACACGAAGAAACACAGCGCAAACTCGACGCGGCACCCCTTCAGCATGCAGATGCAGTGTTGAATGCGTATCGGACGCTGCAAACGCTCCATGACACCAAAACGCTCGATCTGTTGCGCGGGCTTTTGGGCGCTGGAGATGAGGTATTGACGCAGGTCATCAATGTAGCGACGACGCCGCAATCCATGCAGGCGATCCGCAACCTGTTGGTGCTCACGGATCTGCTGGGCAAGCTGAGCCCGGATGCGCTGCATCGGGTAGCGGATGGGGTCATGCCCGTGCTGACCGCAGAACCCGTGGCTGACCCGCCCTCACTTTTCGCCACTGGTCGCAAACTGTGGACGTCCAAGGACGCGCGCCGCGCACTTGCCATCGGCGTAGCCGTCCTGGAGGTCGTCGGTGCCGCGCTCGGACCCAAGGAGACGCGGAAAGTCTAAGCTTCCTTGCGCGCCTGCTCCCAAGCCTTGGCATACTTCCAGCTTACGTAAGCGGAATGGTACAGGTGAAGCAGCAGGCCTTCCCGTCCGTCGCGGAAACCGCCGCGCAGGACGTAGTTGTATGCGAAAGTCGCCACTGGATTTGCAAGCGTATTCCATAGGAAAGCGGGTCTGGAGCGGCCTGTTCTTCCTTTGTTGAGCGTTGCGGGAGTGCTTGCGGTGCTGTACCTGTTCATATGCTCGATGTAAAGGGCAAGTGTGGGGTAAGCATGGTGAAGCAAATCCCCGGTCAGTTCTCCTGTCAGGCCCTCGGTGATCATGGATTCATGGACAGCTCGATCCTCAAACCTGGCCCTTCCACGACGGAATAGACGCAGTTTGCGGTCCGGGTAGAGGCCACCGTACCGCATAGGGCGATGCAGGAAGTAATTGCGCCGTGCCATTGTGTAACCTGCGATTTGTCCCGGAGACGCGGCTAGGATTTCGGTGATCGAATGAACCAACTCGGCTGAGAGTTGTTCATCCGCGTCGAGCGATAAAATCCAATCGCCCGAGCATAAGCCGATCGCAAAGTTCTTTTGTTGACCAAATCCCAACCACGGCTGACAGATCACACGCGCATTGAACTGCCCGGCAACAGCAACGGTCTCATCTGTGGACCCGGAGTCCACCAGCACGATCTCATCTGCGAGGCCGACAACCGTGGGCAAACTGCGGCGGAGATTTTGTTCCTCGTTTTTTGCAATCATAGCGACAGAAAGAGTCGCCCGAGGTGTGCCGTTCACACGCGCTAGCTTTCCAGGTGTTGCTGGATGAGACGGGCAAGGAGCGGCTGCAATGCTTCTCCGGTTTTCGGCAGCAAGAATTGAGCCGACTCTGCATTCCAGCCGAGCTTGAATGAGGTAGACAGGGCTGAAATCCAGATCTGTCGCGCTGGGGTGTTCGGTGTTACGACAAACTTGCCCGCCGGTTCCTCGAAAACTACGTTAAGTACGCCGTTGTTTTCTTCAACTTCAAAGCCGCCTTCAGCCTCCTCGGCGATCAGGGCCTGCTTCAGTGCTTCCACTGCGTGATCCGCATAGCGACGGAACTGTTCTTCATCGAGCATGGAAGACAAGTGTACCAAGCCCAGCGCTCAAGCTACATCGCGGATGGCATTGCGGACGTGTTCAACCGCTTGATCCTTAAGTTCCAGGTGGTGCACCTTGAAGGCGTGATCCTCGATTTGCGGGATCATCTCTTCTTCTGAGTTGCCTTCCAGGTGCCAGTCGCACTCGGAGTAGCCGACGTTTGCGCAGCGGAACTCTTTTTGAGCCATGTTTTCATCTCCAGGCGGTACACATATGCCCTGTAGTGAGATGCACTCGCCCCCACTTAGCATACTCGCGCAGACTGTCAGAAAGGGATGTCGTCGTCCGTGATCTCGGCATGCGCATAGTCATCCTGCGGCGCTTGCGAGCGTTGGTCGAAGGAAGCCGTGTTGCCGCGCGATGAGCTTTCGCGCCCGTAGCCGCCGTTCTCGCTTGCGCCTTCACCCTTACCATTAAGCAGCACGAGGTCATTGATCACGATCTCTGTGCGATACACCTTTTTATTCGTTTCCTTGTCGTCCCAGGAGCGCGTGGTCAGGCGACCCTCGATATAAAGCTTGTTGCCCTTCTTCACGTAGTCACGCACGATCTCGGCGGTGCGGCCGTAAGCCGTGACGTTGTGCCACTCGGTTCGATCCTGCCATTGGTCGGAAGCTTTGTCCTTGACCCGATCCGTGGTAGCGATCGAGAAGTTCGCAACTGCCTGCCCGCTTGGGAGAAATTTGACCTCGGGATCCTTGCCCAGATTGCCCAGCAATGTGACTTTGTTGACTGATTTCGGCATTCCATCATCCTCCAGCTCAGTTTACCGGCAAAGGGCGCAGGCCGCGCTCATGGAAAACGGCGCTGTGACCGAGGTCGCGTTACTTGCGGGTGGGAACCGCTCAGTAGCTCGAGCCGACAGCGGCGTGCAGCATCAGATAAACGACCACACCGGTAACCGAAACATAGAGCCACAAGGGAAATGTCCACCGGGCAAGCTTTTTATGTTGGGCGAACCGGCCGGAAAGAGACAGAAAGAACGTTATCAGCACGATAGGAAGCGCCACGATGGAGAGCAAGACGTGGCTCGCCAGGATGGAAAGGTATAGCGTGCGTGTGGTGTTGTGAACCGGGTAAAGCGTGTCGCCGTGGATTGCATGGTTGGCGATATACGACACCAGGAACACCGATGAGAAAACGAAAGCGGTCATCATCGCCGCGCGGTGGCGTATTATTTGACGCTTGCGGATGAAAACAAAGCCGGCGGTAAGCGCAAGTGCGCTGAGGCCGTTTAGGACCGCATTGAGAGCGGGCAGGAAACGCAGGCGGCCATGGAACTCTGCCGGAGCATGATGTACATAGAGCAGCCAAAGCAGGAACGCTGTCGCGAGTGCGCTCACGATTAGGATCCCGGTGATCCCGATGGTTGCCGGGCGGTTGTCGATGGGGAGCCGAGGTTCAGTGAGCGTGTTGGACATGGCGGCTCCTAAGCTGCGGGTTTCGTGGTGCGGCGGTTCACGACTGCCCAGGATGCGAAAAAGCAGAGGGCGCAGAAACCTAGGGTCACGGCCAGATTGACAGGCAGGGAAGCATCTGTGGTTTGCGCGGGAAACAAGAGATTGCGCAGCGCGTCCACGCCATACGTAAGCGGATTGAGCCGCATAAGCAGGTGCATCCAGGGTGAAGCGCCGGATGCTGGGAAAAGAGAACCGGAAAGCATCCAGAGCGGAATCAGGATCAGATTGACGATGGCATGAAAAGCCTGCGGCGAGTCCAGCGGCCAGGCGATAGTGAAGCCGAGCGCTGTGAGCTCGAAGGAAAGCAGCGCAATAACCGCCATGCCGAGCAGGACCGCGCCAAAGCTAGCGTGCACGCCGACAAACGGCGCAAAGAGCAGGAAGACAAAACCTTGTAGGGCCGCCAGTGTTGCGCCGCCGAGCACCTTGCCGAGCACGATTGCCGACCGCGAAACCGGCGCTGCTAACACTGAGAGCAGGAAGCCTTCATTGCGGTCCTGGATGAGCGACATCATGGAGAAGATGGAGGTGAACAGCACAATCATCGCAACTGAACCGGGAAAGAAATAGCCAAGGTAGTGGCCGCCGCCCGATCCGGAGGAGTGGAACGAGTTCGCAAAACCCGACCCGAGTACCAGCCAGAACAAGAGTGGAGAAGCAATGACGCCGACCACGCGGGCTTTCTGGCGGTAGAAGCGGACCAGTTCGCGCCTCCAAAGGGAGTAGGCTGCCACAGCTGTGGAAGGTCGGGCTGTCACCATAGCGTGGCTCGATGTTTCGATCGCGGGTGCGTGGGCCAGTGTTGTTGCCATGGTTCTGTTCTCCGGAGCGGTGCGAGCCCGCCGCTGGTTAAAGGGGATCTTTCCAGCCTTCGTGGTTTTCGGTTGCGCGGGTGTGCGCGTCTGGTTCGGCTTCAACGCCGCGTTCGTGCCAGAACCGATGGCCGGTGCGCTGGATAAAAACGTCCTCGAGCGAGGGCTTCTGGACGCGGACGCCCTCGATCAGGTTTGGGAAGGCCTCGGCGACAGTGCTTGCAAAGCGGTGGCCCTGTTCATGCTCGATCCGGACCGTCGTGCCCATCGCGGCACACTCTACACTGAAGCGAGCGCGGAGCTCGGCGGCGAGCTGCTGGGCGTCGGCGGCGGTGCTGGTAGAAAAGGTCACGACGGTCCCGCCGATCGCTTCACGCAGCTCCGTGGGCGCGCCCAAGGCGACCAGCTTGCCCGCGCTCAGGATGGCCAGTCGGTCGCAGTGCTCGGCCTCTTCCATCAGGTGGGTTGTCACCAGGACGGAGATGCCATCCTCGTCGCGTAAAGTGCGCAGGTATTGCCATAGGTCGCGGCGCGCGCCTGGGTCGAGGCCCGTGGAGGGCTCATCCAGCAAAAGGATTGACGGCGCATGCAGCAAGCCCTTGGCCAGCTCGACCCGCCGCTGCATGCCGCCGGACAGGGTTTCAACGAAGGCCTTCGCTCGGTCGCGGAGCGCAACCCGGTCCAGCACGGCATCGATGCGGGTGCGCAGCTGCTTGCCTCGTAAACCGTAAAGATGGCCGGCGTGCATCAGGTTTTCCGCAACCGTGAGCTTCAGGTCGACGGAGCGGGCTTGAAAAACGATGCCGATGCGGGCGCGAATCTCGTGCGGCTGCTTCGCGACATCGAAGCCGGCGATGCGGGCCTGGCCGGCCGACGGAGTCATAAGTGTGGAAAGAATGCGAAAGAGCGTTGTTTTGCCGCTGCCGTTCGGGCCGAGTAGACCGAAGATTTCGCGCGGTTCGACCACCAAGCTGAGCTTGTCGAGAGCGTTGAGCTCACCATAGCTGTGCGTCAATGCATGGAGCTCGATCGGCGCCGGCTCCCTCGTAAAAGGCGTGCGCTTAGGCAAAATTGGGCCAACGGTAGTAGCCATCGGAGTCCTCAGCGGCTTTGCGCATCAAGCATCAACGTGATGAGCAGCACTGGTAGATAGATGACACTCACCTTGAGCAAGTCGCGCGCATACTTCTTGCTTTCAGCTGCTGAAGGAGCGCGTGTGATGCGGCGAAAACGCAAGGTGTAGGCCAGGTAGACAAGTGAAAGCAGGAATGCTGCTGCGCCATAACGAACACCCGCAATATGGACAAAGGCAGGCGTCAAGCTTACGGGAAGCATGAAGGCGGCGTAGAGGGTAGCCTGATTGACCGTGGAAGCGCCGCTTGGCTCAACGACGGGGAGCATTCGGATGCCGGCACGGCCGTAGTCTTCGCGGTAAAGCCAGGCAATGGCCATGAAGTGCGGAAACTGCCATACAAATAGAAGTGCGAAGAGTGCGACAGCCGGCCACTCGATACGCCCGCGCGCAGCGACCCAACCCAGCAGGGGAGGCATGGCGCCAGGGAAGGCTCCGATAAAGGTAGCGAGCGTCGTCACACGCTTCAAAGGCGTGTACACGAGCACATAAACGGCGGCGGTGAGCAAGGTAAGTCCCGCTGTCATCGCGTTTGCCTGGGCAAGCAGCAGCCCGGCTCCGGCGATTGTGACGGCCAGCGCTATCCCGACACCATGCGCCATGCCGATACGTCCGGCCGCCATGGGGCGCCGGGCAGTCCGGTACATGTGCGCATCGGAGCTGCGCTCCCAGGCCTCGTTGAACGCTGCTGCCCCAGCGCTGACTAGGCCGATGCCGACGAGCACTACGACCAGGCCCGGCTGCATACTGCTGACACCGGATCGTAAAGAACCAAGGTAAAAGCCTGCCCAAGCCGTGAGCACGATCATTGCAGTTACGCGTGACTTGAAAAGCTCGAGGTAGTCGGTGATGCGGGATGCCGTTTCGCCTGCGCGAAGGTGCTCTGTCGGGGGCTGCTCGGCAGTAGCGGGTGCCGTGCCCGCAACGCGCTTGGGGACGGCGGCGGAGGAGGTCATCGCTGTCCGGCTCCGGCGATAGTCGTGGGCGCGCCCAGAATGTTGCTGGAGACACGGTGCCTGAAAAAACGGATCTGGATGCCGGTACGCGGGCGTCTCACATCCATGATGCTATCAGGAGGGATTGAACAGCGGGCCAGAGCTGTTTGCTGCATCAAGACAGGGTGGGCGGCTTGATTCGCACAGCGGACGCGATCGCACGTGCAAGCTCTGCAGGAGTTTTGCCTTCTGTGGCGAGCGTCAGATGCGCACTCCGGTACCAGGGAAGGCGCATTTTCAACCGGTGATTTAATCCGTGCCCTGCTTGCAAAATGGGGCGGACTGCAGCCCCCGGTTCCGTGTTGCAGCGTTGGAGGGAGACGTCGAGTGGCGTTTCCAAAAATACAACCAGGTTTTCTCGAGAATGCAGCAGCTCGCGTGTTTGAGGGTGCTCCACGGCACCCCCTCCAAGGGCGGCTACGGTTTTATTGGAGGCGAGGGTCTCAGCAACGCAAGCAGCTTCCCAGTCGCGGAATTGCTTCTCGCCATACTTCTCGAAAATATCCGCGATGGCCGCGCCATGTCGCTGCACCAGCAAAGCATCCGTGTCCGCGAAATGCCACCCAAGCGCCTGCGCAAGCAGACGGCCAACGGTTGTCTTGCCCGCACCCATAAAACCGATGAGCACAACCCTCTTGTGGGGTTCCGCTAAGCTCGTCAGCGTTTTCCTTGACGCGCAGGCTCAGCCGAGCCAAGGGCCGTCTTGATGTTGTCCCAAACGGCGGGCGAGGGATCGTGAATCGGCATCAGTAATTTGGCCTGCTGAGCGATGTATTCCAGGTCGCGCACCAGTTCGGCGCAATTTTCACATCCGCGAAGGTGCTCCTCTTTGCTGAAGTCGGTTTCCGCCCCGAAAAGCTGCGGCAGTCTCTGCTGAAATGCAGCACAGTCCGGTGTTTGTTCCTTCATTCTTGTGTATCCTTTCGCAGCCCTGACTTCAGGAGGTCGCGCAGTTTCATGCGCGCTTTATGGAGCTGGGACTTGCTGTTGCCAATGGAGCAGTCCAACATGCCCGCGATTTCGTTGTGCTCGTACCCTTCCACATCGTGAAGGACGAACACCAGCCGGTAGCCGGGCGGCAGATTTTCAACCGCGCGCTCCAGGGTCACACGATCGATGGAGCCGGAAAGTTGCAAGTCGCGTGCGCCGATATCCTTACGCGGGCCGTCGTCACTGGAGGGCTCAAGCGTTTCCTCAAGCGAAACCTGCGGCAAACCCTTCTTTCTTAAATGCATAAGAACGACATTGACCGCAAGCCGGTGCAACCAGGTCGAAAAAGCTGAGTCGCCCCGAAAAGTGCCGATCTTGCGGTAAAGCTGGAGAAATGCTTCCTGGGTCAGGTCCTCGGCCTCGGCCACGTTGCCCAGCATGCGCAGGCACAGGGAGTACACCCGGCGCTTATGGAGGCCATAAAGCGTTTCAAAAGCGCGTCCGTCGCCGGCTTGCGCCGCGGCAATGGCTTCAGCTTCGCCTGCAATGGGTGGATTTCGGCGCATGTGCTGCACCGGATGTTTCGCTTGCTGTGTCGGTCCTGCTGTGCTCACGGAACTCCGATCCGTTTCCTGGTGCATTCTATGAAGAGGTTCAGGTCTGCCGGGGAATCGATGTTGGGACGCCGGCTTTACAGCCCCGGTTGTTCGGACTTATTCTACGCGCCCGCTTAGGCTCCCAGGAAGCGAGCATAAAGCGCTCGGGCCAGACCGGGATCTGTGGTGCCTTGCACGAGTGTCCGGCCGTCAGGGAAAACCGTAAGCGTGTGGGGCTCACGATGGAAGCGCAGCAGCAGGCCATTCCAGCGGACTGTACCGTGCGGCTCCAGCTTTGCGGCCAGGGTAGGGAAGTCAATGGCGCGCCGGTTCTCGTGAATTTGCACTGCGTTGCGCCCGCAAAGCGTGATCTGTGGGCGACCTTCGCCGCGCAGATGCCTGAATTCGCGCGCCGGGCCGCACACCTCGCACCCCGGCCGGGGTGCGGCGGCGCGCAGTTCGGAGCGCTCGTTGGTCCATAAATCGCGCGAAAGCAGGGTGCGGCGCATGGCTCCGGGATTGCCGGACAGATACTTGAGGGCTTCTGTGGCCTCGATGGAAGCGGCCAGGTTCACGGCTGGTCCTAGAATGCCGACTGTGTCGCAGGTTTCCACGGGTCCAGTAGGCGGTTCAGGAAAAAGGCAGGCAAGGCAGGCAGTCTCGCCGGGCAGGATGTTCATGGAAACGGCATAAGCACCCACCGCACCGGCATAAATCCAGGGTTTGGCCTGCTCTACCGCATAGTCGTTGAGCAGGTAGCGGGTTTCAAAGTTGTCGGTCGCATCCAGAAGAAGAGCCGAGCCGTCAAGCAAAGTATGGATGTTTGCAGGGGTGAGGTCTGCGACGTGGGCCCGCACCTCGATCTCACTGTTGAAACGTGCGATCTGGCGGCGAGCGGCTTCGGCCTTGGGGAGCGACTCGGCGGCGTCGGCTTCGTCGAACAGGATTTGCCGTTGCAGGTTGCTCGGCTCTACGAAATCGCGGTCGATGAGTGTAAGGCAGCCAACACCGGCGCGCGCCAACAAACCTGCCACGGCCGCTCCTGTCGCGCCGATCCCTATGATGGCCGCGTGAGCCGCGCGGAGTCTCCGCTGCCCTTCCTTGCCGATAGGGGAGAACAGAATTTGGCGAGAATAACGGTCATCGCCATGAAATGCAGGTACCGGGGGAATGCTGGTGGACAAGGGAGCTCCTTCCCGTAGTATATGGAGGATGGACGGGCGGCAGTCCCGGAATATTGTCCCATGAGGAACTTGGGCCACATCGACTATCCGTAGTAACCAGGAAAACGAGATTGCCTCTGGCGTTTGGTGTCCGGCAGGCTGCATTCTTAACAGAAGACCTACACAGCCCATGTTGCGAACCAGAAGCGGATCATCGCTCCCTACCTACCCTCACATCCGGATCTTCCGCGCTTCCGCGACGGCTCTCCTCCTGTCCGCTCTTCCGGGGGCGCCGTCTTTCGGACAGGTTCTGAGCACGCCTTCCCAGGAGGTTCAGCAGGGCAATGCCCCGGCCGCCGGGCAGCAGGTGCCGAACGCGGCCAAGTTGCCCGCCTACGACGAATCGCATCCTCTTACAACGACCACACCTCCGGCCGCGGTCGAAGGGGGAGCGGACAGCTTGCTCGCCTGGCGAGGTCTCAAGATCAGCGGCATCACGTTCCACGGCGTTCCCCCGGACCGGCTCGCGCCGCTCCAGTCCGAGCTCGCCCTACAGCCCGGCCAGGCGCTCGAGCCTGAAAACATCCGCAGCAGTCTCCGGCGTTTGTATGCGACGGGGTTGTACAGCAATATCGAGGTGGACGGGATCCGGACCGAGAACGAGGTCCAGATTATCTTCGACGGCACGCCGCAGCTGTTCATCGGGCGGGTGAATGTCGACGGAGTCAGCAGCGAAAACTTCACGAGCCTGCTGGCGGGCGCGAGCAAATTGAGCCCCGGCACACCCTACACCCAGGCGAAACTCGACCGGGGTCTCAGGCTCATCCAGAACCTGCTGACCACCAACGGCTACTACCAGGCCACTGCGATGGAGGGCCACTCCATCGACCCGGTCAACCAGCTGATGAATGTGAACTACATCGTGACACTCGGTCAGCGGGCGCGAGTGGGTGAGGTCGGTGTGAACGGAAACAGCGGGCTTCCGCCGGACAAATTCCGCAAAACCGCAAAGCTGAAGCGAAACTCGCGCGTAACTCGCGACACGGTGAACACGGCGCTTGACAAACTACGCGCCCACTACCAAAAACAACAGCTGCTTGAGTCCAAGGTGACGCTCGCGAGCAAGGAATACATCCAGCCCACCAATCGCCTGAACTATACCTTCGATGTGCACCAGAGCAACAAGGTGGTGGTCGTCGTAAACGGCGTCAAGATCAGCCAGGGAAGCATTCGCAATCTGGTGCCGGTGTACCAGGAAGGTACCGTGGATGAGGACTTGCTGAACGAAGGCAATCGCCGCATCCGCGATTTATATCAGCGTAAAGGCTACTTCGATATACAGGTATCGCACACGCTCGAGCACCAGCCGAACGGTGGCGCACTGATCACCTACAACGTGATTTTAGGTAGAGTGCACGATGTGGACTCCGTCAAGATAGCGGGGAATAAGTACTTTGCTACAGACCTGATCGCGCCGCGCCTGAATGTGCATCCAAATAGCATCTTCGATCCTCGCGGCACCTACAGCGTGGCCTTAGTGGCCAGCGATGTTTCCACGATCAAAGCGATTTACGAAGGCAGCGGCTTCGAGAAGGTTGCAGTCAAGCCGGTTGTTCGGGATTCGGAGGACGATCCGCACGGCAAGCCCTCGAAAGTTTCGCACATCCATGTGACATACGAGATCACGGAGGGTGTGCAGCAGAAGTTCGGCTCGTACAAGCTGGTGGGCAACCTGAAGGTGCCAAGCGACACGCTGCTGCCGCTCCTGAACACGCAGGTGGGCCAGCCGTATAACTCGAACAATTTGACCGGCGATCGCGACGCCGTGCTGACGTACTATCTTGCGAACGGCTACGACCAGGCTCAGGTCAACATCAAACAGGCGCCGGATCCCCACGATACAAACATGACTGACGTAACGCTTGAAATCGCCGAGGGCGACCAGATTCATGTCAACAACGTGCTGATCAGCGGTCTCCATTACACACGAAACAAGACGGTCAATGATAAAATCCTGGTGCACCCAGGCGAAGTGCTGAACCAGAGCGCGCTCATCGACACACAACGGCAGCTGTATGACCTTACACTGTTCAATGGCGTGAATACTGCGGTGCAGAACCCGAACGGCGCCCAATTACGCAAGGATGTGTTGCTGCAGTTCATCGAAGCCAAGCGCTGGGATGTATCTTATGGGTTCGGCATCCAGGCCCAAACGGGAACACCGACCCAAAACAATGTAATCCAGAACATTCAGAACGGGCTGCCTCCTTACGCGAACGCCAACGGGATCACCGGTGTAAGCGCACTGGTGACGGTGAATATCTCGCGCATCAATCTTCGCGGCACCGATAATAGCTTGTCCTTGCGCACAACCTACGGCTCGCTCGAGCAGATAGCACTTCTGACCTTTAACGACCCGCACCCGTTCGGCAAGCGTAACTTTATCTTCGCGCTCGACGGCGGCTACGACAACGAGCGTTCCATCTCAACTTACGCAGCCTCACGCGCCATTGCAAACGTACGCCTTACCCAGCGGGTCGGTAAGCCTACTACCTGGATTTACCAGTACCAGTTCCGTCGCGTAAGTGTAAACGCGAATACGTTGCAGGTGGCTCCCAACGAAATTCCTTTGCTGTCGCAGCCGGTCCGGGTTAGCGGCCCCGGTGTGACGTACCTTCGCGACACGCGCCGGCCCTCCTCGCTTGACGCTTCGGGTGGAACTTACAACACCGTCCTGGATTTCTTTTCAGCCGGCAAATTCGGTTCCCAGGCGAACTTCAACCGCTTGGACAGCACCAACTCCACTTACTACCCTTTCGGCAATGCGCATAAGTATGTTTTTGCGCGCCAAACCAGGATTGCTTATGAACGCACCTTCGGTAGTGGCCTGCAGCAGTTGATTCCACTGCCGGAGCGTGTGTACGCAGGCGGCGCGCAGTCGCACCGTGGGTTCAGCATCAACGCCGCCGGACCGCGCGACCCCATTACCGGCTACCCCATCGGCGGGGCTGCCGCGTTTGTCAATAACTTCGAACTTCGGCTGCCGCCCCCGCAGTTGCCTGTGGTCGGTAGCAGCGTATCGTTTGTGCTTTTCCACGACATGGGCAATGTATTCGTGCGCGGCACCGATATTTGGCCGAGCTTTCTACGCTTTCGGCAGCCCAACCGCGCAGGCTGCCGCGATCTTTCGGCTGCCGACCAGCTCGCGCCCTCTTCGGAGGCGAACAGCCTGGGGCTGACCGGCCGTTGCTCCTTTAACTACTTCTCCCATGCGCTCGGCGCAGGCGCCCGTTATGCCACTCCGATCGGACCCATCCGCGTGGATGCCTCTTATAACCTGAATCCACCTATTTACCCGCAAATCCAGGGATTTAACCTTGGCAACCTGAACGAACCTCCCTCGGTGGGCCAGGCAAGTCACTTCAATTTTTTCTTCAGCATCGGGCAGGCGTTCTGATGCGGATTCTTTCGCTTTACCTCCTTTTGGCGGTCAGCCCGATACTCGCGCAGAACACTGCGCCTGTGCAGGGGGATTCCAAAACGCACGTGACTCCTTCGCAGGAGTCGAAGGCCGCGAATCAGGCGCAAAAAGCAGCTTCCACCCAGAAGAGCGGGGCAGCCCCGGCTGGCAAGCCAGTCGTGCTCGACAGCGTGGTCGCCATCATCAATGGCGAGGTTCTGCTTGAAAGCGATGTGGAGCAGGAGCGGCGGTTTGAGTCGCTCCAGCTGCTGCCCGCGGGCGAGAACACGGACACGCGCGCTGCCGAGCACCTGATCACCCGTACGCTCATCCTCCAGCAGATGAAGGAACAGGTATCGAATCTGCCTGCAATTCCGGATGCGGACCTGAATCAATCCATTGCAGAACTCAAGAAGCAGCTACCCGGCTGCCAAAACCACTGCCAGACGGACGCCGGCTGGGTCAGCTATCTGGCCGATCGCGGCCTGACACCCGCGGCTGTCCAGGCACGCTGGCGACAGCGGCTTCTGGTCTTCAATTTTCTGAACGAGCGCTTTCGCGCCGGCGTACGCGTGCCGGAAGATCAAATTCAGGCCTACTACCAAAAGGAACTTGTACCGCAGTTCCAGGCCAAGCATGAGAAGCCGCCCTCGCTCAAGCGCCTGCAGCCGCGCATCGAGGAAATCCTGCTGCAAGAGCAGGTCACCAAACAGATCGACAGTTGGGAGCAGACACTGCGGCAGGAAGGCAGTGTGCAAATACTAGTGCCTGCCTATGGCGAGAGCAACAGCCACGCCGGGGATGCGAGTGAGCTGCCGGGAGGCGCATTATGAGCACCACACCGAGTTCCCTGTTCGGGCGCCGGACCACTGCCGGCAGTCGGGAGCCACGACCGAACCGCCATTTGCTGCTCAAGGTCATCCTCGGCCTCCTCGTATTTTTCGCGCTCGTTGTCGCCGGGGTAATCTGGTACACATCCACGCCGCGTTTCGCGAATTTTGTCCGTGGCGAACTCATCAAAACGCTCGAGGATGCGACCGGCGGACGGGTCGAGCTGGGCGCGTTCCGCTGGCGGCTACTTCACCTGGAGGTTGAGGCCGACAATCTCACCATCCATGGTCTGGAAGGCCCGGGCGAGGTGCCCTACGCGCACCTGGACCGTCTGCTTGTGCGCGTCAAGATCATCTCGTTTTTCCACGCAAAGGTGGGACTCAACTATTTAGGTATCGACAAGCCGGTCGTGCACCTCCTTGTCTACAAGGACGGCACAACGAATCAGCCAGTGCCGAAAAAGAAGAGCGCGCCGACAAACCTGAACCGGACCATTAACCAGGTGTTCGACCTTGCGGTGGACCGGGCAGAGATCGATGACGGCACCGTGCTTTTCAACCAGCAGGCGATTCCGTTCGCGCTCGCTGCCAACGATTTGAAGGTCGGCATCAATTACCTCGTCCCCACCGACCAATACAAGGCTTCCATCTCCATCGCGGACCTGACCGCCCGCCGATCCATCACGGCGCCCGTGCATTCGAAGCTGACCCTTGAGGCCCTGCTGGGCCGCAACAACGCCGACCTGACAGACCTGCATTTCTCGGCCGGCTCGTCCACGCTTGCCGCGCATGCGAAGGTAAGCAATTTCGCGGACCCACACTGGCAGATGGCCGCAAACGGCACGGTCGACCTGCGCGAAGCCGAAGCGCTGGCGGCCATTCCCGGACTGGACCGGGGCGTGGTGCGGCTGGACCTTCAAGGGAAGGGAACCAAGGCGCTCTTCAACGTGGATGGAACCACAAAGATTGCGGGCGCGACCTATCGTGGGTCGGGCGTAAGCCTTCCCGGTCTGGATGCATCGACCGAGGTCCACATAACGCAAGACGTCCTGGCGCTTAACGACCTGCGGGCCCGGCTTGCCACAGGCGGAACACTCACGGGCGACGCGCATATCGACCACTGGCTCGCGCCCACTCCCTTCCCGAATACCCCGGTAAGCGCGGGGCAGCCAAGCCGGAAACTTGCCGCGACCGCACGGGCTACGCGGCAAGCCAACCAGGCGATCGCGAATGCGACCAGCAATCCCCAAGCCAAGGCCATCGTCTCGCGCGGCGAGGTCAACGCTCGACTCCAGGGCTTCACCTTATCGTCCATCCTGTCGATCGTAGCGCCCCCTAAATTTCAGCATCTCGGTTTTTTCACCACGGCAAGCGGTACGGTCAAGCTGACCTGGACAGGCAACGCATCCGACCTCACCGCCGACGCGCGGGTGGCCCTGAACGCCCCGCCGGCACCACTGAACGGCGACGTGCCGGTTAATGGAACCATCGACATCACCTATGCCGGCCGGACAAACAGCCTGCTCGTGCGGCAACTCAACGCGCACACCCCGGGCACCCAGCTCAACGTCGCCGGCGGGGTCGGGCTTGCTGCCGGGGCGCGCTCATCGCTGCAAACGCAGGTCACCGTCTCCAATCTGGGCGAGTTCAACAAAGCGCTCGCGACCTTTGGCGTGGGTGGGGGCAAGCTGCCCGTCGCGCTGCATGGACAGGCCTCGTTCAATGGGGTGGTCACGGGCTCGCTCGCCGCGCCGGATGTGACCGGGCATCTAGCGGTCAACAACTTCGACGTCCTCCTGAACAACACACCCGCGCCGGTTGCGGTTGCGGCGGCTGCGCAGCCCACCAACCCCGCAGGGCAGCCTGTAGCAGTCCCGGTACCGGCGACTACCCAGCCCGTCGCGGCCCCGTCCGCGTTCCATATCGATGCACTCACCGTCGACGCTGCGTACTCACCCGCGCTGATCTCGATTCAGAGTGCGGTTATTACGCGAGGCAACACACAGGTGCACGCTGCCGGCCAGCTGCGCGCGCACAAGACCCGGCGCAAAGGCTATGCATTTGACAACGAGGCCGCGATCGATGCGACTGCGAGCGTTACCGGTGCGAACATCCCGGATCTGCTCGCACTCGCCGGACAGAGCGCAATTCCTGTTAACGGTACGCTGAACCTGAACGCCCAGGTGGGCGGCACGCTCGGCAACCTGAGTGGGGGAGGCCACCTCGCGGTCACCGGCGGGCAGGTATACGGTGAGCCATACAAAAGCCTGAACGCCGATCTCACGTTCGCCGGCCAGGACGTCGGGGCTTCCCAACTGGTCCTCCTTATCGGTGGCGGTTCCATTACCGGCAACGGCGGTTACAACCTCACCAGCAAACGCTTCCATGTGCTCGCGCAGTCCTCCGGGCTTAATTTGGACAACTTCGAGTCGCTTAAAAAAGCGCCGGTCGTTGTGCACGGGCAGCTCGCGTTCAATGTCCAAGGCACAGGTACGGCGAAAGAGCCGCAGGCGCAGGCTGCTGTCCACCTTACAAGTCTTTCCATCGCGAGCCCTTCGGGTGGCCCGGCTTCAACCGGACAATTAGACCTGACTGCCCACACACAAGCGGGCAATCTGGTCGCAGACTTGGACGCGCAATTAAACGGGGCCCTTGCAAAACTGCACGCGCAAACCGCTCTGAGCGGTGATTACACGACCCAGGCCCGGTTGACACTCGATCACCTCGACGTGAACCCGTTCCTCGAAACCTTTGGGGTCAGTGGCGTCAAGAGCGCTTCCATCATTAGTGGCAATGTCACGATAAACGGTCCGCTCGCCAAGCCGAAACAGCTGAGCGGGGATGCCGATTTATCAAAGATCGCCATTCTCGCGCAGGGTGTGACTCTGGGCACGGAGGGCGGCCTGCGTGCCTCCCTCCGCGACGGCATCGCGCAGCTCCAACCCGTGCACATCACCGGCGGCGGCACGGATTTGCGTGCTGAAGGCCGTGCGGCACTCTTTGGCACGAATCGTTTGCTCAACGCGAAAGCCGACGGCACGGTCGATCTCGCCATAGCCCACACCTTCGACCCCGACATCAATAGCGCGGGACAGCTCCAGCTCCACTTCACGGCCGGCAACACGATCGAGAAGCCCGATCTGGCAGGCGCGGTTGACTTTCACGAAGTCAATCTCGCATACGGAGACTTCCCGAACGGGGTCAACCACCTGAACGGGTCGCTCGTCTTCGACCAGGGCCGGCTGACCGCGAAAAATCTGACTGCCACCAGTGGCGGCGGCGACCTGACGTTCGGCGGCTTCATCGCCTATCAGGCTGGGGTCTTCGCCGACCTGAATATCACAGCGAAACAGGTGCGCGTTCGCTACCCCGGCGGGGTTAGCACGGTGTTCAACAGCAAGCTGCGCATCCAGGGCACGCTTAAGGACATTCTCGTCAGCGGCGGTGTCATCGTGACACGGTTCGCGATCCTCCCTGGGCTCGACACCTCGGCCTTTTCTTCAAACGGCATCTCCCCGCCGCCCGACCCGACTGCCTTCGCCAATCACATCCGGCTTGACGTGCATGTCACCTCGGCGCCGCAGCTGGACATCAACAACTCCTATGCCAAGCTCGCCGGCGACATCGATCTGTTCGTGCGCGGCACTGCGGAAGCTCCTTCAGTACTCGGCCACATCTCGATCACCGAGGGAGACGCCACCTTCGCCGGTACCCACTATGTCCTGCAGCATGGCGATATCTACTTCACCAACCCGGTCAAAATCGATCCGACCATCGATCTGGAAGCGAGTGCGCACATTGAGGATTACGACGTCATTATCGGCGTTCACGGCACCAGCTCAAAGCTGACCCCGGTCTTCCGCTCCGAGCCGCCTTTGTCCGAGCAGGACATTTTCTCGTTGCTCTCGCTCGGTCGCACGCAGGAGGAGCAGGCCATCTACTCCGAGCAGCAACAGGCAGCCGGGGTCAATTCAGCGGCCGACTCCATCCTTGGAGGCGCGCTGAACGCGACCCTGTCGAGCCGGATCAACAAGCTGTTCGGCGGCGGCTCGGTCAAGATCGACCCCACCTTCGTGAGCGGCACCGGCAACGCTACGGCGCGCATCACCGTGCAGCAGCAGGTCTCGAAAAGTGGAACGGTGACCTACGCCACGAACGTAAACTCGACCGCCCAGCAACTGATTCAAGGCCAGTACAACATTACGCCGAACGTTTCCATCCTCGCGTTGCGGGACGAGTCCGGCGTGTTCAGCCTGGAGTTGAAACTGCACCAGCGCTATCGCTAGCAACGCATCCTTCTGGACAGAGGCGGGTTCTTACGTGTGGAACCCGCTTTTGAACGAGGTGAAGCGATGAAGCACAGCAAGCTGGCGCCGGCAGGGTTGGCGCTATCCCTTTTCATGTCTGTATCCACGTTTGCACAGGTTGATGCCGGCAGCCTGCAGGCGTCGTTGACCAAAGCCCTTAATAAAAAACAGTTCAGCAGTGTCCAGGGAACCGTACAGGGCGCTACTGCCACTTTACGCGGCACCGTCAATGTTTACGACGACAAGGAAGACGCAGACAAGCGCGCCCGGCATGTGAAGGGAATCAAGGCGGTCGACAATGAGATTGAGGTCGCGGGTCCGCAAGTTCCCGATGCCGAACTGCAGCAGAAGCTGTCGAAATCCATTCAGTACGATCGGGTCGGCTATGGCACGACGGCTTTTAACGCCATTGCAGTCGGCGTCCAGAACGGAGTCGTGACACTTGGCGGTCACGCGTATGGACCCACCGATGCCGCCTCGGCAGTCGCTATCGCGAGCAATATGAAAGGCGTCCGCGACGTTGTGAACGAGATTCAGGTGGACCCGACCTCGCCTCTCGATGATCGCATCCGCCTCCAGGCGTATCGCATCATCTATGGCTTTCCGTCGCTTAATAAATATGCAATCGACCCTGGAAAACCGATCCGCATCTCCGTGCAGAACGGAAATATGACGTTGTACGGCGCTGTGGACAGTCAGGCGGACAAGAACGCAGCTGGGCTGCAAGCCAATACAGTCCCCGGCGTGTTCAAGGTCGTGAACAATCTACAGGTGGCCAACGGTGGGGAGCAGGGCAAGTAGGGAAGCCGCGCAGGAGGCATGCGAGCCAAGCGGATAGAATGGAGCTATGCCGCTTTTTCGCTCCGTCGGCCACACGCTCGAGATGATCAAATGGGAGCACTCGATTTTTGCGCTCCCGTTTGCCCTTACAGCGGCGGTTCTGGCTGCGAATGGCTGGCCACATCCCTTCCAACTGTTTTGGATCATCGTCTGCATGGTTACGGCAAGGTCCTCGGCTATGGCATTCAATCGGTGGGCTGACGCGTCGTTAGACGCAACCAACCCGCGCACTGCCATGCGTGCGATCCCGGCAGGTACGCTTTCCCGCTCTTTTGTTGGAGGCTTTACTGCCGTTTCCGCAGTTCTGTTCGTATTAAGCGCTGCGCAGTTGAACCGGCTCACGCTGCTGCTTTCGCCGTTTGCACTCGCTGTGCTCTTGCTTTACTCCTATACCAAGCGTTTTACGCGATGGTCCCACGTCTTTTTAGGGTTGGCCCTTGGAATCGCACCCGCTGCGGCATGGATTGCGGTCCGAGGTACGCTCGATGCGCGCATCTTGCTGCTCACTGCGGCCGTGTTGTTCTGGGTTGCGGGCTTCGACGTTCTTTATAGCTGCCAAGATGCCGATCACGACCAGGCTTGCGGCTTGTGGTCCATTCCGTCTACATATGGAGTTGTGAGCGCGTTCTGGATCGCTCGTCTCATGCACCTGTGCATGCTCGGTCTGCTCATCGCGCTGATCCATACCTTCGCGCTCGGCGTCGTAGGCTGGATGGCCGTGACGCTCGTCGCCCTGTTACTCGGCTACGAGCACTCCCTTGTTTCGCCACGCGATCTGTCTCGCATGAACGCGGCCTTCTTCACGCTTAACGGCGTAATTTCCATTCTTTTTTTCGTAACGATCGCAGCAGCAGTATTTATGGGAAGGCGCCACCCCGGGTAGCGCCTTCGGCAGCGCGCTAGAGCGCGGAGCGGCGGCCTGTAATGAGTTGAATCAGTAATACAACGATGGCCAGCACTAGCAGGATGTGGATATAAGCTCCAACCGCGTGAAAGCTCACCAACCCAAGTAGCCATAAAACAATCAACACCACAAAAATTGTCCACAGCATAAATCTATCCTCCGCAATGCGTTATGTTCTCGCAACACTATGTTGCACTTCTTCCTGCTTCAGTTGCGTGATAAATAGCTGCTTGTCCCAGAAGGAAGCAGATTTATTCGGTGCGGAGGACGTCATGAGAATCGCCATTCAAGGCGAAAAAGGCTCGTTCAGCTACGAAGCTGCTTTGCGCTTTGGCGCGGCGCCAAACCGGATCTACCCGTGCAAATACTCATCCGAGGTATTTGAGCGCGTGGCCGCCGGCTATGGCGCGGTAGTTCCGATTGAGAACTCCCTGGCCGGCTCCGTGCTTGAACATTACGATCTCCTATTGGAGAATCCGGTCGGCATTCAAGCGGAACTGCTTTTACGCATTCGCCACTGCCTCGTTGCCGCGCCCGGCGTTGCGCTTGCTGAAGTGCATGAGGTGTATTCGCATCCTGTCGCGCTGGCGCAATGCCAACGATTTCTAACAGCGCATCCTTTTCTCCGCGCCATGCCGTTCTACGACACAGCCGGCTCCGTCGCTCATGCCGTGCTCACCGGAGGGCACGTTGCCGGCATCGGGAGCGAGCACGCCGCAACCACATATGGTGGCACGATCCTTGCCGCGGCGATCGAGGATCATCCGGCCAATTACACCCGGTTCTTTCTGCTTGGGCCGCCTACCGCACCAGCCAATGCTTTGGAACAGCCAAATAAGGTGTCGATCGCTTTTGCCGTCCCAAACCGGTCCGGGTCCCTCGTATCTGCCCTCGAAGTATTCGCACGGTATCGACTGAACCTTACGCGGCTGGAGTCCCGGCCCGTGCCCGGCTCACCATGGGAGTACATCTTTTATGCCGATTACCAGCTGGAAACAGTGGAGCAAGCTGAACGCGCGCTTGCCGAGCTCGCCTCCTTGTGCTCTTTCGTAAAAGAGCTGGGCAGGTATCGCGCAGCTTCCAACACACTTTAGGTACCTTCGTGCATATTTCCCTCCTTTTCGCCTGAACGCTCCTCGAATTGAGCCGATATGCAAATCACATGAGAGTAGCCGCCATCGCAGCGCTTCCGGCAAGTTCCTCTTTTCTCAGCAGGCATTCCTTCCATCGTGGAAGAAGCCTGCTGAATTTTTACGCGCATCGTTTCAACCGGTATGGCGTCCAATAAACAAGTTGATAACGAGGCACTCATGTCAAATGACTTTCTGAGCATCATCCGCCCCAGCGGTACGGTTACAAATACAGAACGGGAATCCGAACCCCGGAAGGCGAAACGTACATACCCTGTACTCCCCCTGCGCGATACGGTACTGTTTCCTCACGCGGTGTTGCCCCTGACGGTTGGGCGGGAAGGTTCCATCCAGCTCATTCAATCTCTGGGCGAGGAAAGAACGATCGTTGTTGTAGCACAGCGTGAGTCCCGCATCGACGCCCCTCAGCCTGCGGACCTGCACGGTTACGGCACGCTTGCGACTGTTCATAAGGTCGTGAAAATGCCGAATCAGAGTCTTTTCGTATTCACAGAAGGCGGCGAGCGCGTCAAGTTGGACGATTTTGAGCAGATTGATCCATATATGACCGCCTCGGTTGAGGTGGTTCCAGAAATCCTTCCTGGCCCGGGACCAGAGCTGGAAGCTTTGCAGCGCAACATTGTCGCCGATTTTCAGCAAATTGTAGCGGCTTCCCCAACCCTCTCAGACGAGTTGCAGGCAATCGCGGCCCAGATTGAAGACGGATCGCGGCTTGCCGATTTTATTGCTTCTTCCCTCCCGTTCCTCTCGACTTCCGACCGGCAGGAACTCCTTGAAACCGCGGACGTGCAGAAGCGCCTAGAGCGTATCAACAAGCATCTGGCCAAGGAAGTTGAAGTACAGTCGCTACGCAATAAAATCCAGACCGAAGTGCAAGATCAGGTGCAGCAATCGCAGCGCGATTACTATTTGCGCGAGCAGATGAAGGCGATCCAGAAGGAACTCGGCGACGGCGACGAAGGACAGCGGGATATTGAAGAGCTCCGCGAAAAGCTCGAAGCTGCCGGCATGCCGGAGGAGACGAAAAAGGAAGCACTCAAGGAGCTGAACCGGCTCAGCCGCATGTCGCCCATGGCCGCCGATTACTCGCTCACCCGCAACTATATTGAGTGGCTCGCCGTACTGCCTTGGGCGAAAAGCACCGGCGGCACCATCGATCTCGTACTTGCCAAGAATGTCCTCGACGAGGACCACTACGAACTGCGCAAAGTAAAAGACCGCATCCTCGACTATCTGGCGGTACGTCGTTTGAAGCCGGACATGAAAGGACCCATCCTGTGCTTCGTTGGGCCTCCCGGCGTCGGAAAGACCTCGCTAGGTCGCTCTATCGCGCGCTCCCTTGGCCGTAAGTTCCAGCGTATTTCGCTCGGCGGCATGCACGATGAAGCGGAGATCCGCGGTCACAGGCGTACATATATCGGCGCTTTGCCGGGGCAGATCATCCAGAATATCCGTCGCGCCGGCGCGAACGACCCGGTACTCCTGCTCGACGAAATCGATAAGCTCGGTCGCGACTTCCGCGGCGACCCCTCTGCGGCGCTGCTGGAAACGCTGGACCCAGAGCAGAATGCGACGTTTCGCGACAACTACCTCGACCAGCCCTTTGATTTATCAAAGGTTCTGTTTATCTGCACAGCAAACCAGCTCGACACTATTCCTGAGCCCTTGCGAGACAGGATGGAGATCATCGAGCTTTCCGGTTACTCAGAGGAAGAAAAACGAAACATTGCCGAGCGTTATATCGTGCCTCGACAGACGAAAGAGAATGGCTTGACCCCGGAGCAAATCGAGATTCCGGAGGACACGATCGGCTTCATCGTGCGTCACTACACCCGCGAAGCCGGAGTTCGCCGGCTCGAGCAACTCATCGGTACGGTCTGCCGCAAGCAGGCGCGCCGCATCGCAGAAGGGAAAGCAGACAAGCTTTTTGTGAGTCGGGAAACCGTGCTCGAGTTCCTGGGCGGCATCAAGGTACGGGTGGATACTGAAATTGCCGAAAGAACCTCGCGCCCCGGTGTAGCCGTGGGCCTGGCTTGGACTCCAGCAGGCGGGGATGTGCTCTTTATCGAGGCGAACCGGATGAAGGGCAAAGGCGGCTTTACGATGACAGGCCAAATTGGCCAGGTCATGCAGGAGTCCATGCAGGCTGCTCTGACCTGGGTTCGCTCGAATGCTGCATTCCTTGGTCTTTCAGAGGATTTTACCCGCGAAATCGATCTTCATATCCATGTTCCCGCAGGCGCAATCCCGAAAGACGGACCTTCAGCGGGCGTGACCATGGCCACGGCTCTGGTTTCCCTGCTGACCGACAGACCGGTGCATCCACTGATTGCGATGACCGGCGAGATCACCTTATCCGGCAACGTTCTACCTGTAGGTGGCATTAAAGAGAAGTTCCTCGCGGCCAAGCGTGCCGGAGTCAAAAACGTCATCCTGCCCGCGGACGTGCGTCAGAATGTAGAGGAGGATCTGACGCCCGAACAGGTGGATGGCGTGACAATTCACTATGCTCGCCGCATCGAGGATGTACTTGCCGTCGCTTTGCCCAAGAATGGTTTCGAGGAGCGCATCGATAACGCGGTGCGCGAGGAAGTCTTGGAACACGTAGATGCCTGACCAGATATCTAAGTTTCAATCTCGAAAGCAAGAGCCCGGCTTCGGCCGGGCTTTCCGTGCTCCCGTGAATGAAACTTCCTCGACGCTGAATTTCCGAAGGCGTGTCCATGCAAACTACATATTTGAAATCCCTTACTTTCCCCGGATCGTATTCTGCGCCTGACCATTTCTCGAGGGGTCTCATGGGTATAGTCGCTGAGCCGACGGATCAACCGCAGCTGCTGACGTTGCGTTATATGCCGTCGCTTGATTCCCTCCGTGGGTTTGCAGTTTTAGTCGTGATTCTTTTCCATGGATTCGGCTCCTACGCCTGGGTCAATTCCCTGGGTGGGTTCTGGGGACAATTGGCTTCGACCGTGATTGGTTGTGGACGCTTCGGAGTGAATGCGTTTTTCGTGCTTTCCGGTTTTCTCATTACAGGCATTTTGCTTGGCGCTCGCGAGCGCCCAGACTACTACAGGAATTTCTACATTCGCCGTGCACTGCGTATTTTGCCGGTGTACCTACTGGTGCTGTTTATCCTCAAGCTGCTCCATGTCATCGACTTCCGTTTCACCCTCGCCGCCCTGCTTTTCCTCGCAAATTTCGCGAAGCTTTTCGGTGCTCCTCTTGGGGAGTATGGGGTGCTCTGGTCTCTTGCGGTAGAGGAGCACTTTTATCTCTTGTGGCCGCTCTGCGTGCGACATCTTAAGACTCGAGGCCTGTACAAACTCCTACTCGCGCTTGTTCTGGGCGAGCCCTTGCTCCGGCTTGTCGGGGCGCATATCAGCGCGCACGTCGATATCCACTATAAAACTCCGTTCGTACTGGATTTTCTGGCCTATGGAGCGCTTCTTTCCATGCTCGTACGGTCTGGCCGGATTAACACAGAGAATGTGGCACGTATAGGCTTAAAAGTTGTTTTCATCAGTACCGTGCTTGTGTGCGTGGTGGTTTGGGCCGCCAGCTTTCATGCCGGGCCTACCATCGATGCGCTCGCCGACTTACCTTTCACCTGGGGTACTTGCGGGATCCTTCTACTCGGACTCAATCGGGATCATGAGCGCGCCACCTTTTCTCAGTCTTATCGACGGTGGGGCTTCCTGCCCTTTTATGGATATATAAGTTACGGCCTGTACCTGATTCACGTAGAAGTGTACTCGTTGGCAAAGGGTTTCATCCTTCGTCACATGCGGCCAGGAATACTCGACAATCTACTCTTCTTCTCGTTCGCCGTTCTCACCTGTATAGCAATTTCGACAGGGTTGGCCTACTTCTCACGTCGATATCTTGAAGCGCCCATCCTGCGCCTCAAGGGCAAATGGACCTCTGGCCGGCGCACGGGTCAGGCCCAGACCGCTGTGCACTCTCTATAGCGGCTTATGCCAATGCAAGTTCCCGCTGCGCACCCCGGTTCCGCAGGTTCGTGCCGCTGTGCAGCCGCACGCTGACGAGCCTGGAGACGCCCGGTTCCTGCATGGTCACGCCGTAGATTATGTCGGCTGCGGTCATCATGCGTTTCGAGTGCGTCACCATCACAAATTGCGTGTCCTCGGCCATCGATCGGAGCATCTCCGCGAGGCGGCCGACATTGGTCTCATCCAGCGGCGCGTCTACCTCGTCAAGCACACAAAAGGGAGCGGGCTGGTGCATGAAAATGCCCATCAAAAGAGAAAGCGCAGTAAGCGCCTTTTCGCCCCCCGAGAGCAGGAATACGTTCTGGAGCTTTTTACCAGGAGGCTGCGCGACAATGTCGATGCCCGAATCGCCTGAGTTCTCCTCGTCGGTGAGCCGCATCGACGCCTGACCGCCTCCGAACAGCCGAGTGAATACAGTGTTGAAATGCTCATTGATCCGGACAAAGGCCTGATCAAACTGCGCGCGCGAAATCCCGTCAAGCTCCCGGATCGTGGACCGGGTGTTTTCGATGGAGTTCATTAGGTCCTTGCGCTGCGTTTCAAGAAATGCGTGCCGGGTTTCGGCTTCCGTGAACTCTTCCAGGGCCATCATGTTGACCGGGCCCATGGCTTCCATGCGGCGCTTCATCTCGCGGCAGGCTTCCTCCTCGTTCTTGAGCGCCTCAGGGGCAAGCCGTACGAGCTTTCCTGCCGCGAGTTGCGCGCGCAGGGCACTTGCTTCAAGACCTAAATCCTCCACAGAAGCTTCAGTGAGGTGGCCAAGCTCGGCCGCAAGCCGGGCCGCCAGTGTAGCTCGAGTCGAGCGCTGCTCACGCGCCGCTTCCGTTTCAACGCGGATCTGCCGTAATTCCTTCTCGGCCTGAGCTAGGTGGCCGCGCAAAAGCCGCGCTTCCTCGGCTAGCTGAAGCCCTTGCGCCTCGGCTGCTTCGCGCGCATGGCCCAGCTCGGTTTCCCGTGCGGCCAACGTGCGGTTTTTGTCTTCCCGTTGCGCCCGCTCAATGGCAGCGCTCGCGAGCTGCTGCTCCAGCTGCTCCAGGCGCCGGCCCGTTTCGACAAACATACGGTCAATCCGGCCGAAACTAGCCTCGGCGCCGCGCCGGCGCTCTTCCAGACTTGCTCCCTCGGCCGTAGCCGTAGAGGCCGCGACTTGGGCATCGTCCCGCGTTGCGCGTGCCGCAACTGCAAGGGTTGTCAACTCATCCTGCTTTGCTTCCACAGCGGCATGCGTGCTGCCGAGCCGTTCGGCGTCTTCGCTTTTGCGCGCGATCAGGGCTTCTTTGTCGGCTTGCTGAGCCCGGGCGCGCTCACCTTGGAGCGTGTACTCGCCTAGCCTCCGCTCCAGGCGCTGTTTTTCCCCATCCATCTGTCGAAGCGCGGCGCTCTCGTGGGCGCTGTTGCGTTCGGCCTCGCGGCGCTGTTCCGTGCGTGCTTCAACGGTTTTGGTCAGCTCGGCGAGCGAGCGGGCGAGGGTCGCGGCACGGAGATCCGCTTGTGCCAGATCTTCTTCCACTAGCGTGAGCTTCGCCTGCGTATCGCGCAGCTCGCGTTTCAACGCCAAGGGACCTTCAGCGCCTGGTTTACCTCCAGTCACGGTCACGTTGTGGAAGCACTCGCCGCCCGGCCCGAGAAAAAATGCATGGGGATTTTCAAGCGCCAGTGCGCGCGCAGTCTCCGCGTCCGGCGCCACGTAGCCGTCGCGCAGCTTGGGCAGGATGACCTCAAGGGACTTGCTAAAGCCGTCCAGGACGCGAATGCAATCCTTTAAGCCGATCACGCCCGGGCGCAGCGCGAACCCAATCTTTGCTTCCGCTTCAAAGGAAAAACGCGCCTGCGCGTCCTCGGGATGCACCAGAAAGGTCGCGCGGCCATCCACGCCGCCCGATCCGCCCTTGAGCAGGCGCATGCCCTCGTTTGCGGCATCCCAGCTTTTCACGACGATATAGTTGAGCTCCTCGCGCAGGAACTCGTCGACCAGAGACTCGTATTGCTCTCCAACCTCAAGAAAATCGGCGAGAGTGCCGAGCGGCTTCAAATTGCCGGCGAGTGTATTGGCTCTGAACAGCTTTTTCACCGTATCCGTCGAGTAGCTGTGCTCGCGCAGGAGCCCTTCAAGTGAGTTGCGGCGACCGATGAGTTGCGCTCGCTCTGACCGCAGCGTATCCCCTCGGCGGCGTGTTTCGCCCTCTTCCACTCGCATTCCTGTGACTTCGGTCCGCATGGCGTTGATGTCGGACTCAAGCCGCTTCAGGGTTTCGGCTGCGCTCTCGAACCGGAGCGAAACCTGTCCGCGTTCCACCCCGAGCGCGCCCAGGTCATGCTTCACGCCTTTGATCTCGTCCAGCACGCGCCCGGCATCCCGATTGAGCGCCGCAAGAGCCTCCTCGGCTTGCGCTTGTTCGCGTCTGGCCTCGCCCACCCGGTGCAGCAGCTGCGTCGCTTCCCGGCGGGTGGCTTCCACGCGGCCCTCCGCGGCGCCCAAGGCTGCCGAAGCTTCGCGTACCTGTGCTTGTTTTTGCGCGATCTCCGCCCGGCATCGCTCGGCCTCGCCGGCCGCTTTTTGGAGGAAAAGCTGCTGCTGTGCGCGCTCCTGTCCAAGCCCGTCGAGCTGCGCGCGTATCCCTTCGAGCTCGGCCCCGCCCGCGCTGCTTCTGGTTTCTAGCTCGCCGAGGCGCTCGCGATTGCTTTCCCGGCGGCCGCGGGCACGCTCCAGTTCTATCGACGACTCGTTGGCGATCCGGCTTTGTTCTCTTCCTGCCGTGTCCAGGGCGTACCCGCGCTGCTGCCCCCCGGCGAGCTCGCCCGATAGTTTCTCGAGGGCCGTGGTTTGCGCTTCAACTTGTGCAGACAATGCGGCGATCTCGCGGTCCAACGTCGCGGACTGCTCATCCATCGCAACCAATTTGGTCCCGAGCGTGACACGGAGGCGCGTCCGCAGTTCATCGCGCAGCAACCCATAACGCTCGGCTTTTGCGGATTGCCGTTTGAGCGAGACCATCTGCCGCCCGACTTCCTCGAAGATGTCGTCGATACGCGCGAGATTTTGCCGGGCCTGCTCGAGCCTCAACTCGGCCAGGCGTTTTTTCGTTTTGAAACGGGTGATCCCGGCTGCCTCCTCGATGATGGCGCGCCGGTCGTGCGGCTTGGAGCTGAGCAGCTGTCCGATGCGTTCCTGTCCGATGATCGCGTAAGACTCCGGCCCGAGCCCGGTGCCCATGAAGATATCTCGAATGTCCGAAAGTCGGCACAGCTTGCCGTTGAGCAGGTACTCGCTTTCTCCGGTGCGAAAAAGCCGCCGCGTGACGATGATCTCGCCATGCTGCGCGGTTTTATGAAATTTGCGGCGGCGGATTTTGAGTACCACCTCGTCCGCGTCTGCTTCAAAGCTATGCCCGGGCTGTGACTCGGCGATGGTCTGCTCGGCCTCCTCGGCCCTGGTCGCGCGCACAGCGGTCTCGTCCCAGTCAACCTGACCGCTTAAAACGTCCCCCGAAAGCACTGTCTCGGGCTCGCTCGTGTCGGGGGTACCGCCGTACACCTCGGGATCGATAAGGGTGATGGAAACCTCGGCCATGCCCAAAGACCGCCGGTCGCGTGTTCCCGCGAAGATGACATCCCTCATCTCACCGCCGCGCAGGGACTTGGCACTCTGCTCGCCCAGCACCCAGGTCACTCCATCCAGGATGTTGGATTTACCGCAGCCATTCGGTCCCACCACCACGGCGATTCCATGCCCGGGCAGGGTAAGTTCCGTCTTATCGCAGAAGGACTTGAACCCGAGAATCTGAATCTTTTTAAGCTTCAGCAACGGCGACGGCGCTCCTTTAGACAGGTAAAGTGACTTCCAGAATATGCGCCGTTCCCCTGCCTATCAAGATCATTTTCGCCTTTTATACTCTTCCAGAATGTGCATAAGACGGCGAGAACTCGCCTTTACCGCCTTCCAATGCGCATCCAAGCCCACCATGCCGCTGCTTCAAGAACAAAAAATGGTCCGTAAGGCTGGTACGCGCTTCGGGCCAGTGGCAAGTGCAAAGCTCCAGTGGTCCTCCTTGCTCGCGCGCTATGGACCCGTAGTGCGCAAAGCTGGACTGCTTATGCTCGCCGTGCTCGCCGCAGTGCAATTTGTCGGTGCCTATATCTATCTGGAGTTCCCATGGGTAAACCTGCGGCTCTGGGAAGACGGTTCGGAGCGGTTGCCCTTCCAAACCCGGCTGCTGCTCGCACCTCTTTACCGCGCTGTCGATCACGCTTCCTGGGCGCAGGCGTATGCAGAACATCTGGCGCGCAATGCGTACTTCTTCCCGCCGCCGCGCGGCATCAGCCCCGGGCTGGTGCTCGAGTTCCTTATCGGAATCGCATGTGTGCTCATAAGTGGATGGGTCGCGGTGCGGCTTTACGATGCATCCACGCGCCGGGGGCTGCTCCGTCCATTGGTTTATCCGGCGTTTCTGCTGCTCTGCATGTTGATGTACATCATCCATACGGTGCAGAATTTCCGCTACGTGTATGACATGCCAAGCCTTCTGGTTTTCGCGCTCGGCTTTCACTTTATTTATTTCCGCAAGCCGCTGTTCTGGTTTGTGCTGCTCTTCGCGGTCGGCACGCTGAACCGCGAAACGACGCTCCTGCTTCTGCCGTTCTGGGCGCTTGCGCAGGTGCTTGGGCCCGAGGGCCGGGTCGGATGGCGCGGACTGCTCGGTCGTCGAGTGCTTGTACCGGCTGCCCTGATGGGACTTTACTGGGTTGCATGGCACCACATCGTTTACAGCATGTTTGGGGCAAACCCGTCTGAGTATTTTCCCCGCTTCCTTTTTAATATGCACTGCTTCGCCCGGCTCCGCTACTGGCCGCAGCTGGCCAGCGCGTTTGGGTTCCTGTGGCCGTTCCTCATCGTGTATCGCAAGGAGGTGCGCGACCCGCTGCTGCGCACTTGGCTGCTGGTGCTGCCGATCTGGTATGGGTTCATGCTGGTATGGGCAATCGTGACGGAAACACGCGTTTTCGGGGAGCTTGCGCCCTTTCTCGCGCCTGTTGCCGCCCTGATCGCCGAGGAAATATTCGCGGCGCGCTTGCTAGGGTCAGGCGCACGCTGGGAAGACCGCATCCCGGTGCGCCGGCGTGAGGCCGCTTAGCCCTTTAGGGCTTGGCTGTTGGCCGTAGCAGCACTTCACTCACAAAACTCTGCGGCTCCTGCGTGAGCAGCATTTCCACAACGTGCGCCACATCGCCGGGCTGGATTTTGCGCATTGCTTTCTCGTCTTTTCCCGGCGTGCCCCCGCCAAAGCCGGTGTTGACCGAGCCGGGCGCGATGACGGAAACACGGATGCCATGCGGACGAAGCTCTTCGGCAACCGAGTAGGTCAACCCGTTCAGGCCCCATTTGGAAGCCGCGTAAGCAGCTCCATTCGCCAAAGGATTATGCCCTGCCAGCGAGGAGATATTGATGATGTGGCCGCGTTTCCGCTCGATCATCAGCGGGACCACGGCGCGGATGAGCAGGTAAGGCCCACGCAGGTTTGCTTCTAGAATTTCGTTCCAGGCTTCCGGCTCCATCTCGTGCAATGGCGTCGCAAAACCGCCCGCTGCGGCATTGTTGATGAGAACCTCGCATTGCCGGTGACGCTCGCGCAAGTCCGCGCCGAAGCGGTCCACCGCCGCCGGATCGCGAATATCGAGCGGGTACACGGAAGCTTGGCCACCCTCGTCTTCAATCCGCCGCCGCACCGCTTCGAGCTGTTCCTCCTTGCGGGCGACAAGCACGACATGGAGCCCGAGCTTGCCCAATCGATGGCTGATTGCCTCCCCGATACCTCGTCCCGCTCCGGTTACGACCGCTACCTTGCCGTTCAACGCCGTTCCGTCCGCCATGCTTTCACCTCGTACAAGGAGCAGATGCAAGAGCAGCGCGACCGGCGGCTCTTCCTGTTCCTAAGCGAGCAGGTTCTGGGTTATAAGAGGGGAGAACGGTTTTCCTCGTCTTTGGCATCACAGGACGGAAGTCGCGCGGATACCAGACTTCCAGATCCATCTGAGAACCTCCCTTAGGAGCGGAGCATGAAAAAGGTCGTTGTCCACTCGCTGCTCGCGTTTGCGTCCAGCACACTTGTTAGCCTTCCTGCCGCGTATGCGCAAACCCCGTCGAGCGCCAGCTCGGGACAAACCACGACCCAGACCACAACACAGGCTGCGGGCCAGTCCGCCGCGCCTGCATCGGGGTCGCAGAACCAGATCACCATTAAGGATCCGGCCGAGTACAACGCGTATACGAACGCGGTAGGGCAGAGCTCCCCGGCGGCCAAAGCGGCGGCCATCGAAGCCTTCCTGACCCAGTATCCGAATTCGGTAGTGAAGCCTGAAATGCTGGAACAGCTGGTGGGCGCGTACCAGCAGGCGAATGACACGCCGAAGACTGTAGACGCGGCGCGACGCTTGCTTGCCGTTGATCCGACGAACCTGCGTGCGCTGACCTTCATCGTGTACGTGGAGAAGCAGCAGGCCCAGGCGCAGAATCCGGTCGACCAAGCCAAGCTCGACGACGCGGCCGCGTTGGCGCAAAAAGGCCTTGGCGCGACCAAACCGGCCACTATGAGTGATGCCGACTACCAAAAGCTTAAAGGGCTCTCGACACCGATCTTTGACAGCGCGATCGGGGCTGACGACATCGCCAAAAAGGACCCCAAGGATGCCGTCGATGCGTATCAGGCCGAGCTGAAGGCCTACACCGACCCGACCCAAACACAGACCGGGCTAGGCCTGGCAGACACCTACCAGCTGGCCCAGGCTTACCTACAGCTGGATCCCAAGGATCTTGTCAACGCGATCTGGTATCTGACTCGGGCCGCCCAGTTCGCGCAGCCGCCCTCGAAGGACCAGATTGAGCAGGCAGCTGAGTATTGGTACAAAAAATACCATGGTCCGAATCTGGACGGCTTCGACCAGATCAAGACCCTTGCCCAGGCCAACCTGATGCCGCCGGCCGACTACAAGCCGGTACCCGCGCCGCCGCCGCCCTCGCCCGCCGAGCTGGCGCACACTGCTGTGACGAGCACGCCGGACCTCAAAACCATGCCGTTCAGCGATAAGGAGTTCGTGCTTGGGAATGGCTCCCAGGAGGATGCGGACAAGGTTTGGGCAACACTGAAAGGTCAAACACTTGCAATCCCGGGAAAGGTCGTCACTGCAACCGCGGAGCAGGTGCAGCTGGCTGTGTCGGAAGATGCCCAGCAATCGAATAAATCCGACATCACTATCGACATGAAGGAGCCTCTCAAGACCGTGCCCGCAGTCGGTACTGAGGTGACCTATGTCGGAACATTTGACTCCTACACTCAAAACCCGGCCAACATCATCCTCAAGGATGGTGGGCCGAAACCAACGGCTCCAGCCCGCAAGGCGGCGCCCGCCACGCATACACGCCGGAAGTAACGTCCCAAACTGGGAACAAGAGAAGGGCGGCCTCTAGGCCGCCCTTGTTTCTTCCCATCCGGGTGGTACAGTAAGGCTCGTATGAAAGCTTCGCGAGCGCTCATTGCCGGGCTTGGACTGCTGCTCCTAGCGGGAGTCGACGGTTGGGCGCAACAGCCCGGGCAGCAAGCGGCTCCCCAAACTACTAAGCCGAACGCCGAGCCGAACGCCCCGCCGCCGAACGCCCCGCCTACGGAACGGCCCGTGGAGCCCGGCACGCACGCGACGCAGTTGACGCCCGCGAGCAAAGCACCGAAGCCTGTGCAGCAGCCCGATGTGCGGCTCGACTCCAAACCTCACACCGATCTCGACTTCTCGCTAGACTCTTCCCTGACGCCGCCAGACCTCGGCCTCGGCGCAAGCCCGGAGATCGACCTGGGTCCCGATATCCTCCCGACTACCCCGCCCGGCATGATTTCCCGCAGTGTGGAAGACAATCCTCGCCTGGTGTACTTCGCTCTTCCGCACCACTCCGGGGAGGGCATCGGGCAGGCCGACGGCTCCTTGATCGCATCCCGTCAGAATGATTTGGTGCGTGCGGCGGCTTTCCACGGATTCGATCTCCAACAATCCGGCTGGCAGTATCAGCAGGGTATCTGCCCGGCGATGCAGCCTGATGCGGAGCAGGTAGTCGGCGTACCGGCTGGCGGCGGTGGGGAAGGCTTTATCGTTTTGCACTTCGTCCGTTCGAAGGGCAATGGCCGAAGCTCCGCGTTCACGGCGGTGATCCCGCGTGAGGGCACCTTGCCGGTCCGGGTCATTTCCGTCGTACACGGTGGCGTCGAGGAGGGTCATGTGCTTCTTGGCGCAAAAACCAGCGGCACTGTCGTGAATGAAGCTTTGCCACCTGCGACGCTGTACAAGAATTTAGAGCCGGTCCAGGGCTGGATTCCGGCTTCTGCCTGCATCGCCGAACTCGCCGGCGCTTACCCGCACGTCCCAAATGAACCGTATCTGAGTGAGGACATCCTTACCGCGCCGCCGCCGCTGCTCCGTTTGCTGCGGAATGGCGAGCGCAAAATGGTTTTTACAGACCGGGTCGATGACGGGCATTACGTTGTCTGGGATGAGCACGTTTCCAACCATGGACGCATGCTTGGGGCCGAACATGAGGTGGTGCGCGTTATGCCGCGTCCTGTCACCAATCCGCCGATTCCAAGGACGCGCTTTCTTGTGGACCTGCCGGAGCCTAAAACCCGCATCACCCCTGCGCCTCCCAGTCCTTTATCAGGTGAGAAACAGTAGCTTCAATCTTTGACGAAACACATACATGATTGTCTCGTTTCAGGTCAATCTTGCATCCGAGCGAGGTAGAAATACTTTCCTTGGGGACGCACGTATGACCGTAGAGACTTGGCTTTGGATCGGGACCATCGGTATGTTGCTGGGCACCGTACCGCTTTATTTCGCGCTTGTCAGCAATAAGAGCGAATACGATGAAGGCGACTACATGGCCCATTTCTATGTGCCTCTTATCGCTTTCACGCTGTATTTGCTGATGGCGCTGGGTGCCGGTGCCATGCACACAAGCATTGGCCGCGTTTACTATTTCGGCCGCTACGTGGACTGGACCTTCACTACCCCTTTGCTTTTGTACAGCCTTGTCGTTTCGGGATTGAAAGGGACCGGGGTCAAGCGCAATGGTTTGCTCATCGGCCTACTCGGAGCCGATGTGTACATGATCGCTACGGGTTTTATCGCGGGGCTGACAGATAATCCGACGGTAAAGTGGAGCTTTTACATTTGCAGTTGCGTTTCCTTTCTCGCCATTTATGCCCTGCTTTTCGGACCCTATAAGAAGTTGACCGCAGCCGGCCAGCACGGCTCGACCTATGTCAAGAAAGCAGGATTTCTTTCCATCGTGTGGTTTGCCTACCCAGTGGTATTCCTTTTCGGTCAGGAAGGATTACGGTATTGGAGCGCGACCTGGGATGCGACCTTCTTCACCATCCTCGATCTCACGGCCAAGGTGGCGTACGGGCTATGGGCGGTCAGTCTGGCCAAGCAGTCCGCTGCTGCTTCCGGTGACTTCGACCGTACTGTCGCTGCCACCGCAGTGCGCTAAGCAGAGTATAGGCGAGGACGAATGCAGATTCAGACCCTCGCCTCACACTCCCGTCCAAGCTGCGAGTCGACGCATGCGATTGTGATCGGTGCGGGTTTTGGTGGAATGGCTGCAGCTCTCCGGCTTCGGGCTGCCGGTTTTAGTGTCGATCTATTCGACAACCAGCACCAGGCAGGCGGACGGGCTACGGTGTACAAGCGCGAGGGCTACACTTTCGACGCTGGCCCGACAGTCATTACTGCGCCATTTCTTTTTGATGAACTTTGGGCTCTTTTCGATAAATGTCGCCGGAAGGCCATTGAGTTTCGCCCACTCACCCCCTGGTACCGTATCCGCTTCGCAGACAACCGTAGTTTCGACTATGGCGGTACAGATGTCGATCTTGTGGAACGGGTTCGCGCGTTTTCTCCAAAGGATGTAGCGGGTTACCAGCAGCTTCTTGCAAAAGTGGAGCAGATCTACAAAGTCGGTTTTGAAGAGCTTGGGACTGTGCCGTTCGATTCAGCCTCCAGGATGCTTGCTGTCCTGCCCCGCATGGTGGCCCTGCGTAGCCACGAGTCGGTCTACACATTCGTCAGCCGGTACATCCGGGATGAGGCCTTACGGCGTGTGTTCTCCTTCCAGCCTTTACTCGTTGGCGGCAACCCTTTCCACACCACATCCATTTACTCGTTGATTCAGCATCTGGAGCGCAAGGATGGTGTGTCCTTCGCTATGGGCGGCACGGGTGCATTGGTCGCTGCCATGGTCCGGCTTATGGAAGAGCAGGGCATTCAACTCCATCTGGGCTGCGGCGTGCGCCGGATAAACGTGGAAAATGGGCGGGCAAGCGGGGTCGAACTGGATAATGGAGAGTGCGTGGATTCCGATTGCGTGGTCGCAAATGCCGATGCGCCTGCTTTGTACCGCCGCTTGATCGGGAAAGAGCACAGGCGCAAGTGGACGGATGCGCGCATCCGGCGCCGAAAGTACTCCATGGGTTTGTTTGTGCTCTACCTGGGTGTGCGCCGGCAGTATCCCGATCTTGCCCACCACACTATCCTGCTCGGCCGCCGATACAAGGAGCTGCTCGAAGAAATCTTCGAGCATAAACTCTTGTCGGACGACATCAGCCTGTACCTGCATGCCCCCACGCGCACCGATTCCACACTTGCCCCGCCCGGCTGCGAAAGCCTGTACGCGCTCGTGCCCGTACCTAATCTGGAGTGCATTCACCGTGAGCGCGCCATCGATTGGTCCATTGCCGGACCCAAGCTGGCAGACCACACGATTGAGGTGCTGGAACAAACACTCTGCCCGGAGCTGCGGGCCCACCTCGATGTGCAATTTCATGTCACGCCGGAGCACTTCCGAGACAATCTGCGCACGGAGCACGGAACCGGCTTTTCCATTCAGCCGACGCTCGGGCAATCCGCGTGGTTTCGCTTTCACAACCGGTCGGAGGACGTACGCGGACTATACCTGGTCGGCGCCGGCACCCATCCCGGGGCAGGTCTGCCCGGGGTGCTGTGCTCGGCCAAGGTACTTGAGCACTACTTTCCTGAAATGCGGACAAGGGAATGAGCGCCACAGAAGCCAGGCGCGTTATGGCACGCTCGGGGCGTACTTTTCACCTCGCTTCTCGCCTGCTGCCCGGCCCCATGCGCATTCATGCAGCGGAGTTATATGCGTTTTGCCGGAGGGTGGACGACCTCGCAGATGATACGGCAGCCGGGCAGCGCGACCCGCTCACCCGTACGATCGCTGCCCTGGAGCGCAACCCGCTCGGCCCGGAATCAGCGGAGGCAGGCTGGCCCGTCGAGTTGGAAGAGCACTTGCCGGGCATCAGCAAGGTGGCCGTAACACTCACCCGTGCCCTGGCCGCCGACACGGGCCCGCAGCGCATCGGTACCGAACAGGAGCTGCTTGCTTACGCCTTCGGCGTCGCGGGCACGGTAGGGCTGATGATGTGCCGCGTCCTCGGTGCGCCTCCCGCGGGAGCCACCGCTGCCTCGCATCTGGGCATCGCCATGCAACTGACCAACATCGCGCGAGATGTCCGAGAGGATTTTGAGCGCGACCGTATCTACCTGCCGGCTTCGTGGATTGAGCCGGCGGACCTGAAGGCCGCCCTGACCGGCGGCCCAACCTCGCCGCTTATTGCCGCGACCGCGCGGTTGCTGGCCCTTGCCGACAGCTACTATGCAAGCGCCCACATGGGTATGCACTATCTGCCGCTTCGCGCACGGACGGCGATTCTCGCGGCGGCAAGCTGCTACCGCGAAATCGGGGTTAGGGTATCTAGAGCGCCGGAAGCGTCCTGGCGCGCGCGCACCGTGGTCAGCAGAGGCCGCAAGGCAATTCTGGTAGGGCGCTCTACAATCGTTGCGCCTGCCCTGGGCTGGCCGTTCCGGAGCGAAAGCCGCAACGCGGAGCGTCTTGCATGAGCCCCGAAGCAGACATCGTGATCGCAGGTGCGGGTTGTGCCGGGCTGAGCCTTGCCGTCGCGCTCGCCGATGCCGCCGTGCCGGGGCGCGTGTTGTTGCTTGAACCGCGAGCGGAATACATTCGCGACCGTACCTGGTGTTTTTGGGACACCGAAGTGCATCCGTTCACCGCAGCTATCTCGCACGCCTGGTCAAGCTGGCGTGTGGGTACCGATCGACAGCTCGTCAAACAGGAAAGTTCGAAATACAACTACTGTCATATCGCGGGAGACGACTTTTACCGGCTGGCGCTGGCTCGCCTGCAACGTGAACCCAATACGGAGCTGTGCCGGTCCGTGCGGGTAACGGGCGTGGCTGCCGAAGCCAATGGTTTCGTTTCGGTTAGGACCGACTGCGGCCAAGTACTGGCACGGCATGTTTTCGACAGCCGCCCCCCAACTGGAGCAGGCCGTCCGTTATTCCTCCAACGGTTTCTCGGCTGGCATGTGCGTGCCGGGCAGCCGTGCTTCGACTCGCAAACGGTGGAACTCATGCGCTTCCTACCCTCTGGAGTTCCCGGACGGCTGCGGTTTTTATACGCGCTGCCTTTCTCGTCGACCGAGGCGCTCGTCGAAATGACCTACCTCGACGACCCGAGCCTGCCTGAGCCGGACTACGAAGCCGACCTGCGTGCCTGGCTCAGGGAGCAAACTTCAACCTGGGAGGTGCTGTACACGGAACGGGGATCGCTGCCGATGGGCGGCGGGGAAGCTGCCGTTGAGCTTCCGCCGCGTGTGCACCCGATCGGAACCGCAGGCGGACGACTCAAGTCGTCCTCGGGCTATGGGTTCATGCGCATCCAGCGTCACAGCCGCTCCATCGCGGAGGCGCTCCGCCAAGGGCGCCCCATCCCCACCGCTGCCGAGTCGCCTTTTTACGAACTCATGGACGCTGTTTTCCTGGAAGCGTTGCGTCACGATCCGGACAGCGGTCCGGAGTTGTTCACGCGCATGTTCGAGCGCGCGGAGCCGGACGCGCTGGTCCGCTTTCTAAGTGAGAGGAGCAGCAGCCCCGCCGAGGTGCTCCGCGTAGCGTGGACGCTCCCGAAGCTGCCCATGGCGCGCGCCGCATTTTCTGCCGCTTCCAAAAGGAAAGGCAGGCCATGAGCGCAGGTTTCGCTCCATGGCAGCTCGCGCCCCCTGCATCGGGGGGGACGCGCGCAGCCTTCCTGCCCGCACGCCTTTCCTTACTGGCTGCGGCTGCCGCGGTCTGTTGTGTGCTTTCCCGTGCAGGCCTGCTCCAGGGTGCGCCGGCTGCGGGACTTGCAATCGTGGCGATCGCGATCGCCATGGCCCACGGCTCGTATGACCACGTGCAGGCGCGACAGCTTCTGTCCGGACGCTTCGGTTATCGCTGGGCTCCGATTTTCCTCGGCAGCTACGTGCTGCTTGCGGGGATTGTTCTGCTGGGCTGGCGGCTGCTTCCCTTCGCATCCCTCCTTCTATTCCTTGGTTACTCCGCCTGGCATTTCGGCATGGAGCCGGAAAGGTCCGCGCCTGTGCCCTTGGCGGCGGCCTCGGGTTTTGCGCTCGGAGCTGTTCCCATTGTTGCGGCCTGCCACTGGCAGGGTTTGGGGGTAACGCCCATTTTTGCGCAAATGCTGGGCAGGGCAGCCGCGAATGCTCCCGAGCTCACACAAGCCTTTTCGCTCGCGTGCTGGCCGGTGCTGGGTCTGGCCGCCTTGGGAATTGTGAGTGGTAAGTTGAATGGTTCTTTCCCTGTCCGCGTCCAGCTCGCCGCCGCCACAGCTCTGCAGGTCATGCTTTTCGTCTGGTGCGATCCAGTGGTGGCTTTTGCCGTGTTTTTCTGCTGCTGGCACACGCCGGAGCACCTGCTTGCCACCAGCATGCCCGACGCGGGCAGACCCTCTTTGCGCAAAAACGTGCTCCGCAACCTGCGCGCCGGCTTCGTTCCTTGGCTACTGTCTCTCGGGTTGCTCGGCTTGGCATTTGCATACGGCCAGAAGGGAGTTGCCGCGCACGAAGGACAGCTCTTTATCCTGCTCAGCGCGCTTACCGTGCCGCACATGGCGCTCGATGAGCTACGCCGGTCCCGCTTTGCGCTGCGATAAAGCTGGCCCTTAGTGCGTGCGCCATGTCTTGTTCGGCGCCCAACAGGTCGTCTCGAGTGGGCACTCCGCACAGCGCGGCTTCCGCGCCACGCAGATCGCGCGCCCGTGAAGAATAAGCTCATGCGAAAAAGCGATCCAGCGCTCGCGCGGAAGGATGCGCATCAAGTCCTTCTCGATTTTTCGGGGGTCATCGTGCCGGGTAAGCCCGAGCCGCTTTGAGAGCCGCTGCACGTGCGTGTCGACGACCACGCCCTCAGCCAGTCCGTAAGCCACACCAAGCACCACGTTTGCCGTCTTGCGCGCCGCCCCGGGCACGATGATGAGATCGGCTAGCGTGCGCGGCACTTCGCCTCCGAACTGCTCCGTAATGACCTTGCCGGCACCCTGGATCGACTTGGATTTCGCGCGAAAAAAGCCGGTCGTGCGCACCAGCTCTTCCAGCTCCGGCAGGGAAGCAGCCGCCATTACCGCCGGTGTCGGAAACGCGCGGAACAGCTCCGGCGTGACCAGGTTCACCCGCTTGTCTGTGCACTGGGCTGAAAGAATGGTCGCCACCAGCAGCTCCCACGCATTGCGGTGATGCAGGGCGCACTCCGCGTTGGGCTGCGTCTTCTGAAGCCGGTCGAGCAGGTCGGCGATGCGGGCCGGAGCTAGATCCCGGCGTGGGCGCGGGCTGGGCGGGTCGAGCTTTTCCACTCCGGTCGCCACAACCGCTGCCTTTTTCCGGGAGGCTTTCTTCACAGATGCTGCGCGCTGGAGAGCGCCGGATGCCTCGGTCGACTTGTGGACAACCATGCCTTCCATGCTAGCCGATCGGGTCCGCGCTACGGGAGTGCTGCGCTTGTCCTGTTTTGCATTGATGCACCGGTTGCGGCTCGCGTTCCGGGTGCCCGGTCCAGCTCGCGATAGATCTGCTCGTTGCGCATGATGGCCTGCACGTAATCGCGCGTTTCCGTGAAGGGAATGGACTCGACCCACTCGTCGATGCCGGTGTAATCGCCGGAGGATTTCCAGTCGTCCACGCGGCTGTCCCCAGCGTTATAAGCGGCAAAAGCGTACTCCTGCCGTCCACCGAACCGGTCGAGGGTTTGCTTCAGGTACGCGCAGCCCAGCTTCACGTTGATCTCCGGGTCGAGCAGCGCGTTTGCGTCCAGGCGGCTGTTGTAACCGGTTTTCCGCGCCATCTCCTTGCCGACGGAGGGCAGCAGCTGCATCAGGCCGTACGCGTTCGCATATGAGATCACGCGCGGGTTGAACTCCGACTCCTGCCGGATCAGTGAAGCCACCATGTATGGGTCGAGCCCGTTTCGCGCGGCTTCAAACTGGATCGCAGACCAGTACTGCTCAGGAAACAGGATGCGCCAGTAGTTGAACGGCAGCTCATCGATCGGAGCCGAGGTATAGAAGGGAATGGCCCGTTTGAGCGCGCGCATCGCCCGATACGCCTCGCCGTAGCTCGCGTATAGCTTTGCTTCTGCGAGCGAGCCCCAGCTCTCAGCACCTTCCGCCGCATGAATTTCGGGCGCGAGATAGTCGTTCAGGCCTGCATTCGCGAGCAGGCGCGCCTTGGCCAGGTGCGGGTCGTCCTCCGGTACATCCTCGGTCAGCGTGGGAATCTGCTCGGGTTGGAGTGCAGCTAACGAGGGCACGCCTGCCGGAGTCACATCGGGCCCAAGCGCCGCGAGCCGTTCACGGGCGATCGCTGCGTAATAGAAATGCTCAAAAACGCGCGTTTCCGTCGAGAAATAAGCCGCGGCTGTTGCGGGGTCGTGCTGCTGGTCGAGAAACAGGCGCCCGCGCCAGTAAAGCGCCGCCGGCACGTTTTTGCCGTCTCGGAAGGAGACGAGCTGCTCGTCCATCAATTGTTCGGCCTGCCCGTAGTTGCGGAGGCGGTAGGAAAGCCACGCCGCCCGCCAGTGGGCATTGTCCGCGTTCTTGCTTTGCGGAAACCGCCGCGACAGCTCCGTGTAGTAGGGGATGGCGGACGCGTAGTCCTTGCGCAGCATGTACAGGTTGCCGCTTGAAAATAAAGCCTCACTCAGCCACGGGCTTGTCGGGAAACGCGTGCGCATCTGGCTCACGAGATCCTGCTGCTGGCCCAAATCCGTGTTGTTGCGCGCAAGCTCCATCAGCAGATACAACCGGCGTGCGCCGTTCTCATCGTTCGTGTCCGGCATGGAGGCGAGCGAAGCCGCCGAAAGCCGTTTGAGTTTGAAATCGCAGGCAGCCGCCGACAGCAGGAGGCTGTCGCGCTCGGTCGTATTCAGCGAGGCGTCGACGGCGAGCGTGCGGAACTCCGACCCGGCTTCGTTGTACTTGCCGCCGTTGAATAGGGCGTCGGCATGGCGGCGTCGCTCGGCGAGCGACAGCGCGAGCCACTGCCCGGTCTGTTGTAAGTGCTGCTGGGCGGCCGTAGCTTCGGGGCTTAACGGTGCTTCGTCGAGAACGCGCCGGTAAAACGTGAGCGCCTCAGCATTCTGGTCGAGCGCGGCTTGTGCCCTTGCCATGGCGAGCAAATAATCCGGCTTGCCGGCTAGCGGCTCGTTCGCGTGCGCGTGTAGCGTCTGCAAGGCGCGGTCGGGCTGGCTTTGCGAGAGCAGCAGATTTGCCTCCAGCACCGGAATCTGCGGTGTGAAAATACTGTCGGGGTGCTTGGTCGCAAAGGCGCTCAGGATCGTGTCTGCCGCCGGCAACTGGCTGCTTTGAAGGTTAGCCTGCGCGGCGAAGTAGTCGGTGTAATCCTCAAGCGTGTTGCCCTGTGTTTTTGCACTCGCGAGCGCGGTGAGGGCGTCGGCGTAGCGGTGATCGAGCAGATACGCGTGGCCTAAAGCAAGATAGGCCGCTGCAGCGGCAGCACCGGTGTGCGTCCGCGCAAAGCCCTCAACGCCCGTGTACGCGGCCGCGCTGCGGTAGTTGCCGAGCTGCTGCGCCATGGGCCGCAGCTGGGTCGAGGCGACAAAAGCGTGCTGGAGCTGCTGTGTTTTCGCCGTCTCACGCGCTGTCAGGGCACGGTGCCGGCCCCGCCGCTTGATAATGACGACCCGGTGGTTCCGTCCGTTCGCTCCCCGTTTGCCCGCGACCGCTGCACGTGTTCTCCGGCTCGCAACTGCATGGGAAGACTTTCGTGTGCCCGCGTGATTCGCCACTATCGGTTTCGCAGCCTTATGTTGTGCCGCGAACACCGGCAGCGTGACCATGGCCAAAAGCAGCAGGGCCGCATCTACGCGGAGCGCGCAGGCAGAGCGAACAAGGCAGAGTGCGCGCGAGAAGAAATGGCTCAAAGGGTGCAAGTTCCTCTTCAAGCAGAGTAAGCGAGTCGCCCGCTTCCTGCCCGTGCAAAGTGCATCGCAGGGTACTCTCGTACTTCAAACCGGTACCGTGACAACCGGGACTGGTCCTGCGGCTTCCTTGGCTCAGACGCGTTAGCATCATAGAAACGAGTCGTAAAGAAAGGCAAAAAAGGCTGAAGCCGCACGCTATGCCCCCCATCCAATCTTTAAGAAGTAAGCCGGAGGACGGCCAGGCAGCGCCGCCACCGCCCATCGCAGTTGCCGGAGTCGATGGGATCGAGGAACATCCGGATGTCCGGCTGGTCAACCTCGCTAAAGCAGGCGATACGGAGGCTTTTGAAAAGCTGGTCAAGCAGTACGACCGGCAAGTCTTTCGTATCGCACAACATATCACCCAAAACCGCGAGGATGCGGAAGATGTCGTGCAGGACGCGTTTCTCAAGGCATACGAAAAACTGAATCAGTTCCAAGGCAATTCAAAGTTCTATACCTGGCTGGTGCGCATCGCTGTAAACGAAAGCCTGATGAGGTTGCGCAAGCGCCGGACCGGCAAGATGGTTTCAATCGATGAAGATGTGGAAACGGAAGAAGGCTCGATGCCGCGCGAACTGGCCGACTGGGGACCGAGCCCCGAACAGCAGTACGGTCAGTCGGAGTTGGCAGAGATCCTGAAAAAGACGGTGAACGGCTTGCCGCCGGGGTTCCGGGTAGTGTTTGTACTACGGGATGTGGAAGGATTGTCGACCGAGGAAACGGCGGAGTCGTTGGGTCTGAGTGTGCCGGCTGTGAAATCCCGTCTTCTCCGTGCGCGTCTCCAACTCAGGGAACGGTTGAATAGGTACTTCAGCAATCGAAATATAGATGGAAAGAGCAAGCAAGACGGAAATGGTGGCGTAAAGTGAACTGCTCTAAGTTTCTTGTGCATCTGGATGACCTGCTCGACGGGACCGTTGAACAGACCCTCCGTATTGAACTAGAGGACCACCTGGCTGGTTGCCGACACTGTACTATCACGGTGACAACCACACGCAAGACAATCGAAGTCTACCGATCAAACGTGCTTTACGAGCTGCCGGATTCTCTCCGTGACCGGCTCCAGGCCGTGATCTTCGCGAAGTGTAAAAAATGCTGAAGCTCGCTCTGGCCGCTATTCTTGTTGTATTGGTTCTCCGGATGATCAAAGGCCGGCCAGCCCGGTAAAAAGACAAAAGCGACCTCCGTATGAAGGTCGCCTTTGTCCTGTTTCGATGCCGAACTCAACTTCAGCTATCGTCGCGCTTGTGCAGCGTCGGACGGTCGTCTCCCGGCTGCGCATTCGGATCCGACGCGCTCGGATTGCTTGGGTCATTGCCCTGCGTACCTACCCTTCGCAAGGTCGGTCCGTTGCCCTTCTTTTTGTCGTCCAGCTTGCGCTTATTCTCAATGCGCGCCAGTCTCGCCTTGACATCGTCGAACTCTGAGGTCGTCTCCAGATACTGGCTGCGCGGCGGCAGCAGTGTCGCGATCTCCTCCTGGGTCCGCTGGATACGATCCGGGGTTGCCGGATGAGTTTCAAAAGCACGAGCGACCAGACCCGGTTTGCGTTTCTCCAGATTTTCGACTTTTTCAAAGAAAGTAATCAGCGCTTGCGGGTCGTAACCTGCGTGGTACAGGTACTGCGTGCCGAGAAAATCCGCCTGGGCTTCGAACTCGCGGGAAAACTGCAGGAATGTGAGCGGGATCCCGATGTTGGCAGCCTCGTATAAGCCGTAACCCAGACCTCCTCCGACAAAGATTAGCGGGATAGTCCCAAACTGCGCGTAGTTGGAGCGGGTCTGCTCCCGCACGGCATGGTGCGCGACTACGTGTGAAATCTCATGCGCCATCACGCCCGCGAGCTCAGCCTCTGTGTCCGCGTTGAGGATCAGGCCGGAGTTGACGTAGAAAAAGCCGCCGGGCAATGCAAAAGCGTTGATCTCGTCCGAGTCGACCACCTTGACCGTAAACGGAACACGCGCGTCGGAGTTCTTGACCAGATTTTGGGCGACCCTGTTCACGTATTCAGTTACGGTCGGGTCGTTGATGAACTTCGTGCTTTTTTCAAGCTCGACCGAAAACTGCTTGCCCTCGCCGATTTCGGTGTTGGTTGAGTACCAGTTGCCAAGTCCGCGGCCGCCGATGTTACGCGTCCCGACCGCGCTGACATCCTCCTCGCTGCCGGGCTTCACGCCTTGCACCACTCCGTTTTGCCCTACTTTGGCCTCGAGCGGTACCGGCTTCTCGGGCTGTGCCGGGGTGCTCGCAGGCGCCTTTTCACTCTTTTTCGCGTTCTTTTCCTGAGTTTTAGGATCGGGCGCGGACGTTTGCGGCACGGTCGAGGGGGTCGATGGAGGCGCGGGTTGCGGCGAGGTCGTCTGCGCCCAGCTCGCGGTCGAGCAAGCGAACAAGGCAAGTGCAAGGGAAGGAATACGTTTGGACATGGTGGTACCTCGAAAACTGGGAGCTTACCCTATAGACGTAGTATGCGCCGAGGCGCTCCATCTGTCTTGTGCTTTTCAGCGCGTGCAAACACGCGTCTGATCTCGCATTTTGCATAGGGAAACCAGTCCGTACAGAAAATCCCCGTCCTTTCTGTCCCACACGCCCGCGCGAGCCTCTACACTGGTGTCCGTATGGACTTCATGGCGGAAGCGCACCCGAGCACGACGACCCAGGCCAATCCTCAAAAGCCGGTCACATTGGCTATCGACATCGGCGGCACCGGCCTCAAGATCATGGCGCTCGACGCCAACGCCAAGCCCCTTACCGAGCGGGTCCGCGCGGAAACGCCCATCAAGCCGACCCCTCACCGGATCTTGGACGAACTTGAAAAATTGAAGGCCCAAGTCCCTGACTTCGACCGGGTTTCGGCCGGTTTTCCAGGCGTCATCAAGAGCGGCCACACCTGGACAGCGGCCAACCTTCACCCAGACTGGGTCGGGTTCAATCTCCAGGGTGAACTTGAAAAGCGCTGGGGCAAGCCGGCGCGGGTCGCCAATGATGCGGCGGTGCAGGGCTATGGCGCGATCAAGGGTCAGGGTGTCGAGCTCGTCATTACGCTCGGCACGGGCATGGGTTCAGCGCTGTTCACCCGCGGCAGGCTCGCTCCGGGGCTTGAATTGGGCCACCATCCCTTCCGCAAAGGCAAGGAGTACGAAGACTACTTAGGACGCCGGGGATTGAAGGAGTACGGCCCCAAGAAGTGGAACAAGCTGCTCGCCAAAGCCATTGACCAGACCGCCCATACCTTTAACTGGGACTACCTGTACATCGGCGGCGGCAACGCGAAGCTGGTTGACTTCACGCTGCCTAAGAACGTAAGTCTGGTGTCGAACCAGGACGGACTGCTGGGCGGCATCAAGCTATGGGGCGACCAAGATTAGCGGCCAGGATTAGCTACCGAGCTGGAGGCCAGGGCTCGTCGGCTGATGGCCCGCGCAGCGCGGGCACGGCAATGTCGTTCAGGCGCAGGTAGACCCCAAGCTGCGCCGTGTGGTGGATGAGGTGGTTGAAGCACATCTGCTTGAAAGTGAGTGAGCGGGGAAGCTCGGCGATAAGTTGGTCGCCGTTTGTATAGCGCCAGAGCCGGGTTAGCGCGTCATCCGGAGAGGTTGCGAGAGCCGCACGGCACCTTGCAGAGTTGGCGTCGAACCGGCCAAGGCAGTCTTCACGATTGGTAAAGATCGTCACTGCACGCGGATGCCGGGGCGCGGCCTTGTCCATGGCATCGTCTTCCAGCACATAGGCGCCCACCAAAGGCAGGTTTGCACAATGCATCGCCAGCCGGCCGATGGGCATGGAACGGGCGTGCGGCGTCCAGTCCGGATTGCTTTCGGGAACGCGCTCGAGGGTGCGGCGGGCGTTGGAAATCTCAGGGTCAAAGTCCTGGAGCAGCAGTTCGGCAATGGTCATGCTTCCTCGAAGAGTTGAAAGGCGGCCCGCGCAGGCCGCCCTTTTTGCTACTGCTCGTAGTATTCCAACCCGAGATGCGTAATCAACTCCTCACCCATGACATGCCGCAGCGTGTTCTTTAGCTTGATGAGTTGGATAAACAAGTCATGCTCCGGATATAGGCCTTCCGCCGTCTGCGGCGCCTTGAAGTAGAAGCTCAACCACTCCTGGATACCCGCTGCGGCCAACTCCGGCGTACGTTTGGCTAGGTCCATGAACAAGACCAGGTCCAGCGCCAAGGGAGCCGCCAGAATCGAATCCCGGCATAGGAAATCCACCTTGATCTGCATCGGATAACCAAGCCAGCCGAAGATATCGATGTTATCCCATCCCTCTTTATTGTCCCCGCGCGGCGGGTAGTAGTTGATCCGCACCTTGTGGTACATGTCCGAGTACAGATCCGGGTAGAGCTCCGGCTGCAGGATGTACTCGAGCGCCCCCAGCTTCGACTCTTCCTTGGTTTTGAACGATTCCGGATCGTCCAGCACTTCGCCGTCTCGATTGCCCAGGATGTTGGTTGAGTACCACCCTGCCACCCCCAGCATCCGGGCCTTGAACGCTGGGGCCAGCACGGTTTTAAGAAATGTCTGCCCGGTCTTGAAGTCCTTGCCGCAGATCGGCGTCTTCGTTTTCTTCGCCAGCTCCACCATGCACGGCAAATCCACCGTTAGGTTCGGCGCACCGTTTGCGAACGGCACACCCTCCATGAGCGCGGCGTACGCGTAAATCTGCGAGGGCGCGATCGCCGGGTCGTCGTTGTTGAGTCCTTCTTCGAACGAGGCCAGAGTCGCGTGCACAGCCGTCGGCTCGATAAAAATCTCGGTCGAACCGCACCAGATCACCACCACCCGCTCTACGGTGGCCGAGAACGCTGCGATGTCGGACCGCAACTGCTGAGCAAGATCGCACTTCGACCGGCCCTTCTTCACATGCGTTCCGCTCAGACGTTTCACATAATGCTGGTCGAACACAGCCGGCATCGGCTTGATCGCCTCGAGAAAGGGCTTGATCGTTTCCAGGTGCGAGCGCTCCAGCACGTTCGCCGTGCTTGCCGCCTGGTACATGTTCTCGTCGTAAATATCCCAACCGGTAAAGACGATATCGTTCAGATCGGCCAACGGCGCGAAATCTTTAATAAGCGGCGAGTGCTCATCTGTGCGTTTGCCGAGCCGGATATGGCCCATTTGCGTGAGCGAACCGATCGGCTTTGAGAGCCCCTTGCGCACTGCTTCGACGCCTGCGATCAGGGTCGTTGCGACCGCGCCCATGCCCACCACCATCACGCCGAGCTTGCCGGTAGGCTGCTTGGGCTTGTTTGCTGCTTCCATTCTGTGTGTTTCCGTCCTTTTCCTGCGAGATGAGCCTGGGGAACGCGCCGCCAAACAGGTTAGTGTCTCCCTTGCGGGAACGCTTTGGCAAATCGGCGCTAGACCGCCGCAGTATCGCGCCCGCGCCGCAGATGGCTCCAGACGAACCACACAATGCCAGCCACGAGCACGAGTTCGACAGCGAGATGAAAGCGGTGGAAAATCGCTTTGAAACGTGGGTCATTCTCCCACTTATCGCCGAGCTTCGCCCCTACGTAGGCCAACACGAAACACCACGGCCACGAGCCGATAAAGGTGTACAGATGGAAGCGCCCCTGCGGCATGCGCGCGATCCCCGCAGGCAGAGCGATAAACGTACGTACCACCGGCAGCAGGCGGCCTACGAGCACCGTTGCTGAGCCGTATTTCTCAAAAAAATGCGTGGTCCGGTCCAGGTCTTGCCGGCTCAGCAGCACATAGCGCCCGAACCGCTCCACCATGGGCCGGCCGCCATAGGCGCCGATCCAATATGCTACCGCCGAGCCCACATTGCACCCGAGAGCCCCCGCAGTCGCCACGCCCCAAAGCGTGAGATGCCCGAGGTACACCTGGTAGCCCGCGAACGGCATGATGATCTCGGACGGAAGCGGGATACAGGCCGACTCGATGCCCATGAGCAACGCGACTCCGAAATAACCGGTGGCGCCGATAATCCCAATAATAAAGCTGGCTAAGGCAGCAATGATCTTTTCCGACATGCAGTGGCAGTATACCCGCGCCTGTTTCCGGGCGCGCATCCAAACCACCCGAGGAGCAAACATATGAGCGTGAACCAGAAAATTTCCGCGCGCAACCAGCTGCGCGGCACAGTGGAAGAGATTGTGCTCGGCACCGTCACGGCGAAAGTGACCGTACGCGTGGGTGAAAATCTGATTGAAAGCGTCATCACCCGGCAAAGCGTGGAAGAAATGGGCGTGAAAGAGGGGGACCCGGTAACGGCGCTGATCAAGTCAACAGAAGTGATGATTATGGCGGATTAAATCGCAAAGTTTTGACGCCGGATGCGGCTTGTTCCCGAACGCAGGACATCCAGGAAATCCCTGGCCAGGGTTTCCGTGGTTAGGAAGTCTCTTGCAAACCGTCGGCAGGCCTCGAAAGTATCGTCGCGGATCGCGAACGGGTCCTGCGGCCAGCGACGGGCTTTGAGCAGGAAACGCTTGGGCAGGGAAGTCATGGTATGCGATGGGCAAGCTTCGAGATGGATGAAGTGCGGAACGCAGCCGTTCGCCAGAATTTCGTAGTGCCGTAGGCAATCCCATCCGGCTTTCTTCATCGTGATAGCTACCATGCTGGCGGCGTAATCGTCATGGTAGGCAGCTTCATCGGTGAATACGTAGGTTTCCGGCCGTCCCGGAATGACCGTCGCGAGCGCTTTCGTTTTTCGAGGTACGGTCTTGCGCACAGCATCTTTCGGGATCGCGAAATGGATCGGCCGGCAGTGCTTCGCGGTCCGGGTGCATTCGCGTTTGAAGTAAAGGCCGCGCCCGAGGAGTTCCCGGCATAAAGCCTGGCTGTCCTCGCCGTCGATAAATGCGATCCGCGATGCCGCGCAGGATTCAAGGACAAGCGGGAGATAGTCGAGGTTGCGCCAGACGGATCCATAGACGACATGATCGAAGTAGTTGGTCCGTAACTTCGTTTCGAGGTCCGTACGGTCGACCTGTCCTTCATCGATGCGTCCGTAGACCGTGAAACCTCGCCCGTAAAGTTTTCGTTTTACATCCGGCGTTACATCGGCCCGGTACATATACCAGAGCCGCCGGGCGTCCACCACGTCCGTGCCCAGCAGTTCGCGCAGACCGTGAAACAGCATGTCGCATTGGTAGTCGGGCCCCTGAGCGCCTGATAGATATAGAACTTTCATCCGGGTTGCTTTCTGTCGCTCACGGCGGCACCTGATCTCAGCGGTCCGTCCGTTCGAAGAATGTGGTAACCAGATAATGTGAGCGCAGGCGGTAACCCTGTCCCTTGAGCAGTTTCACTGTCGAATTGACACCCGCGCGTTCCAGATAGAGCCCGTGTATCTCGACGCTCAGTATCTCCGGACGGTATCTTGTCCAATCGTTGGATTGGAGAACCTCATGGTCCGATCCCTCACAATCTATGTTGAGGTAATCGATCCCTGAGCCGGACGGCAGCGCCCGGTCCAGTATCTCAGCAAGCGGGCAGGTCGGCACCACGACCGTTTCGCCGCGCCGGAATCGGCTCGCCTGTTCGCTTGCGAGTGCCGTCTCAAAGGTGTTGACCGCGCCGTCCTCGAACAGATGAAACTCGGAAGTGCCGCGTGTCGTTCCTACCCCGATATGAATGTTGATGTCTCCGGGCCGCGCCGCACGAAACCTAGCGATGGCTCGCGGGTCCGCATCGATATTGATGCCCTTCCAGCCCAGTACCCGATGAAGTAAGTGGGTGTTTGAATAGCGCCGCGGATCATGGCAGCCCACGTCGACATAAAAGCCGCTGGGGCGGTTGCCGAAAATGTGCCACAGGAAGGAGTCCTCGCCCAGCTGGGAAAAATGCAGGCGGGCGTGCTCCTCTGCCGCGAGGCTCAGCAACGCGCGAGATCGTCCACCCAGGTTCAGTTCCAAGGCAGCTTCTTAGGAAACGAGTGCGGGCAGCGACTCCGCATGTCTGCGGCTGTGGGCACCTGTTGGAGTGACGCGCGGTTCCGGCCGGCGGAGAAACGCCTGCACCATCGCCCGTTCCGTCGCTGAAAGCACCTGCTTGCGGAGTGACACCCGCATGCTATCGACCGCGCGTGGTGTCCGGACTAGCTCCTCCCCACTGACCGTGCCCTTTAGCTTTTCCCCAAGCGGGCTCAACATGAAGTCGAGCTTATGAACGGAAAACCGCGCCTCTGTCCACCCCAGATACCAGAACCAATCTGTGTAGTAGAGCCAGCTACGCTCGTTAAAAGCGCGTACATGCGTCGGATCCTGCCACGCCCCGTGGGAAAGGTCGTAAGGCACATGAATATTGAAGATTCCGCCTGGCCGGAGCAAGCGCAGGGCTGCCGTCATCGCCGCCGTCAAATTGGGGATGTGCTCCAGCACATCGTTCGCCAGAATCTCATCAAACCAGCCGGGACCAATCTCAATAGGCCCGAATCGCTCCGTGTAAAGCTCCAGGGGCTCCGGAAGCGGCTTTGAAATGTCGAGCACCGCATCCGGCTGCCAATAATCGTTGATATCGATATTGAGGCAATCCTCGCGCCAATCCTTCCCGCTCCCCAGGTTCAGCCTGCGCGGGAACTCGCTCGCACGTATCACCGGCGCGCTCTTCACTTGCAGCGCAGGTCGAAGCAACTCCACCTGATCGCTTTCTCGGAACAGCATCCGCGCGCGTAATTCAAGGAGCCTGCGAGCCTCCTCGTTCGCCAGGAAATTGAGGCAGCCCTGCACCAGTCCGTCATACTCAAATACGGCAACAGCCCCAGCTAGCCTGCCCAGATCCGGCGAAGGTTCCGTCACGACGGCCTTGCCGTTCGCCAGCAGGTAGGAGACCCGCACCACCTCGAACACTTTCGACTCGTAAAAATGCACGTTCAAAATCAGCTTGGACCGCGCAATCAGGCCGTCCCGCTCCGCCCCGTACACCCCGAATGCATGGTGGACGCGTATTCCAGCTGCGTCCAGCGCCAGCAGGACTTGCCTTCGCCGCTCGTTCAACGAACCGTAGAACAAAACATCGATGTCCTGCTCCACTGCGGTCGCGATCCGTTCCAAAACCGGGACATAGCCCAATGGGACTAGACATGCCGGTGCAAGCGACGGAACACGGCTCCAATGTGGCAGATTCAGCTCCGAATAATCCCAGATGCGCACCCGCGACGCAAGCGCCGGATACCATGCCGGCAGCTCCGCCCCGCCAAGCTGCTCCAGGTTGTATACGATGGCGTTGGCGGGCAGTCTTAGCGCTTCCGCTTCGGGCAGAAGGTGCACTCCAAGAACAATGTTCGTCGCCGCCGGATCTAGCGTGTTTTCCCCAATGGCTGTCGGATGCCCAAGCTGGGTCAGCGCCCATGCGAGCCCCTCGGCGACCTCCCGAAAGCATTCGCTGTGTCCGTACTCCGGAGGCCTCACTAGGACTATGTGGAACCGTTCCATCCTTTTTCCTTCATGCCGCCGAAATCGCGCTTCCCAAGTCTCCGTTCAGAAACGAAAACCGGCAACGTCACCGACGTAATGTCCAATGCCGCAATGCGGCTCTGCGATAAACTTGCAAGTAGGAGATCTATCCATGGCCGATGCAGTTGCAACCCCAGAAGCACCCCTCGTCACTGATCCTGGGACTGACTTCGCCCGCCGCGGCCAGAAAGCCATCCGTCGCCAGATCATCGGCTTCACCTTCTACAAAATTCTTCCCGAGTGGCGCCGCCTCCCCGCCGTCGAAAAAGCCGAGCACAAGCGCATCTTCGCCGAAACCGTCCAGCGCTGGAACCAGCCCGGCCGCATGCTCACCCTTTCCTACTCCACCGTCGGCCTCCGCGGGGACTGTGACATGGTGCTCTGGACAATCTGCTACACCGCCGACGACCTGAACCAGATGCGCGCCGAGCTGCTCGCCACCCCGCTTGGCGGCTACCTCGAAACCCCCTACAGCTATCTCTCCATGACCAAGCGCTCGCAATACATCATCAGCGGCGAGGAAGAAGATCAGGCTGAGTCCCGCACCAAGCTTCGCCCCGGTGGCCAGCGTTACATCTTCATCTACCCGTTCTGGAAGACCCGCTCCTGGTTCCTCCTGCCCATCGAGGAGCGCCAGCGCCTTATGAATGAGCACATCCGGATTGGCCAGGAGTACCCCCGCGTGAAGCTGAACACCACATACTCCTTCGGAATCGATGACCAGGAGTGGGTGGTGGCGTTCGAGACCAACTACCCGGAAGACTTTCTGGATCTGGTCCAGAAGCTGCGCGAAACCGAGATCAGCCCCTACACCCTCCGCGACACGCCGATTTTCACGTGCATCCGCATGTCGCCCGAGGAGATGCTCGCGCGCCTCGGCTAGTCGCAATGCGAGAATAGGGGGGTGAGCGCACCCCTCCCTTTCGTCGATCTCCAGGCACAATACCGTAGGCTCAAGCAATCGATCGACGCCCGCATTCATGCCGTCCTCGACCACGGCCAATACATCCTTGGTCCCGAGGTTAAGCAGCTTGAAGAGCGCCTAGCCTCCCGCGTGGGCGTGCGCCATTGCGTCTCCTGCTCCAGCGGCACCGACGCCCTTCTGCTCGCCCTCATGGCTCTCCATATCGGCCCAGGCGACGAAATCGTTACCACCCCTTTCACTTTTTTCGCGACCGGCGAGGTTATCGCCCTGCTCGGGGCCACGCCCGTACTGGTCGACATCGAACCCGACACCTGGAACATCGATCCCGCGCTTATCGAAGCCGCGATTACACCCCGAACCCGCGCCATTCTCCCCGTCTCTCTCTATGGCCAGCCCGCGTCCATGGATGAGATCAACGCCATCGCCCAAGCGCATAGCCTGCCCGTCATTGAGGATGCCGCCCAGAGCTTCGGCGCCATGTACAAGGGCCGCCACTCCGGCGGAATGACAACCATCGGTTGCACCAGTTTCTTTCCCTCCAAACCCCTCGGCTGCTACGGCGACGGCGGTGCCTGTTTTACCGATGACGACGCGCTCGCCCTCCGCATGCACCGGCTCCGCAACCACGGACAGGAAGCACGCTACCGCCATAGCGAGATCGGCATCAATGGCCGCCTCGACACCCTGCAGGCAGCCATCCTTCTCGCCAAGCTCGACATTTTCGACCGCGAACTGATCGCCCGCGGCGAGAACGCCAATGCCTACGCGGGCGCTCTACTCGCGCTGGAGAAAAAAGGTAAGCTGCGCCTGCCCGTGGTACGGCCCGACCGGACCAGCGTGTGGGCCCAGTACACTGTCGAGGTCGAGAACAGGGAAGCCGTCGCGCATGCAATGGAGCAGGCCGGCGTGCCCACCGCGGTCCACTACCCCCTTTCCCTCAGCGAGCAGCCTGTGTTCGCATCCGGGCAGCACCCGGTCCGCGGCAGCGCCGCCACTCTGCCGAACACCCTTGCCGCTACACGCCGCGTCCTGAGCCTGCCCCTCCATCCTTATCTCAGCAGAGCTGCCATCGAACATGTGGCCAGGGCGCTCGAGAGTGCACTGTCCACCTAGCCAAACAACTTCCGAGAGCGGCCACGGCTACGCTTCTAAAGCTTGAACAATCGTTTGATCGCGTTATCAACAAATATGCGGTCGCGCACAAGCAACTCTTTCCTTAGCATTCAGGCCTTTTAGCCACTTGCATTGATCCGTTCTGGGTCACGACGTAAGTCATTCATTCCATTGGACAATGTGTTCAGCCTGCAAACTTTGGTGAGAACCAGCATAGTAAAGGTCTTGCCAGAGTTGCCTCCGAGCAGGTACTTTCTCATCTGCGATGGACGAGGTGGCTCCAAGCTTCTTCCTGCAGCGAGGACAAACGATTGAGACACACACGCAGGATTGCGATTTTTTCTGAGGCAGCAGTACGACGCGCACGCTTCGCGGCAGGGGTAGCGATGATGACCGGGTGCATGCTGCTCCCGGCAGCCCCTTACGCGGCGGCACAAAGCACAACGGCAGACATCGTCGGCACCGTCACCGATGCGGGTGGCGCAACCATTGTCGGAGCGACTGTCACACTCACCAACCTCGAGACCAAGGAAGTCAGGACCGCTCAGAGCACGGGCGCAGGCGACTTCGACTTCGCCCAGCTCGGGCCGGGTACATATTCGGTTCAGGTGCAGCAGAACGGCTTTAAAACCTTTGTCATTCCATCGATTTCCCTCGCCGTAGGTGACCGTGCCCGTGAGGACGCCAAGCTCGATGTTGGTGCGGAATCGCAGACCGTTCAGGTAACCGCGCAAACACCGGCACTGCAAACGGATACATCCGTTGTCCAATCCACCGTGACCGAGCAGGCGGTGCAGGACCTCCCGCTGAGCGGGCGCAACTACATCAACCTGGTGCAGATCACGCCTGGCGCGAATGAAGGTCCCGGCAACGGTCTGACTTCCGGCGCGCGTCCCGATGACCGGCGGCAAACCTCGGCAGTTGTGGCCAATGGCCAGTCGGAGATTCTGAATAACCAGACCGTCGACGGCCTCGACAATAACGAGCGCATCATCGGCGGCATCGGCATTCGCCCGTCCATTGAAGCCATCCGCGAAATCAGCGTCCAAACAAACAACTACACGGCGGAAGTCGGACGCACCGGCGGCGCGGTGATCAACATCATCACCAAGTCCGGCTCGAATGCGTTTCATGGTTCGGCGTACGAGTTTTTCGAAAACGATGTGCTGAATGCAAGCCCGTTTGCGTTCGGAGCGACGCAGGCCAACGGCACGCCTCTTGCCAAGCCCAAACTGCGGCAGAATCAGTTCGGCGGCTCTCTTGGCGGTCCTGTCGTTAAAGACAAAGTCTTCTTCTTCGGAGCCTATGAAGGGCTTCGGCAAGTTCTCGGTCAGAACCCGCAGACCTTTCAAACTCTAACCACGGCCAACTATGATCTGTTGCACAGCGGCAATAACGCTGCTATCAGTACGGGGCTAGCGCGTGGCGGCACTATAGACCAAGCGGGTTTGAATGTAGCTCTTCTGTATCCCCGAGCAAATACCCCGCTCGTCAAACCTGGCGCTTCTACCCAGGGTTTCACCGGGTCGCCTACGACCACGCGGAACTCGGACACGTATGATGGCCGCGTGGATTGGCAGATCGATCAGAAGGATTTGATCTACGGCCGGTATACCTACAACACCGTTCCATCCAACTTTCCTGGCCTTTTTCCAAACGTAAATCAGAACGGTCTGAATATCTCCCCGGGCGGCGCAATTTATAATTTCTATGGCGCAGCAAACGATGGAGCTCAGAACGCACAAATCAACTTCGTCCGGACAGTTAGCCCCAGCGTCCTCCTTCAACTCGGTTTCGGCTACACCCGCGTCAACAATCAATCCCTACCTCTGAATTACGGTCAGAACACAGACAATGCACTCGGCATTCCGGGTATTAACCTTGGCGACCCAACAACATCCGGCCTCACGCCAATCGGAGTTTCCGGTTTCAACGACATCGGCGATGGCGCATTTATTCCGATCATTGACATTGACAACACCTTCCAGGAGCAGGGTGCGCTCACCATCAACCGCGGCAAGCAGAGCATCAAGATCGGCGCGGCTCTCATTCGCCGTCAGGCCACCAATGTCCAGAACAACTACGGCATCGGCAACTACAATTTCAATCCACTGCCAGGCGACCAGACCGGAACCGGCCTCGCGGCGCTTCTTCAGGGCAACTTCACCAATGTGCAGCGCTCCAACAGCCTCGTTCCCCCGCACTACCGCGATTGGGAGCCGAGCGTCTACGTCCAGGATGACTGGCACGCTGCCCAGAATCTGACCCTCAATCTCGGTATTCGTTATGACGTCCTTACGCCGTTTACCGAGGTGCGAAATGGCTTGAGCAATTTCGATCCTGTCGCGGGCAGGCTTCTTGTCGCTGGCCAGAACGGCGTCAACAACTACGGCGGTGTCAACACAACCTATAGCAATGTTGCTCCCCGTATCGGCTTTGCTGTCACACCCAAACCCGGCTTTGTCGTTCGCGGCGGCTACGGTATCTCCTATTACCAAGGCAACTACACCTCAAACGGTTCGGAAAAGGCTCAACCCTTCGTCTCCGACTATCAATGCACAAACGGCGGCTGTCTCACCAACCCTGCTACTGGCGTTGCGCCGACGCGGCTTTCGCAAGGTTTGCCCAGTCCCGCAGCGTCGGATGCGGCAAACCCATCCGGCAGCATTAACGACGTGCTAAACGCTAACTTCCGCACCTCTTATGTCGAAGGTTTTAACTTGGGTGTTGAGAAGAGCTTCGGCGCCAACGTGGTGATCGTTAACTACGTAGGCAACTTGGGCCGCCATCTAGCGCAAATCACCAACGACCAGAACGCTCCGGCGGTGATTTCTAATTCGGCCCTGGCCACCTTTGCCGCGCAGCAGGGAGTGTCTACAGCGGCAGCTTACAATCTGCTGCGTCCATACCACAACACACTACCAAACGCGACACAAATCGGCCAGTTCACCAGCACCGGTGCTTCCAGTTATCACTCACTACAGGTCTCGCTCACCCGCCGCGCCACTAAGGGCCTCACGTTGGGTGCTAACTATACGCTTGCCCACGGTCTCGATAATGTCCTGGCTTACAGTAACGAAGTCAACGACGGTTATGGCTTAGTTCCGACCCAGCTCAGTTCGCTTGAATACGGTAACAGCGATCTCGATATCCGGAATCGCCTCGCCGTTACCGCGAATTATGAGCTGCCTTTTGGTAAGAACCTGACCGGCATCAAAGCGGCGTTCGGCAAAGGTTGGCAAGGCAATACCCTGCTACGTTGGCAAAGCGGCCTGCCCTTCACCGTCCTTCAGGGCAACGGTGTCGCCAGCACGACCGCTTCCTCCACGGGCAATTCGAGGCCGAACCAGCTTCGCAAAGCAGTCCGGAACGGCAGCAGCATCACCAACTTTTTCGATACCTCGGGTGCTACTTTTGCACCTCAGTTGTCGGGAACTGTAGGCACGGAAAGAAGAAACCCTTTGTACGGGCCGCACTTCCGGCAGGTTGATCTCTCGCTTTTCAAGAGCTTTCCTGTTTACAAGGAGTCGACTCTTGAGTTTCGCGCCGAAGCCTTCAACGCAATTAATACAACCAACTTCGGCAACCCCAACTCCCAGTTCAACTCCACCCAGCAGTACCAAAATTCGGATCCGACACAGGCCAACTATGTTCCTTCGGCGACAGATCCTCGCTTGAACATCTACAACTACGCCACGAATAACAACCAAGTCGGCACCATTACCGGTACCTCATCGAACTACGTCCCACGCCAACTCCAGTTCGCCCTCAAGTACCAGTTCTAACCCTTAATCCAAACCAACAAGAAAGCCCGGCCAACCAGCCGGGCTTTGTGCTTTCCCGGCTGAAAGCTTACCGCATCCCCTCCAGGATCGACCCCACCAGTCCGCCGACAACCCCGGTCGCTCCTTCCCGCGCTCCTCCACTCATATACTGCTGAAGCTTGTGCGCCAGTTGCGGCAAGGGCAGCGTCTGCAGCCAGACCCGCCCCGGCCCGGTCAGCGC
>CAXTWG010000002.1:0-25556 GCA_964247895.1 uncultured Acidobacteriaceae bacterium
CCGGTGGGCCTCCTCCCCCTGCACTGCCACCATCCACGGCGATTCCACCTGGCCAGGAGTAGACCTATGCACACACACTCGCGCAGCCGGGGGCTAAAACTTGGGCGGCCAAAGCTATGGTCGGCAGCAGGAAGCCTCCTTCTGTTCGCAGGCTGCAGACACCGCGTGCAGTCCTACAGCATTCTCGGCTCGTACTTTCCGGCATGGCTGCTTTGCTTTGCCGCGGGCATCCTGCTCGCCTCGCTCATGTACATCCTGCTCCAAAGGCTTAGGCTGGCGGAGCAGCTTGCGCCGCCGCTGCTGGTGTACCCCGCGCTAGCCCTGCTGCTCACGTTAAGCTTGTGGCTCATGCTTTACAGCTAGGGTCGCCCGAAAGGAGACTGCGATGGCAGAGGACAACGCGCTGCACGGCACAGCCGGACGCGATGGCGCACAGGACGGCACGCAACAGGATTCTCAAGCCGACACGAGCCGCCCGCCCGAGCAGGCCGAGCCTGAGCAGACTGCACCTGAGCAGACTGCACCTGAGCAGACTGCACCTGAGCAGACTGCACCTCGCCAGACTTGGGCCGGGCGGGCCGCCAGCGCTGGAATCGTGCTGCTCGCGGCCGCTTTGGCTGTTGTCGTCATCGCGGAAACAACGAGCTACCCGCGCACGGATGACGCGGAGGTATTCGCAAACTATATCGGCATGGCACCTGTGGTGAACGGGCCCATCACGGAAATCCGCGTTCGCGACAACCAGCCCGTCCATGCGGGCGACGTGCTGTTCCGTATCGACGACCGGCCCTACCGGTACACGCTCGAGCGGGCGCGCTCGGACCGGCTTGCGCTGGAAGGGCAGATTGTAGACCAAGGCCGGACAATCCGCTCCCAGCAAAGCGCGACCGTGGCTGCAGCCGCAGCGCGGCGCACGGCGGAGAGCAATGTGAACCGGGCGGAAAGCGCCGTGGAACAGTCCGTCGCGGATGTTGCGAACGCGCAGGCTGCCCTTGCGCACGCACAAGCGAACTACACATATTCGCTCAACAACCTCCATCGGGTGGAGCCGCTGCTCGCCAAGCAGTTCGTCACGGTCGACCAGGTGGACCAGCTGCGGACTGGCACAGAGGGCAACGCGCTCGCTGTACGCCAAGCCGAGGCGCAGGTCAAGGTTGCGGAAGCCTCGCTCGGGTCCAGCCGCGCCGCGCTCGCCGCAGCCCAGTCCGGCGTGCTTCAGTCCGGCGCGCAGGAGCAGCAGTCGCTCCACGCCGTCACGACGCTTGAGCCGCTTACAGGGCAGCGCGGGGCCCGCGCCTCGGAGATTGAAAATGCGGAGTACAACCTGGACCACTGCGACGTGCGGGCGCCGTTCGATGCACGCGTGACGAACCTGACGCTCTCGCTCGGCGCGTTCGCCCGCGCCGGGGTGCAGGTGTTCACTTTGATCGACACGCGGACCTGGTGGGTGATTGCCAACTTCAGGGAAACGCAGTTGCGCCACATCCAGCCGGGCATGCACGTCAATGTGACCCTGCTCGGCAGCCCCGGCAAGTTATACCGCGGCGTGGTCGACAGCACCGGTTTCGGCGTTATCCCGGACGCGAGCACGGTGGGCACCCTGGTGCAGGGCCTGCCCGATGTGCAACGGACGCTTTCCTGGGTTCATCTCGCTTCCCGGTATCCGGTGCGCATCCGTATTCTTGACCCGGAGCCGGATGCTCTGCGCATTGCCGAGTCGGCCACGGTGGTAGTCCGAGGCTGGGAGGGCTGGTGAGCGCAGGCACGGCAGCCACGGCACCGACACGGCGCCCTGGCAACGGCACGAGCGATCGCGCATCCACGGCCGAATGGGTCCTCCAGTTTTTCCGGCAAGAGTTGACGCCCTACCCCGGGCGGCTTTCCGTTGTGGTCCGCATGGTGCTGGCCACTACGCTGGCGATGCTGCTCATCATGACCGGCCACCTGCCTTCAGGAGCGCTGGGTGGATATTTTGCTTTGGCTGTTTCGCGCGAAGACCTGCGGAGTACGCTTTCCTCGACGCTGCTGACGATTTTGTCTTTCTCGCTCGGAACCTTGTATGTCGTGCTGGGAGTGGCGTTATTCGTGGACTCGCCGGTAACCCACTTTCTATGGGTCATCGGGTCGTTTCTGCTCATTTTTTTCGTAATGGATACAACAACCAATTACGCCCAGGCAGCAGGCTTTTCCTTTGTAATCGCAACCGCGATTCCTATTTGGGACGGTCCGGCCCCTACAAATGCAAAGATCACGTTGACGCTGTACACCCTGTACACAGTCGCTATCGGCGCTTTGTGCGCGCTCCTGGTCGAAACGGTATACCGCTCCTTTCGTCCGGCCGATCCCATCCTGGCAGGCATTGCGGACAGGCTGCGGACGACCGGGCACATGCTGGCGGCGACGGCGGATGGGAAAGAGCCCGAAAAAACGCAGCGGGCTCGACTTACCCAGTACGCGATGGTGGGACCCAGCATTCTGCGAAGCCAGCTCATCCGCTCCGGGCAAACGGGAGAGGTACGGGCGCGCGTGTCGGCCGTGATCGCCCTGAGCGGGCGGCTCGTCGAGCTATGCGCGGTCGGGCTGGATCAAAGGAAATATGCGCCGCAGGAGTCGAGCGAGGAGGCGGACCGTCTGCGCGTACTTTCGCGCGTGGTGCAGACGCAAGCGGCCGCGCTGGAGACTTTGCCGAACGTGGGGAAGGTTGGCACGATTTCCTTGCCTGTTTTCGCGGCACGCGAGGAGTTCGCGGCCGCGATGCCCGTGCTGCCGGAGATCGAACGGACAGTGAGTTTGCTCAGCGAAGTTTTTCGCTCGTTCGGCAATAGCGAGGTGAGCAAGGTAGTCTGGGAGGCGGCCCCGGAAGGGAGCCATCCCAAAAGCGCGGATTCCGGAACGCAGCGAAAGAGCAGCCACCCCTTTGGGTTGCTGCGAGCCGCTCTGGTAGCGGACGCTTTTACCAACCGCGGTCACGTTGTGTTTGCCTTGCGCGGCTGTTTGGCAGCCTCGCTTTGCTACCTCTTCTACAATGGGGTGGCTTGGCCGGGCATCAACACCTGCGTCGCCACATGCATTATCACGGCACTCGGAACGATTGGCTCATCCCGGCAAAAACAGTTCTTGCGTATCGCCGGCGCGACCACCGGAGGGTTCCTGATCGCTTTGCCGGCACAAATGTATCTGCTGCCGTACATCGACTCGATCGCGGCTTTCACGATCTTTTTCGCAGTGGTTTCGGGGATTGCGGCGTGGCTCGCAACCTCCAGTCCGCGCTTGTCCTACTTTGGGCTGCAGATCGCGCTCGCGTTTTACCTTGTCAATCTCCAGGAGCCGTACGAGCAAATCTCACTTTCCGTCAGCCGGGACCGAGTGGTGGGTGTACTGGTTGGGCTGTTGGCAATGTGGCTAGTTTTCGACCACATCGCGGCGCCCTCAGCTACCAGCCGCATGGAAACCCTCATGCGGAACAATCTTTATCAACTTGGCGATTTCGGCTGTGTCGTAAAAGATCTGGCGGAACGCACGAGCGAGGAAAAAGTCGCAACCGCGCGACAGTTGCGTAACAAGATAAACGACCAATTCAGCCAGATGAACGCGCAAGCGGATGCGGTGCCATTTGAGTTTGGGCCGGACCGCGCACGGAACCTGCGCGCGCGCGATCGCATGCAGGCCATGCAGCCGCCCATGCGCTCCTTGTTTTTGCTTCAGATTGCTCTGCTTGAGTGGGAATTCGCGCGGTATCGCTCCCTTGGCAAGGCCGCGCACGCGCAACCGCTGTTAAACCTGTTTGCCGAGCGCCTCCGGGAAATGCTGCGCACGCTCGCAGATGCGCAAGGGAGCAGCCTGCAAACCGCTGCCGCGCTCCAGGGCGTACGGGATGCACTTGGAAAATTGGAAAGCACAGCAGGGAAAACGCAGCATACGCTTTTGGCCTTATATACGAGCATCGCCGCCTCGCTGGAGGCCCTCATCATCGCTGCGATAGAAGCGCCCGTTTCCCTCGAAAACGAGAGTGCACCGCTTCGCCGTGCCGTTTCACGCCCGTAAGCTGCGGGGTGCTTTTCGCCAGGGTGAAGCCCGCTGGGTATGCCTGTCGCCATGGTTGGATGTGAATGAGGAAAGCCCGGCTACGGGGGCTTTCCTGCAGGTACGTATTACGGCTTACGGGCGAATCGCCTGCTTTTCTGAAGGTATTTTCGCGATGGAAGCTGCGTCGAGGTTGAGGTGGGCGGATGCGAGCTCAACTGGAATATGACGAAGCCAGTTGTTGAGCGAAACTTCCTGGTAATGGTCGGCCGCAAAGGTTTCAAGGAAGATGAGGTCGGTTGTACCAACGTTCTCGATGTAGTGGCCGGACTGCGCAGGAACGTAGCCGACGTCGTTCGCATTGAAGTCCATGGTGTTTGCTTGGTTGTAGGGCGAGAAAACGGTCATGCGAGCCGAGCCGGCAATGTAGTACTGCCACTCCGATGCGTTGGGGTGCCAGTGCATGGCGCGGATAGCCCCAGGCTTAACAATGACGAGTGCAGCGGCGAGGTGCTCGGAAACAGGGAAATTCTTAGAGTCGACGATACGGACTTCACCACCGACGGAGGTTTGCGTAGGCGGCTGGGAGCGCAGCTTGTAGGTGTACCTGGCCTGCGTCGCTTCCTGCGGGCCGCCTACCCCCTGTCGGTCCTGGGCGAGAGATCTGGGAACCTTGGCCGGGAAGATGTACAGGCTTTCCTTGGGCAGTTTTGCAACCTCGTCCATGCTCAAGTTCGTGTTTTTGGCGATGACCTCGGGCGGGGTATGGGCGAACCACTCGGAGACGAGCACTGTGTTGTCCTCGGAAAAAAGGCCCTGGTTGAAGACGAGAAGGAACTCAGTGCCGTCCGGGTCGAGCCCCTGGATGGAGTGCGGGAAGCCGGCGGGAAATACCCAAAGATCGCCTTCTCCGACGTCGTCGATGAACACCCGCCCGTCCGGCTGGAAGACAGTGACGCGAGCGGAGCCGGTGAGCACGTAGGCCCACTCATCGGCGGTGTGCCAATGGAGTTCGCGGATGCCGCCGGCTTCAAGACGCATATTGACGCCGGCGATCTCCTTGGAACTCGGGAGCTCGCGCTGGGTAACCTGGCGGGTCCAGCCGCCTTCCTGCACGCGCTTGTGCACGAGGTCGAAGGAGTACCAGATAGGGCCGACGTCGCCGTGGTCGGTGGGCGGAGGCGTGGTGGAGTCGGGGTTTTCCTTTAAAAGTGCCTTGTTTTCAGGGCCGGGATCGCTGGAGGATTGGTCATGGAGCGCTTTCTGGACCTCCTGGACCGAGTTTTGCGCACGAGCAGGCAGGGAGGTGAGGGCAGCTACGGCAAGAGCTGTCGAGGAGTAACCGAGAAAGCTGCGGCGGGAAGGCTGCTCGGGCCCGTTTGTGTTTTCTTCTTGTGTGCTCATAGGTTCTGCCTTTCAGTTCTGGGTCGTTGAGAGTTAGCGCCGCACATCATGGCGGCGTGTACTGTATGGAGCAGATACTCTCCGTCAAACGGTTTGTAGAGAAAAGCGAAAGCTCCGCAGGCAAGTACCCGGATGAGTGCTGCTTTGTCTCGGTGCGCCGTTAGAAAAACGACGGGTACACCGGGACAAGCGACGCGGGCATGCTGCTGCACTTTCCAGCCATCCATACCGGGCATGCTTATGTCCAGAATGAGGCAACCGACAGGCTCGACCTGACACAGCATCAGAGCTTCAGCTCCCGTGCTGAAAGTTCTGATCTAAGGCCGCTGCCTTGAGCAAGCTTTCCAGTGATTCGCGCACGCGAGGGTCGTCGTCCACGAATACGGCAAGCCGGGGCGGAGTTACAGTTTCCATGGCTGCGCTTGCTCCATAAACTAATCGTAGCGCTATCAGAACCGGGCCGCTATTATCGTTTTGTATAGGTTCAGCTCTAGAAGCTGTCTCATAAATAGTTTTATGATCTTGGCAACTGCCTGAGACCCGCTTCGGCGGCGAGTCTCATCCGGGGCGTCACCCGAGCTTGCGGGTTTATGAGACCGCTTTTAGGGTATTCCGAGCTTCGCAGCGAGGCGGACAAGGTCAGCGAGGGAGTCGGCCTTCATTTTGCGCATGATTTGGCCGCGATGGACGCGGACTGTGATCTCGCTCGTGCCCATCCTGTCGGCGGTTTGCTTGTTGAGCAGTCCGGAGACGACATAAGGGAGAGTATCGCGCTCGCGCGGTGTAAGCGTGGCATAGCGAGCCTGGATTACTTGTAAGACGCCGAAGCTTTTCCGTTCCAGCTCACTGCGAGCAAGGGCGGTATTGATCGCTTCCATCAGTTCGGTTTCGTCATAAGGCTTGCTAAGAAATTCGGAGGCTCCCCCTTTCATGGCTTTTACGGTTGAAGGAATATCGCCGTAGCCGGTGAGGAAAATAATCGGGGGAAGTCCAGGCCCGGACAGGTCGGGCAGGAGGTCGAGACCGGATGTGCTGCCGAGGCGCATGTCAAGGATCAAGCAGGCGGGAACGTCGGGCCTTGGAAAAGCAAGAAATTGTTCGGCCGTGGAGAAGGTGACAACCTTCCTGCCCACAGAAGCGAGTAAAGCAGTAAGGGACTCGCGGATGCGCAGGTCATCGTCGAGAACGTAAGTGATGGCATCGCTTGAGCTCACGTGAACATCACCTGGGACACGGGAACGGTAAAGAAAAAGATACTGCCGCCGGAGGCAGCTCGTTCCACCCATAGCCTTCCCTGATGGTCTTCGATGATAGTACGGCAGATAGCGAGACCCATGCCCATGCCAGTAGCTTTGGTCGTGGCGAATGGATCAAAAACGGTTTGGAGGTGCTCGACGCCGGGACCATGGTCTTCGACGGAAAGCAGGAGACTGCCTTCGTGCCGGTGGGCACCGATGATCACGTGTCTGGCGCGGCCTTGCATACCCTGCATGGACTCGATGGCGTTGGAAACGAGATTCACCAGGACCTGCTGAAGTTGGATTTTTTCGCCGAGCACCGGAGGGAGCCCGGATGGGATAGCGAGCTCCATCGTGACGCTTTGCTCCGCCGCTTTGCTGCGAAGAAGCGCCACGACCTCACGGGCGAGTTCGCGGAGGTCGACTGCGGTTTTCTCAAGCGGTGTGCGTTCGAAAAGGGAGCGCAGGCCCTTGATGACGTTGGCTGCATCCTTGCCGTCGCGGACGATGCGCTCGATCGCGGCGCGGCCATCGCTGTAATTCGGAGGTTCGGCATTGAGCCAATGCAGCCCAGCCTGTCCGTTGGCGACCATGGCGCTGAGAGGCTGCGAGATCTCGTGCGTGATGGCGGCGGCGAGCTCAGAGGCTGTCGCGATTTGCGAGGCCCGAGCGAGCAAAGCCTCCGTTTTGCGCAGATCCTCTTCCGTCCGCAGGCGACGACTCTCCGAGCGGCGGCGGGCCTCAATAAGCTCGACGGTAAGGGTCATGGCGCCTGCAAAAAGAAGGAAGCGAAGCCATTCGGGTTTAGGGTGGACGAAGTGGCCGGGAGGCAGAAGAAAAAAGAACTCGAAAAGGCAGGATGAAAGGAGGACAGAAAGCCAGGCCGGGCCGCGTCCGCCATAAAGCGTAACCGCCATGGTGGCAAGCAGAAACGAAGAGGAAGGATTGTCTAGAAAAAGCGCGACAGCGAAAGCAAAGCTGACGAGGAGCAAAGAAAGCAGATAGGCCATCGCGCGATGGGGCCCTTGCTTCATGCACCAATGATACCGAGCCTGCGTTTCTACCGCTTTCAAAGCGGCTACGGGTGGTGCAGGATAAGCGCGAGGGCATTCTTATAGACGAACTGCGCACCGATGACGAGCAGCCAGATCCAGAGGGCGAAGCGAAGTGGACGCTTCGGAATCCATCGGGCGGAGAAGGTTCCGGCGAAAACGCCGAAGAGTCCGCCCAGAACGAGATGCTTAAGCAGCCCGGCCTGCACGGTGCCGGTGAAGAGATGCGCCCCACTTCCAACAAGCGACAGGAGAAAGCCGAAGAGGATATCGGTCCCCACGACCTGCGTAGGTGCGAGCGTTGTGAGCGAAAGCAGGGCCGCGGTGCCGAGCGCGCCCGCGCCGGCGGACGAGAAACCGACTTCCGCCCCGACGGGGAACATGAGCCAGCCAAGGGAACGCGCGCGGTCGCGGCGAGGAGCGGAAGGGTCAGGCTTGCGGAAAGAGTAAGCGATCTGGTACAGCGCCGTGACGACAAGCACCGCGCCGAGCAGACCATTGATAAGCTGCTTGGACCCGCTAAGCGCGAGCCGGTTGAGCACAAGCGAACCAATGAGGACGCCGGGAAGGCCGCCGAGAAGCATGTAGCCCAGGACGCGCCAGTCAACCTGTTTGCGGACGATCTGGGTGGGTACAAGAGCGAGCTTGACGGCTGCCGAAAAGACCAGGCCGGTGGAAACAGCAATGGCCGAGGGCACGCCGAGAAAGAGGATAAGCAGGGGTGTGGTGATGGTACCCGCGCCGACGCCGGTGAGCGCGATGAAGACGGCGATGGTGAAGCCGATCAGGTATTCCATGGCGCTCTCCTTTCGTGTGCGGTGAGGTGTGACTTAAGCCGAGACGGCTGGTGGCAGGGTCTGGATGTGAATACCGCACTCGACTTTTTTGCCGGCCCAACGCCCGGAGCGGGGGTCGTTGGGGTCGATGGGGAGGCTGGTGCAGGGTTCGCAGCCGATGGAGCTGTAACCCTGCTCGTACAAGGGTAAGAAAGGGATGGAAAAGTACTCGCAGAGCTGCCAGACGTCGCGGGTGGACCAGTCGGCGAAGGGGGACAGTTTACGGACGGTGATGCCACTGGGGAGGGTGAAGTCGGCGGCTTCCTCGAGGGCGGCGCGGCTGCGGGCCTGCTCGCGGCGGAGACCGGTAAGCCAGACTTTGTACTTGGCGACTTCAGCGAAGAGTGGCTCGACCTTGCGGAGGCCACAGCAGCGGTCAGGGGCGGTCGAGTAGAGCAGGCCGTGTTCGGACTCCTGCTCCTGGACGGTGGCTTTCGGGAGGAGGTTATGGAGGTTGAGGCGCCAGCTTTGGGCGATCTGGTCGCGGTAGGCGTAGGTCGCGGCGAAATGGTAACCGGTGTCGAGGAAGAGTACCGGGATGTCCGGGCGGAGCTCGCGGGTGAGGTGGAGCAGGAGAACGTCCTCGGCTTGGAAGGAGCAGGTGAGGCAGGCTTCTGCTTCGCTGATGGCGGCGAGCTCGCGGGCAAGGAGTTGGCGGACGTGGGTGAGCTGAGATTGGAGCTCAGGGCGGAGTTCTTCCAGCGGGTTGACGGCAGGGATTGCGGGTGGGATTGCGGTAGGGTTCATGGCTGGGGATCCTTGATAAGCACGCGGAGAGCGCGGAGGAGGTGAAGGGCTTCAGCGGCAGCGTGTTGGGGGTCAGAGGAAAGGGCTTGCTCGCGGCGCTTGCCCTGGGCGGTATGGATGGTGAGCGTGGGCAGGCCTGCGGTGGGATGGTGGCTGAGGACGAGAGCGCCTGCTTGCGCAAGTTCTTCGAGATCGGAGCGGAGAAGGAAGCAGCCCTGGGCGAGGAGGAGGCGCTCGACGGCGTTGGCGAAGGCGGCTGCGCCCTCGATGCGGAGTAAGGCGCCGGCATGGCCCCAAAGGGCGGCACGCTCGGCGGGAGTGACCGGGGCATCGTTCGCTGTCGCTCGATTCTCGAGTAAATCTGGAGATGCGGTGGCAACGGCGCGGATCATTCCGGCGGCGACGGTGGCGTTCGTGTCGGGGTCGATAAGGATGAAAGCACCGGTGTGGCGGTTAGCGGTGTAAAGATCGACCGAGAGGGGGAGCAGGGTTTCGAGCTCGACGAGGGCAATGCCGTTCAGGTCTAGGGTGGGGCTGGCGGAGGCGGCACTTTTACTGGAACCAGGTGCGGCCAGGTCGAGGGTTTCGCGGACATTGCGAATGTAGCCCCCGACGGTGCGGCTGGTTTGCTTGACCAAGTAGCGGCGAGCGGGGTCGAGGGGGGTAGCGGACATCCAGACGAGGGAGGCTTGAAAACGCGTGGCAACCTGGGCGAGGTTCTCGGGGGAGACGAGGAGATCGCCGCGGCTGATGTCGATTTCGTCTTCGAGGGTGAGGGTGACCGAGAGCGGGGCGGACGCTTGGGAAAGGTCGCCGTCGAAGGTGACGATGCGGGCGATGCGGGAGCGTTTGCCGGAGGGAAGGATTTGGATTTCGTCGCCGGGGTGGATCGTACCTGCGGCGATCTGGCCGGCAAAGCCGCGGAAGTCGAGGTTGGGGCGCGTGACGCGCTGCACGGGAAAGCGGAAGGGGCTCTGGGCGTCGGCGTAGGAAGAGGATGGAAGCTCTTCGAGCAGTTCCAGCAAGGTCGGGCCCGTGTACCAGGGCATCGCGCCGGAGGGGTGGACGATGTTGTCGCCGAGCAGCGCACTGACAGGAATGAAGTGGAGCGCAGGCGCCGCGCCGAAGCTGAGGCCGGCGAAAAATGCGGTGAACTCGGCGCAAATTTCGTCGAAGCGGTGCTCGCTCCAGGCGACGAGGTCCATCTTGTTGATGGCGACGAGGATCTGCGGGACACCGAGCAGGGCGGTGATGGTGGCGTGGCGGCGGGACTGGGGAAGGACGCCCTTGCGGGCATCGACGAGGACGACTGCGGCATCGGCTGTGCTGGCCCCGGTAGCCATGTTGCGGGTGTACTGCTCGTGGCCGGGAGTATCGGCGATGATGAACTTTCGTCGGGCGGTGGCGAAGTAGCGGTAGGCGACGTCGATGGTGATGCCCCCCTCGCGCTCGGCACGGAGTCCGTCGGTAAGCAGGGCAAGATCGAGCACGCCCGGAGCCGTCGTACCCTTCCCTTCGATGGAGCGGACCTGGTCGTCGTAAACGCTCTGGGTGTCGTACAGGAGGCGGCCGATGAGGGTGGATTTACCGTCGTCGACCGAACCGGCGGTGGAAAAGCGGAGAAGATCTTTGGATCGCTCCTCGGCCAGGTAGTCGGCGACGTTGAAGCTCGGCAAAACCTGGACCGGTTCGGATTTCGGGGTGTGGCCAAAGCGGGGGTTGGCATCGCGGACATGCTCGTCCCAGACTTCCGGCTCATGAGCCGGAGCGCCGTTCGCGCTTAGCCCCTGCGCGGGGGCGGTCTTCTTAAGCTCGTTCAAGGGCGCCACTAGAAGTAGCCCTCGCGCTTTTTGAGCTCCATGGAGCCTTCCTGGTCGTGGTCGATGGTTCTATTGGCGCGTTCCGACGAGCGAAAGCCGAGGAGTTCCTCGATGATGGTGGGGATGGTGTCGGCATCCGACCGGATGGCACCGGTGCAGGGGCTGCAGCCTAAGGAGCGCAGGCGGGATTTGACCATTCGCGGCTCTTCGCCGGGGAGGCGAACGAAGGCTTGTTCGGTGGGTATGAGGGCGTCGCCGCGCACATACATGGGCCGCTCGCGGGCAAAGTAAAGGTCGACAACCGGAATTTGTTCCTCGTAGATGTACTGCCAGACGTCCATTTCGGTCCAGTTGGAGAGGGGAAAGACGCGAATGGACTCGCCGGGGTGGATGCGGGCGTTGTAAAGGTTCCAAAGCTCAGGCCGCTGATTTTTAGGATCCCATTGGCCGGCGCGGTCGCGGAAGGAGTAGATGCGCTCCTTCGCGCGAGATTTTTCTTCATCCCGGCGCGCGCCCCCGAAAGCCGCGGTAAAGCCGTAGTGGTTTAAACCGTCGAGCAGAGCTTGCGTCTTGAGCAGGCCGCAGCAACGTTTGGTGTCGAGCGCGATAGGGTTGGTTCCGTTGGCGAGCGCGGCCTCATTGCGCCAGACGAAAAGCTCAGCCCCAACCTCGCGGGCGGCGCGGTCGCGAAACTCGAGCATTTCGCGAAATTTGTAACCGGTGTCGATATGGAGCAGGGGAAATGGGATGGGCCCGGGATAAAAGGCCTTTTGCGCGAGCCGCAGCATGACGGAGGAGTCCTTGCCGATGGAGTACAGCATGACCGGCCGCTCGAACTCGGAGGCAACCTCGCGCAGGATGTGAATCGACTCGGCCTCAAGAAGGCGGAGATGACTCAGCCGCGGGCGACTCATGGTTTGCGGCGCGGGTTGGGATGGGGCGACGATCACGCTGGGCGGCCTCCTGGGCACATTGGGCTTGAATGGGGGCATGCGCTACAGGGCGGCGGGCGGAGGACAACACGCGCGGCGGCAACAAGCCTGAAGAGGAGGACGCATGGAAATAAGAGTCGCCCATGGCTTTTTAAGATTCATAAAGCCGGTTTCAATGGTTTTTCTTTCTTTTTTTGCTAGGGATGAAGGTAAAAGCAGGTTTTTTGCCCTTACTCAGGACGATCTTCCCTCCTGGCGATTGGAATGGCGTTCGTCAGAAGAGGAGTTTTAAGCCGAACTGAATTTGCCGCGAGGGTGCCGCGGCGGTGACGACCCCAGCCGTTGGGCTCGCAACGATCGGAGTTTGCCGGTTGGCGGCCGTGCCCTGGGTGGGGCCGGAGGAAAAAACAACCTCGTTCGGCGTTTGAAGGTTGGTTTTATTGAGAATGTTGAAGAACTCACTCCGGAACTGGAGACGGTACCGTTCCGTCAGCGCGATGTTTTTGATCGCGGACAGGTCCCATTCGTAAAAATTGGGCCCGGTGAGCGTGTCGCGCCCCGCACTACCGACTGTGCCGTAAGCGGGCGCTAAAAAAGCCTGGGGGGAGAAGAACTGCGTCGCCCGAGCACGGGTGCTGCCGGAAGCATAAAGCGGGCCGCGAAAGCTCGGATTGATGCTGGGGCGGACAGGGTTGCGTGTGTCGCCGGAGCCGGTGGGGTTATAGCCGAGCTGCGGAGAGAAAGGAAAACCGGTTTGCACGTTGGCGATGCTGGCCAGGGTCCACCCGGAGACGACTCGGTTAAGGCTAGGGCGCGCGTTGCCGAAAACCGTATGCCCTGCGCCCAAGGGCAGGTCATAGGTGCCGTTGATCGCGAGCAGGTGGCGGATGTCGGTCGCGGCGGGGCCGTAGTCGAGCGAAAGGTTGGCCGGATACGACACGTACGCCGGGGTGTTGGCGGAGACCGAGGTGTTGAGCGCGGAGCCGTCGTCCAGGTTCTTGGCGTAGGTGTAGTTGGCGCGGAGTTGGAGGCCGTGATGGAAGTCGCGGCGGAGGTCAATCTCAAGCGCGTTGTAATTGGCGATCCCCGCGGAAATCCAGGAAGTCGTGTTGGCGAGCAAGGGGTTCGCGCGGGTAGTGGTTGGATAGTAGATCGTCCCGTTCGGCGTGCCTGCCGGGCAAGCGGCGGCTGGGCAGGTAATGGAAGCGGGCTCGTTCTGATCCTCGGAGAGGATCTGGTGATAGCCGCGGGAGCCGACGTACCCGACAGTGAGCGAGAGCGAGGGGGCCAGTTGCTGTTCGATGCGCAGCGACCAGGCAAGCACGGTGGGCGTCGCAAGGTCGGGCTGTACGTTTGAGGGGGATTGAAGGCCGCTTGCGCCGCCAGTGGGGTTGGCGACTGGGACGTTCGAGTAGTTCAGGGTGGTGTTGAAGGGAGCGGACTGGTCAAGGCGGTAGTCGAGGTTGTCGAGCAGGCCGTGGTGCAAGCCGAAGTTTGCGCGGATGGCTGTGCGTCCGTTGCCGAAGGGGTCGAGGGCGAGGCCGACGCGGGGTTCGGGCAGGAAGCGGGCGCGATTGGTGGTCAGCGCCGCCGAGCCTACGGACGGGTTGGTATGGATAACGCCGTTGGTGAAGTTGTAAACGCCCGCGCGCCCCTGGGCTTCGTTAAAGCCGTCCGTCGACTCAACGCGGAGACCGAAGAAGAGTTGGAGTCGCGCGGTGGCCTTCCAGGTGTCCTCAAGGTAGCCCGCGCCGAAGAGCGCGCGCCAGGCAAGCTCCGTAGGTTGCGGGACAACGGTGAAGGTGCGGATCGTCCCTGCGAGAAACGTCGCAAGTGAAGCAAAACTGGCTTGCCCATACTGGTTCTGAGCCAGGTTGTCATTGGACTGGATGCGCTGGAGCCAGCCCCCAGCCTCAATCTGGTGCGTGCCGACCGTGTAGAAAATGTGGTCGTCCACCGTGAACAGGTTGCGGGCGGTTGTGTTTCGAGCTCCAACATTTGCGCCCGCGCCGGTGATCTGTGAGCTGCCGTTGGAAGCCGTGCTGCCGGCAATCACGATCGCGCCTGTGGGGCGACCGGCGAGGAAGGTTGGGGTATTGGCCTGGACGGATGCGGGTACCGAACCGTTGAAGAAAAACGAGGCGCGGGAAAAGCCAAAGCGGGCCGTGTTGAGAAGGTGCGAGGAGAAAACGTGCTGCTCCTGGACGCTCGCAACCTGCTCGCGCAGAGCTTCGTCAATGAGCGAGAGCGGATTCTGGGTGGGGGTGTCGGCAGTGGAGTCGTCAATCGTGTAAACGCCGAATACCAAGTCGTTCACGGTGAGGTTCTGGTCGAAGCGCGCCGTGCCGAAGTCCTCCCGGATGCGCTGTAATGGGGCGGAGAAAGCCTGCGCGATGCCGGTGGGCTGGCCGGCGGCGCTTAGCAGCTCAGGCCCATTCTGCACCGGCCACAGGTTGAGCAGACCGGCAACGCCGGGCCCGAGGGCGACCGGGCGGGCTACTCCGTTCGCATCCGGCAGGAACCCGGCACGAGCGAGGTTGTCCGGCACGAGCGTGACGTCGGTGATGCCGAGATTCTGGCGAAAACCCTCGTAGTTGCCGAACAGGAAGGTTTTGTCGTGGCGAATGGGGCCGCCGAGCGCGCCGCCGAAGTCATTGCGCTGGAACTGAGGCTTGCGGGCCTGGTCGAAGAAGTTGCGGGCATCGAGGACGGAGTTGCGGAGGAACTCATAGGCCGAGCCGTGAACTTGATTCGTACCGCTCTCGGTCACGATGGAGATCTGGCCGCCCTCGCGCTTGCCGTAGCTTGCGCCATAGGTATTGTCGACCACATTGAACTCGCGGACGGCCTCGACGCCGAGCAGCTGACCGCTCGCCCCGCCGGGAGTGAGGTCGATCAGCGAAGCGCCGGTGTACTCGATCCCGTTGAGCAGAAACAGATTGTCCTGCGGACGACGGCCGGAAACGGTAAACAGGTTGCCTACGGCGGAGTTCGAGGTGCCGATGGAGCCAGAGCGCTCGGCGGAGTAGTTGACGATGCCGGGATTGAGGGTAAGCAGCTGGTCGTAGGAGCGTCCGTTGAGCGGCAGGCCCTTGACCTGCCGCACGCTCACCAGTCCGGAAGTCTGTTGGGTGGTCAAGTTGACGGCCGGAGGCCGGTCGACCACCGAAACCTCCTGCGCCACCGAGTTGACCTGCAACGCTAGCGGCAGTCGCACTGCCTGGCCGACGGCGAGCGCGACGCCGGAGCGGCGGAGCATGCCGAACCCAGGGGCCTGCACTGTAACCGTGTAGGTGCCGACTGGGATCGAGGGCGCGGAGAACTCGCCTGCACCATCAGACGTGAGGCGACGCTCGGTGCCGGTATTCTCGTTATGGACCAGGACAGAAGCGCCGGACACGATGGCTCCGGACGAGTCTGTCACGGAGCCGGTAATCGTTCCGCCTACAACCTGGGCGTGAAGCGCGACTGGCGACACAGCGCAGGCCAGCACTCGGAAAACGGCAATGCGGGTGCGATGAGAAGAGGAAAAGCTCATTTGAACTCCTGTGGTCGGTCCAGTTGCGAGTGCCTCTGCCCTGCGGGCTTTACGAATGAGGTGAACTACTTACCGGAAAAACAACAGGCCGCTCCGCACAAGCGTGTAGAAAGGCAGCTACAGGAATGCAACGCACTGTGGGGCGAAAGGGTCATAACGAGCTTGCATGGTTAATGCAGAGAAAATAAGAATTACAAAGGTAGGCGGGGGGGGGCGAGCCGGGTCTCAACAACAGCAGCGGAGGAGTGCGTCGGAGTCCCGGCTCATGTGTAGATACTATCATCCCCGGTCCGGAGGGCTCACGTGGAGTCTGAAAATATTTGGCCGGGCGTAGTGGCCGGCCACGTCATTTCCGCGCTAGAAATCCAGCTTAAGTGCGAACTGGACCTCCCGCGGCGTCCCGGTCCCGACTGGACTCGTGTTCACCGGGTTAGTAATGACGCCAAAAACGCCGGGACCACCGGAGAAATCTGCCGAGGGCAGCCCATACTGCGCGCGATTGAACAGGTTGAAGAACTCCGCGCGGAACTGGAGCTGAGCTGTTTCCTTGACCGGGATATTTTTTGCCAGGCCAAGGTCTGTTTGCCACAGCCCGGGGCCGCGCAGCAGGTTGCGACCCGCGTTGCCGTAGCCGCCGCCGAACACGGGCGCAAACGCGGCGGGGTTGATCCAGTTATGGATACCCGAGCCGCCGGCTGGGGTGAGCGGCACGCCCGGAATGCGGTTTGGCCGCTGGTTGATGTTGTAGCCGGTTGCAACGCCGGTAGGGCTGGCCGCGTTGAAGATGCTGGGGCGGTTGCCGAGAGTGACATTGACGGGCAATCCGGTGCGGGCGCTCACGATGTCGGACACCTGCCAGTTGCCCGCAACCGCGCTCAGCAGGCCTCCGCTATGGCCGAAGACCTTGCTGCGCCCGTAAGGCAGCTCGTACACGACGTTCGCGTTAAAGACGTTGCGAGCATCGAAGTCGCCCGAAGCGCGCTCGCACTGGAAGCAGTCCGGGTTCTGCGGAAAGTCCGAGTCGCCGCCGCCGGCCGCGTCCTGGTCGATCTCATGCGCGTACGTGTAGTTGGCCTGGAATAGGAGGCCGCCCGCAAAGGTGCGTCGCAGTTCGGCGACAAAGGCGTTAAAGGAGCTCGAATTGTCGTTGCCGCGGTACTCCACCTGCCCAAAGCCGCTGTACTGGCGCGTGTTCGTTGCCGGGTTCAGCAGATTGACGTACGAAGTCCGGAGCAGCTTGGAACCCTTGCTGCCGTCGTAGGACAGCGTCCCGACCCAGCCCTTGCCCACTGCCTGCTGCACGCTCAACCCGTACTGGGTCACATACTCGTCGTGGCGGTCGCGGTTCTGATAGCGCGGGGAAAGGGTACTGAGAGCGCGAGGCAGGAAAGGGTCTACCGGAAAGCTGAGACCGGGGATGGCATTGAAGGAGAATCGCCCGACCTCGTTCGAAATGGGTAGGTTTTGGTCATCGAGCTGGCCGTCGCCGTGGTAAATGCCGAAGCCGGAGCGAAGAACAGTTTTGCCGCCGAGCGCGGCCGGCGCCCAGGTCACCGCCAAGCGCGGGTCTACGTCGAGCAAGCGGGGGTTGCTGAACTCCGCACCCGCGCCGCAGTAGCCTGGATTTAAACTGGTCTCGCACGAGTTGAAGTCGAACGGAATCGCCCGGCCCTGCACCTCGTTGAAGCGGTTGAAAAAGGAGTAGCGCACACCCAGGTTGAGTGTGAGCTCGGGTTTGACCTTCCACTCATCCTGCACATAGGCCAGCACATACGTTTTGCGCAGGCCATTGATCGGCAGCGCCGAGGCGTAATTGGCTGAGCTGACTGCGTTAGCTGCAAATCCGGCGCGCGTAAATGAGATCGCCCCATTCGCCGTGTTGCCCTGATTGAGCTGGATGCGCCGAACTTCTCCGCCGAACTTCACCGCGTGTGCGCCATGCACCCAGGTCAGCCGGTCGATGTAGGAGAACGAGTTGCCGACGCCGAGCGCATAGCGGTTGTTGTTGAGCGTGGTAAGACCAGAGACCGCGACTGAGTACGGAAGGTTCAGCTGCGAAACATTGGTGGTGTACACATTGCCGCGATTGAAGCCGAACTTGGCCTCATTGACCCAGGCCGGGGAAAACAGGTGCAGGTACTCCAGCACCCCGTTGACGGGGCGGGAGTTCACCTCCTGCCGGTCAAACGTGTAGGTGCCGCCGCCCGCAAGTGGAACCTGGCTGCGTGCTGCGTCGAAGTTGAACCGGAGGTCGGCGGTGTCCTTGGCGGAAAAGCGGTGATCGAGCCGGACCATGCCTGAGTCTTCTTTATCTACTTGGCGGCCCTCCCCGAAGAAGCTCGCGATAAGCCCGTCGCTGCTGATGACGTTTGTGCTTTGCGGGTAGGCGGCGAGAATGGGAGCGAGCGACGGGCTTTGCGCGAGGATTTGCCGGCGGTAGGCGGCGCTCGGAACCCGTCCGATCAGCGTCTGGCCAAGCGTCTGGCGCAGGCCCTCATAGTTCAGGAAGAAGAAGGTTTTGTCGCGAACGATCGGGCCGCCGATCGATCCGCCGAACTGGTTTAAATGGAAGGGCGGTTTTGACGGGGTGACGTTGTCGATCGGCTCGCGGGCGTCGAGCGCGCTGTTGCGGAGAAACTCAAACACGCTGCCGTGGAGGCTGTTGCTGCCCGCGCGCGAAACCACGGCGACCTGCCCGCCGGAGGTGCTGCCGTTCTCCGCCGTGAACAGCGCTGTGTCGACGCGGAACTCTTCAATCGAGCCGGTCGGGATGGCAAGCCGCACGAAGCTTTGCTGGGCCTGGTTCACGATGTTGGTCGCATCCACGCCGTCGTAGGTGAAGTTGTTGTCGTCCAGGCCGCGGCCGGCAAAGCGGATCGACCGTTGATTGCTGCCGCCGGTGTCGATCGCCCCGGGTACAAGCGTAGTCAGGTTGATCCAGTTGCGTCCGTTGATGGGCAGCTCGTCGACCTGCTTATGCTCGATGCGAGCGCCGAGCGCGTCGGAGTTTCGGTTGATCTCGGAGCCCGTGTCCGACACCTGTACGTTTTCGCTGCTTCCCGCTACGTGCATGACCGCATTGAGCGTCCGGGTGCGTCCCACGGTCTGCTCCAGGCCGGTGTAGGTGACCTGCGCAAAACCTGTGTGCGCGAACGAGATTTCATAGTTGCCGACCGGCAGCTCCGGCAGTTCATAGCGGCCGTCGGTAGTCGAAACCGAATCGCGGTGCAGCCCGGTCGCGGGGTCGATCGCAAAGATACGGACGTCCGGGACGACGCTGCCCGCGTCATCGGTGACTGTACCGGTAATGGCGGAGCGGTCGACCTGGGCAAAGGCGGGGCGGCTGGAAACGGCAAAGATGGCGAGGAGGGCGGCAGCGAAGAAGACGCGCAGTTTGGCCGACACAACTGCTCCTTGTGTAAGAGCTAAAAAAGAAGCGGGCGCTCCCAATCGAGAGCGCCCACTTGGTTGCTACCGCGAGCTGGGCTTGGCCGTCGTGGAAACGGTCTGGGCCTGGCTGCTTGCCTGCGTCGGCTGTTGCTGGGCGTGGAAGCCCTTTAGGAACTCAGCGCGGTTCACGCTCAGGTCCTGCCCGCTGCGCTCGGTCGGATAGGGCTTGGCGCCCATCGTCCCGTGCCACACCACACGGTTGAACTTCGCCGAGTCGAGGTGATCCTCAACCGAGAAGTCGAAGCCCTTGGTATGCTCCGCCCACCATTTGCCGGTGTGCAAGGGCAGGAGCTGCGCTTGCGCATTGGCCGCATAGGCTGAAGCCGGGATCGGCAGTGTGGTCTGCTGCAGGTACGCCGAGGGTACCGCCGTGAACTTATACGTGGCGAGCGAGGTGTCGAAGGCGTTTGCCATCGGCACGGCACTGGCATCGTTCAGGTTCAAGGGGGCGACCCCGAGAATGTCTTCCATCGTTCGCAGCATGCTGACGGTGCTGTAGCGGGTCGAGTCCACGAAGTTTCGCTTCACGTACGGGCCCACGACAAAGGCCGTGCTCCGGTGCGCGTCCACGTGGTCGGCACCATCCTGAGCGTCGTCCTCGATCACGAATACGAGCGTGTTGGCGGCATCCTTGCTCTTGGAAACGGCTTCGATCACCTCCGCGACAGAGTAATCGTTGTCGGCGATCTGCAACTCGGGAGTGTTGACGCCGTTGAGGGCGGTGCCGAAGTTGCCGAAGTGGTCGTGCATGATGCGCAGCAGTGTAAGGTTCGGCAGGTTGCCGGCGGCCTCATACTGCTGGAACTCGCGATTCCACTCGGTAAAGCGGAAATAGTCGGGCAGAACATTGTCGAAGCCGCGGAAGTACCGATCGGTGAGCGGCGCGAGCACGGCGTTGGTGGGAATGGCTACCTGGAGGTTGTCAGCAAACGCGTTCGGGTCTTCCGGGATGCTGACGCCCTTGGGCAAGCTCTGGCTATAACGGGTCAGGTCGAGAAAGAACCCGTAGTTGCGGACGGACAGGCCGGCCTTCAGCGCTGCGTTCCAGAGATATCCCTCACCCTGGCCACCGCCGTTCGCATCGTCCGCGTCCGGTGCCCCGGCGTTCGCGCCGCCCGGCAAAAGGTCCGGGTCCGTGCTCTGCAACGGCTGGGCGGCAAGACGCGCCTGCTGGTTCACGATGCCTACGTTGATGTTGCGGTTTTCTCCCTCGGAGTCGTAGCTCAAGCCGCGCCCCGCGTAGTTGACCGTGTACTGTTTTTCCACCTCGTCGGTCGTGCGGGCCGAGGTCGACCACGCCCATCCGTCATAGCTCACGTTGGAAACGTCATAGAAGTTGTCGAAGTCGACGAAGTTGCGCGCGATGTTGTGGAAGTTCGGCGTGATCGCTTCAGGAAACTCGGCCTGCGACGGGTCGCCGTTGCCGACTTCCAGGTCGCCGAGCACCTGATCGTAGGTCCGGTTCTCCTTAATGATGTAGATCACGTGTTTAATGTTCTGCTTGAGAAAGTCCATGGTCGCTTGCTGCGTTGCATTCAGCGTGCGACCGAGGTGGTCGTTCTCGACGACGCGCGTCGTGAGGGTGCTCAGCTCAGCGGCGGTGGGCACGGGAATGGTCTGAAAGCCGGCCTTGATGAGCTGAAGGGTGTACTCGTTGGAGGCGGCGCAGGCCGTGGCCAACGCCGGAGTCAGGCCACGGCAGTTCTGCGGGTTTGGCCCTGTAGAGCTTTTGCCGTTGACGATGTAGAGCAGCTTGCCGTCGGCGCTCACACTCACAGAATTCGGGTAGAAGCCGGTCGGGATCAGGCCGGCGACCTCGGAATTACTCGCGCCGTTGAGGCGAACAACCGCAACTGCATTCTCGCCGCCGTTGGTTACGTACAAGGTCTTTTCATCGGGGGAAAGCGCGAGAGAGTTCGGGTTGACGCCCTTGTAGCCCTGCTTATTGGCGTAAACGGCTGCGGGAGCGGTGACGGGAATCTCATCGATGACCTGCTGCGTATTCGTGTCGATGACCGCGACCGTGTCGCTGTTGTCCTGGGCGACATAGAGCAGCGTTTGCGCCTTGTTCAGGATCATTTTATTGGGATTGCCGGGCAGCTTGATGCGGGATAGCACGCCCAGGGCGGAGATGTAGTCGACCTCGCGGTCGCGGATGCTTGAGACGTAGGCCGTGTCGTTGCCCTTGAACTGGATCCAGTAGGGGTACTCGCCGCCCGGGACGCCTGAAGCCACGACGCCGTTCTGCGATTTACCTGGACGCAGCTGCACCTCCGCGCCGACTGCCCAGTAGCCGTTCGGCTTGGTCAGCACGCTCACCGAGTCGTTCTCGTAATTGGCCACCAGCAGGCGGCTGCCGTCGGCCGAGATCGAAAGGCCCGCAGCCTCAGGCGGCACCGCGAGGCCGAGCCCGCCGGAGTTCCCGGCTGCCGCATTGGCGAGCTGGAGATGGTTGAGCGCAACGGTCTGCGTTTCCGACCAGACGCCGGCTTTTTGCCCGTAGATGTGGACGTTGTCCGAATCGCCGCCGGCGACGAAGAAGTTGTTGCCATCCGGGCTGAAGACGATGCCGCTATAGGTGTTCGCCACCGGGATGGCCTGCTTCTGCACGGGCGTCGCGCCCGAAATATCGAACACGAAAACCCACTCGGTCGAGTCGGCCGGATTCGTGTTGCCTGCGTTCGTGCCGGTGGTGTAATTGACCAGGTTGTATCCGCTAGTCAGGATCAGCAACGTTTTACCATCCGGGCTGACAACGGTCGTTACTGCTTGACCGACTGTGTAGGAAGGATTGTCGGCGAGCCCGGGATTGAGCGGCTCAAACCGCGCGCCGCGGGGGGCGAGCGGGGTAATGCGCTGGCCCGTGCTCAGGATTACGGGCTGGCCGGTGTTGCTGCTGCCGGTTTGCGCGAGAACCGGGGTGGCGAGAACTGCGCTGAGGCTGAGGGCGCTGGCAAAGACGGCGCGGGGGTAGCTGCGTGACATGGGCTTTCTCCTGGTGCGGGTTCCTGTACGGTTTGGGGTGCGGATAGTGCAAAGGAGACTGGGTTGGGCTGGGCGGCCTGGGCGGAGGCCGGTTGTTGGGCCGGAGTGCTGCGGGCCTTGGCCTTTTGAAGGAGCCGTCGCGGTGCGTTTCCCACCGGCATCCGTTGTCTCACGCCGCCTGCGACCAGGTGGTTGCGGTCTGATGAATAACTGATGAATGCTCCTTGCCGACCGTTACCCCTGGAAGCAGACCATCGGCCCGCTCGCGGACCGGCCCACGCACCCAAGCCCCTGGGGGTACCAATCGTCCGACGGGCTTGGCTTTCTTGAGTTTCTGGAGTGGTGCGAGGACCTGAAGATCCAGCCCGTGCTCGCGGTCTACGCGGGCTACTCGCTCAAGGGCGACCATGTGGAGCCGGGCCCGGCGCTCGCACCCTTTGTCGAGGACGCGCTCGACGAGATTGAGTACGTGACTGGGGACGCGGGTACGAGGTGGGGCGCGGAGCGGACGAAGGACGGCCACCCTGCGCCCTTTCCGCTCACCTATATAGAGGTAGGCAACGAGGACTGGTTCGACAAGTCCGGCTCTTACGAGGGCCGCTACACACAGTTTTACGACGCGATCAAACAGCGCTACCCTAAGTTGCAACTGATCGCGACCACCGGGGTGCGTGGCAGGCCCGTGGAGGTGCTCGACGAGCACTATTACCGGTCCACGGGCGAGATGTACGCGGACGTGCACCATTACGACAAGACCGACCGCAATGGAAAGAAAATCTTTGTGGGTGAATGGGCGACACGCGAGGGCGTCCCCACGCCGAATTTCGGTGCGGCGCTCGCCGATGCCGCCTGGATGACCGGCATGGAGCGCAATTCGGATGTCGTGATCCTGTCCAGCTACGCGCCGGGGCTCACGAATGTGAGCCCCGGGGGCTTGCAGTGGGATACAGACCTGATCGGCTACGACGCGCTCCAAAGCTACGGCTCGCCGAGCTACTGGGCGCAGGCGTTGTTCGCCGGGCACCATGGGGACGAGATCCTGAACAGCAGTTTTTCCGGCTCGCCGGACGCTGGGGCAGCCCGGCTTTTCCAGTCCGTGACCCGCGATAGCCGTACGGGCACACTCTTCCTCAAGCTGGTCAATGCCGCAACAAACCCGGTTCCGGTTGCCCTGCAATGCACGGGCGGTCGCACTCCCCGTGCAGGCGGGCGGATATACACGCTTTCCGCTCCGTCGACCGAAACGACTAACTCCATCGCGGACCCGGAACGGGTCGTGCCGAAACAAGGTGAGCTCCCATCCGGAGGTTCTGGCCGGCGCCTCGTATTGAAGCCGCTGTCCATCAACGTCCTGGAGCTGCCTGCGGATCGGTGAGCATACACTTTGGCCTAGACCGCTGTGCCATCAAGGAAGACCGGAAACGATGCGACTCACGCCCTTTTTGCTCCTCTTCCCCGCCCTGCTTGCCCCCGCGCTGCCCAGCCGCGCGCAAACCGCGCCGCTCCCCACCGCGTCGAGCCTGCTCACGCCCGCGCTCGACAAACTGCGCACGAGCCTTGGCTCCATTCGGATCGAGAAATGGAAAGCTCCCGGACCCGTGCGCGAGGAAGCCAACAGCAACATCGGCTCCATCCGGCGGGATTTAGACGGAGCTCTGCCTCCTCTGCTGACGGCTGCCGATGCGGCTCCCGGCGTGGTTTCCAGGAATTTGCCGGTCTTCCGCAATGTAGACGCACTTTATGACGTATTGCTACGCGTGGTCGAAACCGCCGACCTGTCGGCTCCGGAAGCAGACACGGAAGCGCTCCATGGCGCACTGAGCTCGCTCGAGGACGCGCGGCGGAGCCTCGGCGACGCGCTCCAGGCCTCAGCCGTAAGTGCGGAACAGCAGGGTGCGCGCCTGCAGGAGCAGCTGCGCGCCCAGCAAGCCGCCCCGAAACCGGCTCTTTCCACCGTAGTCGATGACGGCAAGCCGGGTGCCACCCCGGCGCGCAAACGTAAACCCTTGAAAACACCCGCTCCGCTGCCTCAGTAGGTACGCCAGGGAACACAACGCCGCGCCGGGGTGTCTCTACACAAAGCACCGTAGCGCAGCAGTGTGGCAGCGCCGGCGCGCGGCTGCTATGGTGGGAGGCTAAAGCATTGAGCGCGGGAGCGGTTTTGGGCAATCTGGCAAATGTTATCGGGGGTGCGCGGCCCGAGGAGGCCACCATCCTCCTGGAGCTGAAAGCCGGCTCGGAGGAAGCCTTCGCCTCGCTCATCGCGCAGTATCACGGACCGATTTACAGCCTCCTGGCCCGCACCGTGCGCAACCCTTGCGACGCGCCCGACCTGACGCAGGAGGTCTTCCTCAAGGTATTCCGGGGCATTCGCGGCTTCAAGGGCGACTCCAGCCTCCGGACCTGGATCTATCGTATCGCCATTCATGAAGCCTCCAACCAGCGCCGCTGGTTCCGTCGCCATGCCGAGCGGGAGGTGGCGCTTGAAGCAGAGCTCCCCGGTGGAGACGAAGAAGGTTTGTCGCTGCTCGAAACCCTCGCAAGCGCGGGCGACTCGCCGTTTGACGCGGCAGTGCAGACCGAACTGCGGGAGCAAGTGGAAGCGGCGCTGCGCGAGGTGCCCGACCCGTACCGGGCTACCGTGGTGCTGCGCGACGTCGAAGGATTCGCCTACGAGGAGATCGCCGAAATCCTGGAAATCCAGCTCGGCACCGTGAAGTCTCGCTTGATGCGCGGGCGCGCGCACCTAAAACAGCGGCTCAGCCCACTAATGGCGGCGCGGGCGCGTTCCGGTTCGGGCAAGGCGGGCAGGCGATGACGCTGCTCCTATGCACAGAAGCCGAAGCGCAGTTTTCCGCATATCTTGACGGAACGCTTACGGGCGTCGCCATGGCCGACCTGCAGGAGCACCTGCGTCACTGCGAAGCTTGCGCGCGCGACTTTGCCCAGTGGCGGGGGACGCTCGACGCGCTTTCCCATCTATCGCAGCTCAAGCCGCCGCCCTCGCTCGCGCTTCAGCTGCGCGTGGCCCTGTCACGGGAAAAAGCACGAACGCCCGTAAACCTGCTCGGCAATGTGCAAGTGCGCTGGCAAAATACGGTTGCGCCCTTGCTGGTACAGGCCTCCGCAGGACTGGCTTCGGCCATTCTCCTGCTGGGCACGGTGCTCCTGCTGGTCGGCACCTTCGCCACCCCGGAGCAAGCCGCCGCGCGCGACGAACCGATCGGCATGGCCACGCCGCCTCGCCTGCTGTACACGACGCTGCCCGACGGTTCAAACCCCATCTCGAGGCTGAACGGCTCGGTCGTTGTGCGCGTTTATGTCGACGCGCACGGGCGCGTGTACGACTACCGGGTAATCTCCAGCGTCGAGGACATGCGCACCCACGAGGCGCTTGCCAACGAGATGCTGTGGAGCGTATTCGAGCCGGCGCGGGTGTTCGGCGAGCCGGTGCGCGGCCCGCTCCGGCGATTCGACCCCCGGGGGGCGGTAACGGGGAAATTTATGAGGCGAAATTATCAAAATTGGTTT
>CAXTWG010000002.1:25566-96340 GCA_964247895.1 uncultured Acidobacteriaceae bacterium
GCTCGCTCGTCCTTTCGCTCGCCGGGGTGTCGGTACCGGGCTAATTTCTCAGGCTAATTTCTCAAATTAGGTTTCAGGCTGGATTCAAGGATGAGTCAGCGCTGCGGCTGCGGCGGTTTCGCCGGCTCGGGCGGTGTTGCAGGCTGCTGCGGCGGCGGCACTGGCTGGGGCGGACTTGAGGAGGCAGCCACAAGCTCGATGTCGAAGATCAAGTCACTCGCCGGCGGGATGACCGGCGGCCGCCCTTCCTCGCCATAGGCAAGCTGGTAAGGGATGAACAAACGCCGCTTGCCGCCGACGCGCATGCCGCCGAAACCCTGATCCCAGCCCGGAATCACTCGGTGTGCCCCTTGCGGAAAGGTGAACGGCTCGTTCCGGTCGACCGAAGAGTCAAACTTTGTGCCGTTGGACGCGAGCCAGCCCGTGTACTGCACGGTGAGGAACTCGCCCGGCGTGGCTAGGTCCCTTGTACCGGGTTGTATATCGACGTAACGGAGAGCAAAGGCGGTTTGCGCCGCCCCGGGCGCAGGCGGCAGGCCGGGCGGGACAACCGGCGCGGCAGCCGCGGGAGGGCAAGCCGGAACGCTGGGCACAGTCGAGTGCCGATGGGCAGGGTGCGCGGTTTGCGCGAGGGACGGGGAGAACGAGCTGACGAGCACGGCAAGGGTGGCGGCGAGCGTTTTCAAATCGGAAGCTCCTCGCGTCCATAGTAGCGTTCCCGGCAAGCCGCACCGCGATTGCTTTAGACTGGGGCTCACTACGACTCATTTTATGCATCCTCGTTTCGCCATCCTTCTCGCATTTGCGCTCCTGCCTGCCGCACTCCTTGCCCAGGCCGGCGACAAGGGCAAACCGTCCGCGCAGCCGCGTACTCCGAAACCTCCCGCGCTGGTCGACCCGGCCGGTCCCGCGGTATCGCTCCAAACCAGTGAGGCGCTGTTCGACATCGCGGCCGCGCTGAACGCTTGCGGCTACTCGGCAGGCCTCGCGCAATCTGACCCTGTACGCGAGCGTGTGCGCGATCAGCTCAACCAGGCCGTTCAGGCTTCGCCTGACGCGCAGGCAGCACGTGACCGGCTATGCACGTTCATCAACGGGCACCGGCTTTACGAAGGCTCGCGCGACCTGGCGCAGTATGTTTCGCTCGCGCTTTACCTAACGCCACCGCCCGAGCTCGCGCCTTCCGTCGAGCTGACGGATCTCCCCCCGGATGCGACGCAGGTCGAGGACATCCTGCCGATCCTGCGCAACTTCGCGCAGGCGGTCGACCTCCACCTGATCTGGCTGCGCTTTCATCCTGAGTACGAGGCTGAGGTCACAAACCTGCACGACCCGCTCACACGCCTGACGTTGGACACCAACATTTACCTCAAGCTGCCGGCCAGCACTTACAACAACCGGCGCTTCCTGGTCGTGCTGGAGCCGCTGCTCGACCCCGGCCAGACCAACGCGCGTGTTTATGGGTCGGATTACGTCGTTGTGGCCTCGCCGGTGAACGGCTCCGTTCGCTTGCACGATGTGCGCCACACCTACCTGCACTACGAGCTCGAGCCGCTCTTGTACGCGCACGCTTCCTCGCTGGACCGCCTCCTGCCCTTGCTTAAGACCGTGCGCGACGCACCGCTCGAGTACCAGTACCGGGCGGACATCGTTTCGCTCACGGCGGAAAGCCTGATCCGCGCCGTGGAAGCGCGCACCCTGGACACAGGCGTCGCGCCATTCGTGATGCCGGCCAACGCCGACCGCGCGGAGTTGCCGCGGTTGGACCGCGATCGGCAGGCCCGCGTGCAGCAGGCTGAAGCCGTGCGCCAGAATGCCGTGAAGCAGGCCATGACCGAGGGATTTGTCCTGACCCAGTATTTTTACGATCAGCTTGAAGTCTTTGAGCGCAACCCGGAAAGCCTAAGGGAGGCGATTGGCCCCATGGTGTACGGCATGGATGTGGACGCGCAAGTGCACCGCGCCAAGCAGATCGCGTTTGTGGAACAGGCGCCGACGGACGTGATTCGCAATCCCGGCAGCGGTCGCGGCCTGGACCAGGCCGAAGTCAAATTGAAAGCAGGCGACGCGGAAGGGGCAAGCAAGCTGGCCGCACAGGCGCTCAAGGACCGCACCGCCGACCCGGCCCGGGCCAACTACGTCCTCGCGCTGACCTGGCTGATGAAGGGCGATGTGGATTCGGCTGCGAACGACTTCCACGAAACGCTCCGTCTTACGCAAGACCCGCGCCTGCTGGCCTGGTCGCATATCTACCTCGGCCGCATCGCGGATGTGCGGGATGAGCGCCCGGACGCCCTGGCCGAGTACAAAACGGCGCTGACAGTGCGCGATGGGCAGCCGGACACGCTCCAGGCTGCGCAAAGGGGGTTGGCGCAGCCATTCGCGTTACCCCACGGCGGCGCTGGAAGCGATTCTGGACCGGCTGAAGGCGCGAAACCGCAGTAGAGCCGGGCACCGCCGAGGCTTGCGGTATCATCCATCTCTCATCAGGTGCGCAGCGTGCCTTTAAACAAACCGGACGCGAAAGAGCTGGAAACCAGACTTGGCCATGCATTCCTGAACACTCGCCTGCTTATGGAGGCGCTGACCCATGGCTCGCTGCGCCATGAGCAACAAACGCAAGGCAGGCCGGTCGAGGCCGGCGACAATGAGCGCCTGGAGTTCCTGGGGGATGCCATTGTCGGCCTGCTGGTGGCCGAGTCGCTGTTTCGGCGCTTCCCCGACGCGCGCGAAGGCGAGCTTACCCGGCTGCGGGCAGCCCTGGTAAGCCGCAAGCATCTGGGCGAGGTGGGTCTTGGGCTGGAGCTGGGTCGCTGGCTGCGCATCGGCCGCAGCGAAGAACGCAACGGCGGCCGGACCCGGGCCGTGCTGCTCGCCAACTGCGTTGAAGCCGTGACCGCGGCGCTTTACCTGGACGGCGGCATGGAGGCAGCGACCGCCTTTGTGGAACGGGTTATCGTGGAGCCGCAGGCAGAGACACTGCACGGAGAACTGCAAGCCAAGCAGGCGATCGGGGATTACAAGTCCGCTCTGCAGGAGTTGCTCCAGGCGCAAGGGCATGGCCAACCGGAGTACACCGTCGAAGCCGAGCTTGGGCCGGATCACCGGAAACGGTTCGTGGTGGAAGTACATGCGGCCGCCGGCAATGAGGAAAGCCGCTCGCTGGCCCAGGGCAGCGGCAGCACCAAGAAAAAAGCCGAGCAGGAAGCCGCGAAGCGGGCGTTGCGAAAGCTTGGAGCGGATGCGACAACGAAGGCCGCTCCGTGACCCATCCAGCGACCCGGCCCGCCACTCACGAACCCAGGCCTGTCGGTGGCCCCACCCTTTCTAGGCCAATGCTGCTGCCGACGGTCGCGGACACGGTCCGCTCCCTGCTTTCCATGGTGGTCGTCGCGCTTTTTATCCTCACCTTCGTCGTCCAGCCATTTCGCATCCCGTCCGAGTCCATGGAGCGCACGCTTCTGGTGGGTGACTTCCTGCTTGTCAACAAAATCCTCTACGCTCCATCCGGCTCTTTCCGCAAGCTGTTGCCCTATCGGGAGCCGCGCGAGGGCGACGTAGTTGTTTTTCGTTTCCCTTTGGACCCGGATGATTACGTCGTCAAACGCATCATCGGCGTTCCCGGCGATCGGATCCGCTTGGCCGGTGGCACCGTGTACCGCAACGGCGCTGCCCTTCGCGAAACCTATGCGGTGTACGAACCGGCGTACCGGGACACTTTTCGCGACAATTTTCCTTCCGGCGTGTACACCGATCCCGGCGTGGACATGCGCTGGTGGGAAGCTTTGCGCGAGCACACGCGCGGCAATGACATCCTGGTGCCCGCCGGCGACTACTTTGTAATGGGCGACAACCGCAACCACAGCCGCGATTCGCGCTACTGGGGGTTTGTGCCTCGCGCCGCTGTTCTGGGACGGCCTTTCGTTATCTACTTCTCCTTGCGCGAGCCCTCGGCAACGGATGTTCCACTGCTGCCGGATGATACACTCGGACACGAAAACGACCCCGAAAACGATCCCTTGAACGGCGTCGTCGACTTCGCGCGATGGGACAGAATGTTCCGCATCGTGCGCTAGAACATTCCCGATCACGGCAGATCACAGTAACTGTGAAGATGCCATACAGGAGCCTGTCCTTACCCATGGCCACTACGGTCGACGAGGAAGTCGAAACGCACAAAAAAGTCGCGGAAGAAACACCGCTCGAGTTCATCGCCTCCATCTGCGGCGTGCTGGTGTTCGGGCTGTTTATCCTGACGTTTGTTTTCCAGAACTTTGTCATCCCTTCCGGTTCCATGCTCAAAACCTTGCTGGTCGGCGATCACGTGCTCGTGGACCGCATCACGCTCGCGCCGGAGGCGACGTGGGCCCCGTTTGTGCACTATCGGAACGTCCGGCGCGGCGATATTGTCGTTTTCTACAAACCGGGCGAGCCGGAGCTGTTTCTCGTCAAACGCGTTGTCGGGATCCCGGGCGACCACATCCATCTGCGCAATGGCGTTGTGTTCCTGAACGGTAAACCGCAAAATGAGCCGCACGCAGCGAAAACCAGCGACAGTATTTACATTCCTTACCGAGACGATTTCCCGGCTGTTCCACCCGCTGAAGGCTACGACGTTACCGCCACCTGGTCGGCGGAGCTCCCCACACACATCCAGGGTGAGAACCTCGTCGTTCCCGCCGGCGATTACTTCTGCATGGGCGACAACCGTCCCTACTCGCTCGACAGCCGGTACTGGGGTTTCGTGCCGCGCGCGAACATAGTGGGCCGCCCCCTGTTTGTTTACTGGTCCTTCCTCACCAGCGAGGACCAGATCAATAAGACCAATACGACCGACCAGGCAGCGTGGCTGGTCCACATCGCGCTCCACTTCTTTACGGCAACACGCTGGAGCCGCACCCTGCATGTGGTTCGCTAAGCATGGCGGAAGCGGCTGAACGCCGGGCACCCCGCCGTCGCGAACACACCGCCCTGGCCCTTACGATTGCGCTTCTGCTGCTGGCGACCGTACCTCCGCTCATCAATCTAAGCCGGTTCCAAAGGCGGATCGCCGGGGCGATGAGCCGGTCCATCGGCCGTCCGGTCGGGTTTGACTCGATCTCCCTGCGCCTGCTGCCCTGGCCGGCGCTCCTGCTCCAGAACTTCGTCGTGGCGGAAGCGCCGGGCTTCGGCGCGGAGCCCACATTACGCTCCCCCGAGGTCGTGGCAGAGCCGCGGCTGTTTTCCCTGTGGCGCGGGCGCTTCGAGCTTGCCCGTGTCGAGCTCACCGATGCCAGCGTGAACCTTGTCCGCAACGATACCGGCCTTTGGAATATTTCCTCCGTTCTCCTACAGGCTTCGCGGGTCGAGAACGCGCCTACCGCCCAACGCAAACCGGGACCTGCGCCGCGGTTTCCTTATATTGAGGCTACCGGCACCCGCATCAATCTCAAACAGGGAGTTGAAAAACTGCCCTATGCGCTGCTGGATGCGGACTTTTCCATGTCCCTGGCCAGCCCGGAGGTATGGCACCTGAAGCTCGAAGGCCAGCCTGTCCGCACCGACCTCGACCTGTTTGCAAACGATACTGGAACGCTGCGCTTGGAGGGCGATCTCCATCGCGCCACCGCTATCGGCACAATGCCGCTCGCACTCAATGCGGAGTGGAAGGAGGCCTCGCTTGGGCAACTCAGCCGTCTTCTCCTGGGCCTGGACGCAGACTGGCGCGGCAAGATCGATGCTCGAGCGCAGCTTACAGGAGAAGTAGATCACCTCGGCATCCGCACGCATTTCGTGGTCGCCAACCTGCACAGGCAGGAGTTCACCCCCGAACGCACTTACACGGTCGACGCCACATGCCAAGGTCTGTACAGCCGGTCTACCCCGGCAACCAACAGCTTCAAATGTCGTTGGCCCCTCGGCGCGGGCGGGCTTGCTGTTTCGAGCGATCCGGGCCGGGATCGCACACTTCACTTCGACCTTCAGCGGATTCCCGCGGACGTTCTTGCCGCAACCGTCGGACTGTTTCACGAGAAAACACCGCCGCCAGGGGGGTTCGGCGGAGAACTCACAGGGAATTTCATCTATAGCTTTCCGGCCAAGACGCTTACCGGCTCAGCTGCCATGCCTACGTTCAGCCTCGCGAAAGCAACCCCGCAGGGGACACCGCTGGTCCTCACCGGGCTTGCGCTATCCCCAATACCGAAGGCTAAAACGATGACCGGCCGGCAAATACTTCCCGGGCTCGCGATCACGGCTGATCCCCTGCACCTCCATGCGCCGGAAAAGACGATTGCCCTTTCCGCCCAGATCCTTTCTCACGCCTGGAGCATCGAGGTCGAAGGGTCTGCGGCTCTGCCCGATTTACAGGCATTCGCCTCCGCTCTCCAACTGCACACGCTCGACCGCTTCTCCGCAATCCCAGACTCCGACGCACAGGTGCAGCTCGCCCTGACCATGGAAGGCAACTGGCTCGGGGGCGCGCTGTCTACCACGGGCTCCGCGACCCTGCAAGAAACACGCTGGCAGTCGGCCTCCCTACCCTTCCCTGTCGACCTCCATGCCGCCACTGCCGACTTTTCGCCCAGCCTGTTGCGGTGGGTCGTTTCAGCAGGCGACATGGGCGAGAAAGAGCTGCGCGTTCACTTCTCAGCCGGCGCCCAAGCGCCGCTCGCCTGTGCCGAGGGTCTCCCGTGCGTAACCCGGTTTGCCTTGGAAGCTCCGGCCCTGGATGCAGCCGCCCTGGAAACAGCGTTTACCGGCGGCCGTCCCGAACTGATCCAGGTGCTTACGGACCGCTTCCATATCAATCGGACGCGCTTGCCCGCGCTTACAGGTACGATCCACGCCGAAATGCTTACCCTCGGCAAACTCGACGTGCATGATGCGACGGCGGTGCTCTCGACCGAAAGCAGCCCGGTGCCCCTTGTTCGGTTCCACAGCCTCGATGGGAGCGCGCTAGGCGGGTCGCTCCACCTCCAAGGCACGCTTTCGCTCGCAGGCAGCACGCCGGAGTATCGCCTCCATGCTGAGCTGACGAATGCAAGCGCCACGGAGGCAGCTGCGTTGTGGGGCGAAAGCTGGGGACCGGGAAAGCTAAGCGGCACGACCGACCTGAACCTTGCCGGAAGCACAGCTCGAAGCCTGCTCGCGAGCGCCCGGGGCAACTTTGAAGCCTCCTGGCTCCACGGTGCACCCGCGCCGCCGCAATTTCGCTTCGTGGATTGGGAGGCATCCGGCGTTTTCGACGGAAGCGGCCTCAAGCTCGACCGCGGCAGCTTTTCCGGGACACCCGCCACGCTTACGGGCACTGTTGGCTGGGACCGGACACTCCAACTGCAGCTCATCCTTTCGCCGGAAACGTCACCCACCGCTATCGGCGGCACGCTCGCGCAGCCGGAGGTGCAGCCGCCTAATTGATCAACCGTTGGTGCGCACTGGCTTGTACCTCCGGCACAGTGCCGTCGTTCAAGTCGATCTCGGTCGGCTGGTCCGGCAGCAGTACGCGGCGCGACACACTGCCGCGCGCAGGCACATGCAGCAGGACTGTCTCGGCCGTTTCCGTCGAGTGAACAGTGAGCGGCACGTACGCCTCGGCGTAACCCGTGTTCGCTACTTCCACGGCAACAAGCCATTGGCCGCCTGAGCCGGAGTGGATCGAGAAGACATTGCTGATCGCGAGGTCCGGTAAACCTGGGTCCTCATACACCCAGTTCTGGAAAAAGAGGTGGAGGTCCACCGGTTGCTCGCCGGCAGGAGCGTCCGTCCCGGTCGGCGTCAGCAGCTTTTCAAAGTACTCCGGCGCGATATCCTTCGCGGGGTCATAAGCTTTGAAAGCCGCGCGCAGCGCATCGTCGCCCACCAGCGCGCGCAGCATGGCAAACACATAGGCAGCCTTGGTGCGAAGGAGCGTGGAGTCCTGCGCCGTGGCGAGCGGCTCCCCGGCTGCAACGCCGGGAGTCGCAGGCTCCGCCAGCGCAAGCGGCCCTCGCCCGGCCCCCAACTGCTCCAGCGCCTTGCTGCGACCTTCGGTCCGCTCCGTCCACAACAGTTCCATTAACCCGGTAACTCCCTCGCGCAGCCAGGGCCGGGGGGAGTGGAAGTACGCGTGCGCGAGCGGCGTAAGCAAGCCGGCCGCCAATTGCGAAGGCTGCGCTTTGTTTGCCAGGCTCAGAAGCAGCACCCCATTTGCGTCAAAAGGCAGGGCATCGTCAACCGGTACGTCGATCAGCAGAAGCGGCGAAGCAGGTGGGCCGCCGAACCAGTCGCGAAACAGGGGCTCCAATAAACTCGCGGCGGAGGTGTACGCCTGCGTGGCTTCCACATGCCCGGGCAAGGCCGCCACCGCGACCATCGGCGACCCTGATGCCATCTCCCGGGTTGCGGCCAGGAGGGAAGGCGTTTGCGGGCCCAGCTTCGTAGGCGCCAGCATGAACTTGAGGACTCCGGGAAAGGTCGCCGTGGGTAGGGAGGCCGGGGCAGGCGCGGCGATGTGCACGCCATCGAGCACGAGCGTATTGGGATCCGCGCCGGTGAACTCAAGAGTGATTGCCATGCTGACCGTGGCACTGTTGTTCCGCGCCCGCTGACGTTCCGTTTCGCGCGCGAGAGCACCATTCTCGCCCAGCAGTGCAGGCACAGACGAAACGGGATACCAGATTGTGTTTCCAAAGCCACGCAATGCGATAAAGCCTTCGCCGATCTGGTCCCAGTCCGAGCTGCGTGCGAACGCAGCCGAGGCTTGCGCTCGTTCCAGGCGCCCGCTCGCTGCTTCCACCGTGCCTGCGTACGCAATGGTGAGCGCAAGGCTTGCGCCGGGCGGGAGCGGGGCCGGCAACTCGACAGCAGCCTCCGTGAGCGCACCCGTATGGTCCGCGTCGCTTTCCACCGTGTGTATGGCGAACCGGAGCGGCTTGCCCTCCCTGTGGATGTCGGTGAAGCGGAGCGAGGAGCTGAGCTGCAGCGGCAAGGTCCGAAGCGCTTCCGTGCCGTCGTTACGCAGACTCACGCGGGCTTCGGCTTCGAGCGATGCGGTTGCGGGCTGAAGATGGATAGTCAGGGCATAGCCGGTGAACGTGGAAGCGGACCGCATGGCGTTTGTCACGGAAGCGGCAACCGCCGCAGGGGCAGCTTGCGCGGCAGGGCTCGGCTGCGCGGAAGCCTCCCCGGAATGCGAAAAAACAACAGTTCCCCGCGACGGCTCCGGCGGCGGGGCAGGCGTTTGCGCCAGCCCGACCGAAGAAGTGAGCAGGCAAGCGAGACTCCCGCAGAGCAGTATTCGGCACGAAAAGTTCAGAAAATACGATTTCAGAAAGAACCCAGACCCTTTTGCTTTTTCGGTTTCGCCGGCGTGGCGAACTCCGGCGCGGCTGCTGCTCGCACTGCTCGCCGCTGCCGCGCTGCCTCAAAAAGCACCACCGCGCCCGCTACCGATACATTGAGAGACGCGATTGCCCCCTCCATGGGTATCCGAAGCAGGTGGTCGCAGGTGCGTTTGACCAGATCATGGAGTCCCGCGCCCTCGCGCCCCAGCACCAGCGCGCACGGAGCTGTGTAGTCAAATGCGTCGTAATCCTGCGCACCGCGCTCGTCCAAGCCCAAGACCCAGATACCGGACGCTTTGACCTGCTCGAGCGCCCGCGTCATGTTCACCACCCGCGCCACCGCCACGTATTCCGCTGCGCCGGCTGCTGCTTTCGCAGCGACAGGGCTCAAAGGAGCCGCCCGGCGTTCGGTTGCGATCACCCCGTGCACCCCCGCCCCATTCGCGGTTCGCAGCAGCGCGCCTAGGTTTTGCGGGTCTTCCACGCCGTCAAGCGCCAGGAGCAGCGCCTGCTCTTGCCGCGGCGCCAGCAGGTCTTCGAGCTCCGCCAAAACCTTGGCCCGCACCAGCGCCACCGCTCCCTGGTGGGCGGTGGTGCCCGCGAGCTCATTTAAAGTGTCGCGGCCTTCCATCCGCAAATGGATGCCACGCTCCCGGCACAGCGCAGCAAGCCGCTCCAGCTTGGCATCGACACGGTCGCGCAGGAGGCACACATGGTCGAACCGGCGCGAACCGGCGCGCACGGCTTCCTCCACCGGATGCAGCCCATATAGAATTTCCATCTCACTCAGAATACCGGGGTGCGTCCTTTCGGGCGTAAACCGCGTCTAGTGCTCATAACCATGTCTCTTACCAACGTTTTCGGAACGGCAGCTCAAACAGCGAATGCAGAGATCGCAGCGCGGCTCAAAGCCGGCGACCCGCTCCTGCTCGATCAGCTTATCGTCGAATATCAGCACCGTTTGCTGCGCTACCTGCTGTTCCTTACCGGCAACCGGGAGCTTGCGGAAGACCTGTTTCAGGAAACCTGGATGCGCGTGCTCGTGCGCGGCGGCCAGTTCAACGGCTCTGCCCGGTTTGATACGTGGCTGTTCACCATTGCGCGCAACCTGCTGATTGACGTCCGCCGCCGCCGGACCATGGCCAGCCTGGAAGAACTGGCGGAACAGCGCGAGGACGACCGTCCCTTCGAGGTCGTGAGTGCCGAGCCCACCCCGTTCGAAACCCTGCTTACCCAGCAAAACAGCGCGCTCGTCACCGAAGCGCTGCTGACCCTCCAACCCTTGCACCGGGAAGTGCTTGTTTTGCGCTTCCATGAGGATCTTGCGCTGGAGCAGATCGCGGCCGTAACGGGTGCCCCCTTGTCCACAATCAAGTCGCGCCTGTACCGCGGGCTGGCCGCCTTGCGGCCCCGCATTGAACAGGCCACGCGCCGGGAAGCGCAGGAGGACAGTCGCCGGTGAATACCTCCTTGCCTGAAACGTACCCGCCTGCAATGTACCCGCCTGAAATATCGTCGCCTGAAACGTATGCGCGGGAGACCGGGCCCGACCCGCGTGTGATCGCCGCCCTATGCGGCGGGGAAGCAAGCAGCGACCGCGCGCTCGCCCTGCGCACGCGCCGGTCCGTTTACAACGCGATTGCCGCCCGGCGCTCGGACCGGGTGCAGGAGCGGCGCAGCTTACTGCTCGCCTTGCTGCTCATCGGCGCGCTCGCCTTGGCGCTCGCACCCGCCTTGTGGGCCGGGGTCGACGAGATTGCCGGAGGCGGCTCGCTCCTGGACCTGCCCGGCATGCTGATCGCACTCGGAATGACAATGTCTGCTGCCGTTGCGGCTGTGCTCTTCCTGGTTTTCAACGACCGGCGCTCCCCGGAGCAGGCCCGGAACGGAAGGCGCTAACCCATGCGTTCCGATTCCACTTCCACGAGTGACCAAACCCCACTTGCCGCCGAGTTGCGGCTGATTCCGCGCTGGGCTGTCGCGCTAGCCGCGGCAGCTTTTGTCGCTGTTCTATATATCTTCTGGGTTGTCGTTCCAGCCCACAGGCACCATCAGGTCCCGTTTGGCTTGCGGCTGTATTTTGCGTTGTCGTGGAGCGCTCTTTCTGCCCTGTACATGCTCATGGTGGGCTATGTGTCGCGCGACACGAAGCGCAGGGGTATGCGTGCGCGGCTTTGGATTTTGATATGTCTGCTTCTGCCGGGAGGTGTCGGTTCGGTACTGTATTTCCTTCTACGCTCGCCGCTGGTCGCGCACTGCCCTGCGTGCAACGCAACAGTCCGGCAAGGTTACCACTTTTGCCCGCAGTGCGCTTACCAGCTCGCGGCAAGCTGCGGCCGCTGTTACAGCACCATGGCCCTCACAGACCGCTTTTGTGTGGAGTGCGGCTTCGACCGAGTGCACGAAGAAGCGCCAGAGCGCCTATATGCGTTTCGCGACCGGATCTAGCTGTTCCCCCTATGCCTCTTACCGCGCTCATCATCGACGATGAACAGCTCGCCCGCGAGGAGCTCGAGTTCCTGCTCCAAGGGGATGAGGACGTCGAAATCGTAGCTCTTGGCAATAACGGGATCGAGGCGGTCGATCTGATCCGCGAGCACCGGCCCGATGTCGTGTTTCTCGATGTGCAAATGCCCGGGCTCGACGGCTTTGCCGTCCTGCGTAAGCTGCTCGAGGCTGGAAGCGCGGAGGCTTTACCTCAAATCGTCTTCGCAACGGCATTCGACCAATATGCCGTGCGCGCGTTTGACGTAAACGCGATCGATTACCTGCTCAAACCTTTCGACCGTTCTCGCGTTCTCCAGGCCTTGGCGCGCGCCCGAAGCCGGGTCGAGAAGCAGACCATGCGCAGCACCGAGGCGCTTCCCTCCTCCCCTGCTGCCGAGGCGCAGCTTTCCGCCTTACTGCGCCTGCTCGAGCAAGCGGGTGCTCCCAAATCGGCTCCAGCGAGCAAGATTGTGCTCCAGGCCGGCTCGCGGCTCCTGCTCATCGACCAGAAAGACATCTGCTTCGCCGCGGTCGAGGACGGCACGGTCACCGTCACCACGCCGACGCTCGAAGGCCAGTCGAAGTGCCGGACTCTTGAGGAACTGCTCGACCTGCTCGACCCTGCTGTGTTCTGGCGGGCGCACCGGTCGTATGTGGTCAACCTGAACCACATCCGCGAGGTTGTGCCGTGGTTTAAGTCCAGCTACCAGTTAAGGATGGCTGACAAAAAAAGCTCGGAAATCCCGGTCAGCCGGACGCAAACCCGGCGGCTGCGGGAGCTTTTCAAGCTGTAGCTCGGATTGTACGAAATGACCGGATGCGAGCGATATCATGCGACTAGCACCGATTAGCCGGACTTGTGATCTAGGCGGGCTTACGGCGATCGCAGAAGGCGTATCGCAGGATGAGGCTGATGAACACAGGCCGGCGCCGACGAGCTACGGATGTGTGACATTCACCACAGGCAAAATTTATGAAGATAGCGCCCAGGGCAATCCCGTAAAGTCGGAAAGCAAGATAACTGATCGTCAAGATGGGATCGGTGCTCGCCACGTCCTTGACAGGATCCACTGCCAGTTTTGCCTTCCGGTAAACGAGCAACATGAACCATCCAGCGATCATGATCAACGATGCGATGAACAACGCCAACAGTTGCAGGTCTGCTCTTGCGACTAACACGCGCTTATATAAATTGCATGTTTGCAAGAGAGCCTCGAAAGCCAGTAAGTTAAAAATTATAGTAGAGGCGAAATGGACGGATCGCCAAGATGAAACCGTGACGGTCCGTCTCCAGGATTTAAGTCCGTTCGTCAGTAATACTTCTCGCATGAGAAAGATACTCTCCTTCATGTAGGTGCGTTCTTCTCACTGTTCCGCCTAGCGCATGCCTCTTCTCGAGGCGATAGCAAGAAAGAATGAGACGAAGCCAAAGCCGAGAGAAAAATTTTAGGGCCCAAATGTCCAAGCTGTAATCCTGAAGCCGGCTGCAGATATGCTAAAGGAGTCGCGATTAAAAATAGTTCGCACAGAGGGCTGGGGCCCACTTTGGCCGCCCGCTCTGCCATAGATGAGCCGCTACGGATTCAGGCCTGGAATCGTTGATGAGTCTATACCTGCTCTGGAAAGCTTCTTTCGTATCCGGATTTTCTGGCCCATGGCCACCCACCCTGCCGCCCCCAACGTGAGCAGCGCGATCAGCCCCTGCGAGCACACGCAGTACAGGCACCAGACCTGCAGCAGGTCTCGCTCGATGTGTGTCAGATAAAGTGCGTACCCGAGACCGGCGGCCGCGCTGACCAGCAACAGCTTGCGCAACCCGAATACGGCCAGAACCAACAGCAAGGCATACCCGGCAATGCCGACCGCCGCCACCGGTACCCCGTGCACGATGGCGAACCGGCTGTGGTTCACAATGCCGCAATCCCAGCGCGCGTTGATGTCGCAGGGCTCGACCCCGGTGGAGTAGTGGACCCGCAGCGCGAGCGAAGATACGATGATGCCTAGGGTCGCAAGCAGTGCGAGCAGGATGCGCATAGTTCTCTCCCGGGCAGCTTTCTCCGCGCAAGCCGGAGCCGCCGTACGTTTGTGCCTCAGTTTACGCCCTTTCCGCCTGCTCGCCACGGCGCTGGGGCTTGGAGCTTGTATGCCACCGATCCGTTTCTTCGCCCTCGCCGCCGGGCTGTTCGCAGCCGCTCTCGCCGGCCCTTCTGCGAATGCACAGTTTCCTCAAAATCCGCAGGTGCCGCAGTCCATGGTCGACTCGCCCGCGCTTAAGCCGCCGCCGGGCGCAAACGTCGCCATCGTTGAGTTCTCGGATTTGGAGTGCCCCGCCTGCGCCGCCGACAACCCGACGCTGATCAGCGCGCGAGACAAATACAAAGTTCCCTGGGTGCGTCACGACTTTCCCCTTCCTCAGCACAACTGGAGCTTCCAGGCCTCGGTCAACGCGCGCTGGTTCGATACCAAGTCCACCAAACTGGGCGACGAGTACCGCGACACGATCTTCGCGCAGCAGCAGAGGATTTCCACCCCGGACGACCTGACCCAGGTAACACAAAAATTCGCGCAGGCGCACAACGTGCAGCTGCCGTTCGCGGTGGACCCGCAAGGCAAGTTCGCCGATGCCGTGCGTGCCGACCGCGACCTGGGCCGGCAGCTGGGTGTCCACCAGACTCCGACCATCTGGGTCGTCACCGCGCACTCGCACGACCCCGGCCACCCCTTCGTCCAGGTAAGCGACCCGCAGCTCCTGTTCTCCTACCTGGACCAGGCAATCTCTGCAACGGCAGCGCCCAAATCCGCGGCCACGACCGCGCGCAAAAACCGCGGCACGCGTTAATCAGCCTTCACCTGCAAACGGAGCACACCATGGCCACCAAAGTTGCTGTCCCCCCACAAACGTCGGAGTTCCAGAGCGAGATCGCCGAGTGGCTTGAGGCCTTCGATGAGGTGATCGTTGCCGAAGGCGCCGAGCGTGGCGCCGATTTGATGGAAGCCCTGCGCAAACGCGCCGGCGAGGCAGGCATCGCCACGCCGGGCGAGCTCGTGACCCCCTACAAGAACACCATTCCGAAGCATGAGGAAGAGCCCTACCCCGGCGACCGCGATCTGGAGCGCCGGGTCGAGTCGCTCATCCGCTGGAACGCGATGGCGATGGTCCATGGGCAGAATAAGAAAGACGTCGGCATCGGCGGCCACATCGCGACTTATTCCTCGCTCGCGACGCTGCTGGAGGTCGGGTTCAATCACTTCTTCCATGCCAAGTACGGGCAACAGCCGGGCGACTTCATCTACTTTCAGGGCCACGCCTCGCCGGGCGTCTACGCACGCGCCTATCTTGAAGGCCGCTTTGACGATGAGCGATTGCTCCATTTCCGCCACGAGCTACGCGGCAAACCCGGCTTGTCGAGCTATCCCCATCCGTGGCTCATGCCCGATTTCTGGCGCTTTCCCACGGTTTCCATGGGTATTGGACCGCTCAACGCGATCTACCAAGCGCGATTCATGCGCTACCTCGAGAACCGATCGTTGATCGAGAAAACGCCTCGAAAGGTGTGGGCGTTTGTCGGCGACGGCGAAACGGACGAGGTCGACACCCTCGGCGCGCTCACCATGGCCTCGCGCGAAAAGCTCGACAATCTCGTATTTGTCATCAACTGCAATCTCCAGCGGCTCGACGGGCCGGTGCGCGGCAACATGCGCGTCATCGACGAGCTTGAGGGCGTATTCCGCGGCGCGAATTGGAATGTGATCAAGGTTGTTTGGGGCTCGGATTGGGACAAGCTGTTCGAGCGCGACCACTCCGGACTTCTACTCCAGCGCATGGAGGAGTGCGTCGACGGGGACTTCCAGGCCTTCAAGGCCAAGGGCGGCGCGTACCTGCGTAAGGAGTTCTTCGGCAAATACCCCGAGCTGTTGGAACTTGTCCAGGACTACTCCGATGAGCAGCTCGCGGCTTTGCACCGCGGCGGCCATGACCCGGCAAAAATCTACAATGCTTACAAACGCGCCACCGAGCACACCGGCGGCCCGACAGTCATTCTCGCGAAAACCGTCAAAGGGTATGGCTTTGCAGGCACGCAGGCACGCAATGCCTCGCACCAGGAGAAAAAGCTCACCGACGACGCACTGACTGCATTTGTCAAGCAGTTCGACCTGCCTTTGAGCCCGGAGCAGGCTCAGGACGCCAAGCCCTGGAAGCCCGCGGCAGACGCGCCGGAGCTCGCCTACATGCGCGGTCGTCGAGAAGCGCTTGGGGGCTTTCTGCCCGCGCGCAACACAGCCAAGCCTCCTTTTGAAAATACGCCCGCACTGGACTTCTTCGCCGAGTGGACCGCCGGCTCCAAGGGTCGCGAGGTTTCGACCACCATGGGCTTCGTCTCGATCCTGCGCTCGCTCATGAAGGACCCGAAAGTCGGCAAGCTGATCGTACCCATCGTTCCCGATGAGGGCCGGACATTCGGCCTAGAGTCCGCTGTGCGCCAGGTCGGTATCTACGCGTCCGAAGGGCAGAAATACAAGCCCCACGATGCCGACGTGATGCTCTACTACCGCGAGGAGCAGGACGGGCAAATCCTCGAAGAAGGCATCACCGAGGCGGGCTCCATGGCCTCGTTCACCGCTGCCGGAACCGCCTACTCCAACTACAACCTGCCCACGATCCCGTTCTACATGTACTACTCCATGTTCGGGTTCCAGCGCGTCGGCGACATGATCTGGGCGTTCGCCGACTCGCGCGGCAAGGGCTTCCTGATGGGCGGCACGGCGGGCCGGACAACCATGCTAGGCGAGGGATTGCAGCACCAGGACGGCCACTCCCACCTGCTCGCCTCCACCGTGCCGACCTGCCTGAGCTACGACCCGGCCTATGTGTACGAGCTCGCGGTCATCCTCCAGGACGGCATGCGCCGCATGTACGCGGACGGGGAGGACTGCTTTTACTACATCACCATGTACAACGAGGACTACGCGATGCCCGCCATGCCGGAAGGCGTGCAGGAGGGCATCGTACGCGGGCTGTACCGGCTGCGGCCTGCGCCTGCTCCATCTGAGAAAGGCAAAAAAGCGAAGCCAACGGCGCAGCTGCTCGCCTCCGGCCCCATCGTCAACGAAGCCCTCCGCGCGCAGGCGATGCTGAACGAACGGTATGGCGTCGCTGCCGACGTGTGGAGCGTAACCAGCTGGAACGAGCTCCGGCGCGATGCGCTTGAAGTCGAACGCTGGAACCGCCTGCATCCCGCGGAACCCGAGCGGCAGCCCTACCTGCTTTCCGCGCTGGCCGATGCGAAAGGCCCGCTAGTCGCCGCAAGCGACTACATGAAGACCCTGCCCGACCAGCTCGCCCCCTGGCTCGGCGCGCGCCTCGTCACACTCGGGACTGACGGCTTCGGCCGCTCCGACAACCGCGAGCATCTGCGGCGGCACTTCGAGGTCAACGCCGAATCCATTGCCGCCGCGACCCTGTCGAAGCTCGCCCGCGACGGCGCCTTCGACAAGACACGCGCCCAAGCCGCCTTCGCCGAGCTCGGCGTCGAGACTGAAAGCACGAACCCGGCGTGCCTGTAACCGGTTACGAACGGAAGTGGGCCAATGACCCGCTTCCGGGTATGCTGGAGGGCGTGAAGCAGGTCGGCACCGTCGCGAGCCTTTGGCGCTACCCCATCAAGAGCATGGGCGGCGAGCGCGTGCTTAAAATCTATGCCGCCCCGCGCGGCCTGCGCGGGGACCGCCGCCTTGCCTTCACGAGCGCCGGCGCACCCACGGGCAAGCCCATGCTTTCCGGCGAGGAGCGAACCGCCATGCTGCGCTCGAAAGCTCGTTTCCATATCTCGCCCGACACGGACGGGCCCGTTGCACCTTCTACCGCCGAAGTGGAAACTCCGGATGGTACGCGTTACCGGGCGGACGATCCGGCACTGATCCCTGCCCTGCAAGCCGGACTCGCGAAGCAGAACGCCATGTGGCTTATGGGAGACGATCAGCCCTTTATGGACTGCCGCCCCATCGCGCTCATGTCCCAGGCCACTCTCGATCAGCTCAGCGAGGAGATGGGCTGCCTGATCAGGGCCGACCGCTTCCGCGAGAACATCCTGCTGGACTTGCCAGGACTCGCCGGCTTCGGCGAGGACAGCTTTGTCGGCCGGACGATACGCATCGGCAACACCGCTGAGATCACGATCAAGGAGCGCGACCCGCGCTGCCGCATCATCACGGTTGACCCGGCGACCGGCAATCTGATGCCGGAGCTGATGAAGCTTGTCGCGAGAGAGCACGAGAGCCGTGCCGGCGTCTACGGGATCGCGACCGTGTCCGGCATCCTCACCGAAGGCGATCCAATCCTGCTTCTTTGACCGGGTATACGACGAGCTCTCGATTCTTGTTGCAAGCAACAAAGGCAGGCGTAATATCTGAAATCGGTATCGGGCCTTGTGAAGTGAGGGGCCATCCATGCCGTGAACTTCTTGCTCAAACTCCTCCTCACAATCTTCGCTCTCCTGCTTGGCTACGAGTGCATGGTGTATGCTCTGCGCCTGCTCAATCAGCCAAGCGACCGCGCTGTGTACGAGGGCACAGCCGGTCTGCTGCTGCTGTTTTTCTTCCTTCCCTTTGCGCTATGGCGCTTTTGGCGGAGTTCACTGTAAGCGGCTTTTCCGTTGAGTGGGCCGCACACCTGCACCGCTTGAAAAAAGGAACTGTTCCATGAGCCTTCTCGATCAGGTCGAAATGCCGACGTATCGCACGTCCTATATCCCGCGGCTGCCTGGCCGGGCGATCAAGCTGCTCGCGCTCGCCTTCGCCGCGTTTCTTGCACTCGTTTTGTTCTTCAATTACGTTTTCTCGGTCACGCGCATCGGCGCGGGTTACACCGGTGTCGAGATCCTGCTTTCCGGTTCGCAGCGCGGCGCGTCCGAAATCCCGATCCGCACAGGCTGGGTCTTTTACAGCCCGCTGCGGAGTCAAACTGTCGAGTTCCCCACCTACGTCCAAACGGTGAAGTGGACGCGCAACCTCGACGAGGGCCGTCCTTTGAACGAGGAGATGAGTTTCAACTCCCGTGAAGGCTTGGAGATTTCCGCGGATGTTTCACTTTCCTATGCGATCGAACCTACAAAGGTGCCTGACTTCTACCTGAAATACCGCGTCACGGACTTAGACCGGTTCACACATGGCATTCTGCGCGACATTGTCCGCAATTCGCTCAACGAGGTCGCTTCCACCTACACGGTCGAGCAGATTTACGGCGAAGAGAAAGCGCAGTTTCTCCATCAAGTGGAGGCCCTGATTCAGCAAAAGGTCGCACAGGTAGGCGTGGGCATTCAGCAGTTCGGCTTCATCGGCGCACCGCGCGTGCCGGAGGTGATCGCGAGCGCCATCACAGGGAAAGCGCAGGCGATCCAAAACGCCGAGCGCGCCCGCAACGAGCTTGCCCAGACGCAAGCGGAAGCCGCAAAAAAGGTCGCCGAAGCCGATGGCGACGCCAAGTCGAACGTAGCCCGCGCGCAGGGGGAGGCCGAGGCGAACCGCATCCGGCAGACCTCCATCACACCGCAACTGCTCGACCTGCGCCGACTCGAAAATCAACGCCAGCTGATTGACCGATGGAATGGTCAGCTGCCGCAGGTAGAGAGCGGCGGCTCAAACGGCGGGCTACTTCTGCAACTGCCAAAACAGTAGGCGAGTTTTTGGAAATAGGGCTGCTTGCTCCAGTGGGCAGCCCTTGTTTGCGATGATTCAAAACTGTGAACTTGCTGCTGCCTGGGTCAACTCAACCGAGCCCTGGAGTGGCGTCGCTGCAACTGAATCCCCTACATGGACCGTGAACTTGCCAGGGTCGATCGTCCACTTCTTTGCTGTCACATCCCAGTATGCAAAAGCACGCCCATCGAGCGAGACGGAAATGTGCTTCGTTTCACCCGGCGCAAGCTCTACGCGCTCAAAGCCCTTAAGCTCCCGCGCGGGCCGCTCCACCTTGGGCCGGTCTTCCGACACATACACCTGCGCCACATCGGCTCCCTTGCGGCTGCCGGTGTTGGTTACGTCGAAGGTGACCATGATGTCCGGATTAGCTCCCGCCGACTGAGGCGTGACTTGTATATGCGCGAACTTAAAGGTTGTGTAGGAGAGCCCGAAACCGAACGGGAACAGCGGCTGCACTTGGTTCTTCTCATACCCCCGATAGCCTACGAAGATACCTTCCTTATACTCAATTTTCTTGGTGCCGGGCTCGGGGTAGTAGTTCGCAAAGGTTGGGTTGTCCTTGGCGGCTTTCTCGAAAGTAGCCGGCAGGTGACCGGAAGGGTTTACATCCCCAAGCAGAATTTCGGCCAACGCCTGCCCGCCAGCCTGCCCGGCGTACCAGGTTTCAAGCATCGCCGGCGCGTCCGCAAACCACGCCGAAGAGTCCACGTTGCCGCCCGAAGTGATACTTACGATCACGTTCTTGTTGATTGCGTGGAGGTCCGAGATCATCCGGTGCTGCCCATAAGTCAGGCCAAAGCTCCGGTCGCCGCCTTCGCCCTCGCTGTCGTGATCGAAGCCGGCCATAACGACGATCGCGTCCACTTTGGCTGCGAGCTCCTTCGACCGCTTGCTCACCAACCCTTGCTCTTCCTCCGCGATGCCGAACGAGAGCTTGCCCCCAAGCGGGCCATTCTGCTTGTCCTCGACGACGACCTTGTGCGGCGCGGCCGTCAGGTCGAGCGTCATGTGTCCCTCATACGACCGCACCAGGTCCCAGTTATCGATAATCTTTTTGCCGTCCACGAACACGCGATGGCCTGAGCCTTCGCCCGAACCCTCGACAACAAAGGCGTACTTGCCTGCCGCGGGCGGCGTGAAATAACCCGTGAACCGCCGCGAAATCTTCTTCGGCTCTTCCGCCTGCGAGGACATCAATGCTTCAAGCGCCGCCGGGTCCGCGATCAGCGAAGCGATATCCAATCCCTTCGCGTTGATAAACGGCACCACGGCCGTCCCCGCCGGCCCTTGCAGCTGATCGTTCCCGAAGCTTTCCAGCGTCACGCCCGGTTTGCCCCCGCTCGCCTCCGTCATGTACTTGGTCTCGTGCGCCAGTTCGCTCAACTCCGGCACGCACCGGTCGTAATACACGGTCGCGTTGCCGCCGAGTGCATCCTTAAGCCCTTCCACCGCGCTCACGCCATGGAACGGCTTCACGCCCGCGCTGCCGCCGCCGACGGGCACGCCGGGGTAGGCATCCGGCCCGACGACCAGGATGCTTTTGATTTTGCCTTTGTCGAGCGGGAGCAGGTTGCCTTCGTTCTTAAGCAGCACCGCGGACTCGCGCGCCGAGTCGAGCGCCGCCTGATCGTTGCGTGCATCCAGGTACGAGATAGACGGGTCTGCCTGCGGCCGGTCCAGCCAGCCGAACTCCGCCGCCGTCGTCAGGATGTGCCGGACCTTGTCGTCAATCACCGCCTGCGAAACTTTGCCCGCCTGCACTGCCGGCAGCAGATTTTTGCTGTTCATGAAAGCGCCGGTGGGCATCTCCAGGTCAAGCCCGCCATTAGCCGCCGCGACCCCGTCATAGGTCGCCACCCAGTCCGACATGAGCGTGTTCTGAAAACCCCATTCCTTGCGCAGAATGTCGATGTTGAACCGCGCATTTTGCGTCGCATGTTCCCCGTCGATCAGGTTATAGGAATCCATGACCGCGCCGACGTGGCCCTTCTTGACAGCCATTTCAAAGGCGGGCAGGTAGATCTCGCGCAACGCACGCTCTTCGATCTCGGAGTCCGAGTCATGCCGCAGGAACTCGGAGTTATTGCCCAGGAAGTGCTTGACCGTCGCGCTGACGCCCTGCTCCTGCATGCCGGTGATGTAACCCACGGCAATGTTGCCGGCCAGGAAAGGGTCCTCCCCGAAATACTCAAAGTTGCGTCCGTTGCGCGGCGAGCGATAAATGTTCACCCCCGGGCCGAGCATGTAATGCACCCCGCGCGCCCGCGCGTCACGGCCTATACCCGCGCCCACACGCGCCGCCAAGTCGCGGTCCCAACTGGCCGCCAGGCCGATGCCCGCGGCGTACGTCGTTGAAGGAAAGCCGTAGTTCGAGCGCGTCCCAAAGGGCCCATCCGACATCTCGAACGCCAGAAGGCTGAGCGAAGGCACAGGCCGCGTCGCGAATCCCGTACCGCCGATGTAGTTTAGCTTCTGCTCGAGCGTCATCTTGCTTACAAGCTCGTCGACCCTCTGTTTCTCAGCGGATGTGAGCGTGTGTGGGGCCTGCGCATGGAAAGTGGCGGGAGTTGCAAGCAAAAGGGCAAAGCCGGCAGAGCGGAGCAGGGTCATGCATCGATCCTTACATAAACAAGCTGAAGAGCGGCTTCATCCTAACCGCGCGGCTGTGCATTTGGAAAGCGTGTCCCGAGCTCACCCTGAAGTAACTTCGCCGCCCGCCGGCTCCTTGCATGGACTAGGCAAGCCTTCTTGCCGAGCTCGTGTGCGGGAACTGGATCGGGCGGTTTCCGGGTCGTTGGAGCGACCCGGAGCCATAACCGAGGTGGGAAGGTGAGGCTGATGAAGCCGGACAAGGATGGAGAAACATCCTGGTTCCGTGTGCTTATCACAGTAGCCGTCGATTGGCGACTTGTGATGGTGCTGGTAACACTAGCGCTCGTGCTGCTTCTCAGGCAAGTAGCATACAAGCTCCGCGAGGCCCGAGGAACCTTGCGGGACTACTCCCTCAGATGACCTTATTTCGCATGGGACAGCTTTCCCAAGCTACAGAAAAACTGTCCCTATCCCGTCAGCAAGCCTACTGTAGCGACCAGGTCTGCGCGCTGGTGCTGTTGCAGGTCCAGGTCTGCACCAGGGTGCCGTTTGTTGTCCCGGCGCTGCGAACGTCCAGGCACAAGCCCGTGTTTGAAGCGGGGTGGAAGGTGTACCCGCTGCCCGAGGCCACCGCTTGCCATGCCTGCCCGGAAGATCCGTTACAAGGCTGGAGATTCACGACCGATCCGCTGCCGCCAGTCGCTGTCGCGCAGAACGATCCGAGCGAGCTGGCGATGTTGTAGTAGCCGGCAGGCTGCACGTTTGTGTTGGAAAGCACCCACTTCTGCGCGCCCGTCCCGTTCGCGGCATAGATGTCGATCGGGTTTCCGCCGGCAGTACTGGCTGACTGGTCATCCAGCACCAGCCCTTGCGCATTCCCCGGCGCCAGCACATGCGTCCCGTTCAGGTTCGTCGATCCTCCTCCGCCGCCTGCCGCAGCCTGGTACACGCGCACATAATCCACCAGAGTGTTCGCGGTCGATGGCGTCGAGCTGTCCGTCGCCCCCGGAAAGCCACCGCTGCCGATGGCGAAGTTCAGAAGGATGAAGAACGGATTGTTGTACACCCACTGCGTGCCCGCGGGGATGGACGAGGGCGTGATCGTCAGAAAGATATTGCTTGTCGAATCACGGTAATACTGCAGCAGGTTCTGCGACCAGATCAGGCCGTAAATATGGTAATTGCCATCGTCCACCCTTTGCCCGTTCGGGAAGGTGTACCGCGCGCCGATCCCGTTGCCTCCCGAATAGCCCGGCCCGTGCGTGGTGGAGGAGGTTGTGCTCGGGCCGTAGCTCTGCACCCACTCCATGATGTCGTCCTCGCCGGTTTGCGGCCAGCCCACCTGGTTGATGTTCGCGCCCAGCATCCAGAAAGCCGGCCACAGCCCATCGCCGACTTGCAGTTTCATGCGCGCCTCCACCCGCCCGTACTGAAACTGGTAGATGCCCTGCGTTTTGAGCCGGGCCGAGGTCCATGCCCCGCTCGAATCGCGACGCGCCTGGATCACCAGGTTGCCGTTGCCGTCCTGGTAAGCGTTCGGCTTGCCTGCCACGCATGGCGCGGTCGTATAGCTGGGCGAGCAGTAGGTTTCAAGCTCGCCGTTGCCGAAGCCACCGCCGCCGGTGTCGTAGGTCCACTTGCCGGAGTCGGGCAGTGCATTGGTTGCGCCGTTGAACTCATCGCTCCAGACCAGGTTCCAGGTCTGCGCATACGCTTGTTGCGCTGCGCCCGCCAGCGCCGCGCAGCCGAGTGCCGCAAGCGCACATGACCTGAAGCCGCGAGCGAACCGACGCGCGCTCGCAAAGAGCGGGGAAGAAGGTGGATGTACTGCGTAGCCATGGGGATGCGCTGTTTGGGGTGTTGGGAGATGCATACACGGTCCCTTTCGAGGTGTTCTGGACGACGGCGCAACTCTAGCACAGGCCCATGACACCTTGCAGAAAAGCGTTTGACCTGCTCGTAAATCCTCCGCGATACCCTTAAAGCCCGACCGCCACAGCGACGCAGCAATCCACTCGCCGCCTGGGTAGAAAATGCTTTCCGGTAAAGTCTCCCTAACTGGAGCTTTCAACCGTATGCCGCGCCTTCCTTCTCTCCCCTTGCCCCGCACACTCCTCCTCATGCTTCTGGGGCTCGCCTCCTCCTTTCCCGCGCTCGCCCGCAATACTGTTACCTTCGCCCCTATCCCGGAAGAGGTCCGCTCCAACCACTACACCGTCACCATCGATGGGCAGAAAACCCCGGTCGTCCACGCGGCGAGCAACTACTCCCTGCTTAACTTCGACACAGCGGGCCCGGTCACCGTTTCCGTGACGGCGGAGGACCCGCACTTCTGGGACCGCGGCGTCGAAATCCAGCCCATGCGCCTCGGCATCCGCCCCGTCCGCCATGGCGCAACCATCACCTTTCCTCTTGCAGGCCCGGAAAAGCTCACCGTTAGCCGCCCCGGCGACCATTTCGGCGAAGCCGATATGCTCTTTCTCTTCGCGAACCCGCCGGAGGTCCATCCTCCGACCCCGAACACCCCCGGCGTCCGCTACTACGGCCCTGGCGCCCACCATGAGTCAATCGACGCCCACTCCGGCGACCGCATTTACCTTGCCCCCGGCGCGGTGATCTTCGGCTCGCTCAATATCTGGCAGGTGCAGGACGTCCACGTCTTCGGCCGCGGCATGATCGTTTACGACGGCCCGCAAAACCCCGCCGACGACGACGGCTGGATGCACAAACCCAACTGGCACGCCATCGTTATGGATAATGCCCGCAACATCGAGATCAACGGCATCACGACCGTTGTCCGGAGCCGCACCTGGCAGATCCAGATGAAGGATTCGCGCGGGATCGGCTTTTACGACTTCAAGGCCGTAGCCGGGGTGAAGGGCGACGCCAACCAGGACGGCATGGACTGGCTCGGCGGCGGCGAAACGACCGTTCGTAATTCATTCTTCCGCGCGTCCGACGACGTTTTCGCGCTCCAGGGCAACTGGGAGGGCTACTCCGACGAGGCGATGCGCCGCCCGGGGCACGACGTGACCAATATTTCCATCGAGAATACCGAGGTGTCCACCTCCATCTCGAACATCGTCCGGGTCGGCTGGCCGGAGAAAACCTTCTCGAGCGCGCACTTCCACATGCGCGGGATCGACGTGCTCCATGCCGGGTATGGGGACTGCAAGGTGCCGTTCGCGTTCTTCGAGCTGTGGGCCGACCCGGGTGGCGTGGGGCGGCACACCGATTACTCCTTTGAAAACATCCGCCTCGACGACTGGTATTCGCTGTTCCAGATCCGCTATCCCAATCCGGCGGTGCGCGATGTCAGCTTCCGCGGCGTGTACGCGATGGACGGGACCGGCATGGTCGCCTCAGCCCTCAAGGGCTACATCCTCCAGGTCGCGCTCGTCGACGCCGCCGCCACCGAAGGCCGATTTACTGAGGTTCTTAACGGCGCCTACGGCCCTGAAACCGAGCCCAACCCGCTCGACGTGAGCTTTACCTACTCTGCCGGCCTGCTCAAACCGGGGCAGCGCATCGAGTTTGGCGCGGCGGCCCCGGACGGCCCCGGGCGCAAATTTGCGTGGCTCTTCGGCGACGGCACCCGTGCTTCCGGACGCCATGTAACACACGCCTTCCCCGACGCGCAGGGCACCCTCCTCGACGGCTCAGGCCGCTTCCGGGTGCTGCTCCACATCATCAACGCGAACGGCACGGAAACCTGGCATAACGAGCCGGTCGTGCTCAGTACAAACCCGCTTGAGCCCACAGCCAGGGGTGATTCCGGACACGCGACGATCGGCTACTCCCGAAGGGGCGACTTAATCGTGAGTTCCGTTCCAAGTCCGCAAGACCACATCTTCAGCGTTTCCGCCGACGGCGGTTACGACTTCACCATTCTTACCCGCGCACCGGCCCGCGTTTCCCTCGACGGCCAGCCCGCGAGAACTAGCCCCAAGCCCCGCCCGGTGGTCTGCGACTCCCCTGAAGCCGCCATCCAACCCCTTCGCATCAGCGCCGGGCTCCTCAAAGGTTCGCATCGGCTACATATCGAAGCAGAACCCAGCGCACCCGAGCCGGTCCTGCTCTGGGAAGGACCGGGGTTGCAACGACAGATACTGACGCCGGAAACTAAATGAGTGCGGCTAAGCATGATTCACTGACGTAGCGAGGGCGAATGAGAAGATTGGCGCGACTCCTTCTAACACTCAGCTCGGTATCTCTCGTAACGACCATACTCATCGCGAGCACCGGGTTAGCAAGAAACGTCTGGTACCCCAATGTGCCTCACTGGTTCAGTGCCGGGATGAATTTCTGCTTCTACTTATCGCTTGTTCTCATGTTTATGAGCGTGTGCCTGATCTTCTCCAAACCCGCGAGAACCCTTTCCTCACTCTCCGCTGCTCTCGCGCTCACGACAGCATCGCTCGTCGCCTGGATCGTCACAGGCGGATAGCCGCTCGCTTCAATGAGCATGTACACCCGCTACACTAGGCGGGTATGCAATTCCGAACCGGCAACGAAATTCGTGAGATGTTTCTGAGATTCTTCGAGGAAAAAGGTCACCGCCGCGTCCACTCCTCCTCGCTTGTTCCCCAACAGGACCCCACTTTGCTGTTCACCAATGCCGGGATGAACCAGTTCAAGGACGTTTTTCTCGGCCTGGAGCAGCGGGCCTACAGCCGCGCTACCTCCTCGCAAAAGTGCGTCCGCGCGGGCGGCAAGCATAACGACCTCGAAAACGTCGGCTTTACCCGCCGCCACCACACGTTCTTCGAGATGCTCGGCAACTTTTCCTTCGGCGACTACTTCAAGGCCGACGCGATCGCCTATGCCTGGGAGCTTGTGACTTCGCCCGAATGGTTCGGCATCCCCAAGGACCGGCTTTACGTGACGATTTTCAAAGGCGAGAACGGCGTCCCTCGCGATGCCGAAGCGTACGACCTATGGCTCGCGCAAGGCGTGCCGGCCGAGCGCATCTTCGAGATGCCGGCCAAGGATAACTTCTGGCAGATGGGCGAAACCGGGCCTTGCGGACCTTGTTCGGAAATCTTTTACGACTTAGGCGTGGAAGCGAGCGAAACGGGCGAGGACAAACCTTTTCCGCAGGACGACCAACGTTACGTCGAGATTTGGAACTTAGTTTTCATGCAATTCGACCGCTCATTGGTCGCACCTGTGCATTTGGCCGATCCAATTGCCAACGGGGTTGATACTTCCACAGATGGGGGTCATCCTGAGCGAAGCGAAGGATCTGCTTTGGCCCTCGAACCCCGCCTCGACCTGCTTCCGAAACCGTCTATTGACACCGGTGCCGGGTTAGAACGGCTGGCCGCTGTCCTGCAAGGTAAGCTGTCGAATTACGAAACCGACCTATTCACGCCGTTGATCGCAAAAGCCGCTGAACTTATCGGGGTCGCCTACACCGACGGCTCCGCCCCGAGCGACGCCTCCCTGCGCATCATCGCGGACCATGCCCGTGCCGCTACCTTTCTCATCTCGGACGGTGTGAACCCCTCGAACGAAGGCCGGGGCTATGTTCTGCGCAAGATCTTGCGTCGCGGTATCCGCCATGGCCGCTTGCTCGGACAGCAACAGCCGTTCTTGTCGAAGATGGTCTTCGCCGTCCGCAATGAGATGCATTTTGCATATCCCGAACTTAGTGACAGCGCCGAGCGCGTCGCCAAAGTCATAGCCGCAGAAGAGCGCCAGTTTGCTCGAGTCTTACTATCAGGATTCAGCCAAAATCAAGCAGTAATCGAAGAAGTGAAAGCTCAACATGCAGTTTCTCAACAGCGACAAGCCGATGAGCAGCTCGTAACAGCCACAACCAATTTTAGCTTTGAATCCCTACAAGGTGTTACGACCTCACAACCAGTGCCTTTTGAGATTGTCTTTCCCGGCAATCAGGCCTTCCACCTCTACGAAACCTACGGCCTCCCGCTCGACTTCATGACCGACGCCGCCCGCGATGCAGGCATGGCCTTCGACCTCACCGGCTTCGAGCAGGCCCGCGCGGAGGAACAAGCCCGCGCCCGCGCATCGTGGAAGGGCGGCGCCAAGCAGTCCGCGAGCCCCGCCTATCGCGAGTTAGCAAAAACGACCTTCGACGGCTACACCCAAACCACCTCCACCGGCTGCGAAGTGCTAGCTCTGATCCGAAACGGCCAGGGCGTCCCCGCCGCCGCTCCGGGCGAAGAAGTCGAGATCGTCCTCGACCACACCAGCTTCTACGCCGACTCCGGTGGCCAACAGGGTGACCACGGCGTCCTACTCTCGGACGACCACAACGCGGTCGTCGCCGAGGTCCACGGCTGCGTCCAGCCCGTGCAGGGCGTCCGCGCCCACAAGGCCACGCTGAAACTCCCACTCGCGGTTGGCGACCGCGTCGACACCGTTGTCGACGCGATCCTACGCGACGCGACCCGCCGCAACCACACCGGCACCCACCTGCTCCACGCCGCGCTGCGCGAGGTTCTCGGGCCGCACGTCAAGCAAGCCGGCTCGCTGGTCGAGCCCGGCCGGCTCCGCTTCGACTTCTCCCACTTCGCCCCGGTCGCCGACGAAGAACTCGCCGATGTCGAGTCCCTCGTCAACCGCGAGGTCCTCCGCAACCTGCCCGTCAACACGCTGGTCGACGTCCCCATCGACGTCGCCGTCAACCAGTACCACGCGATGGCCCTCTTCGGAGAAAAATACGGCGACAAGGTCCGCGTCGTCCGCATCGGCGACTTCTCCACCGAGCTCTGCGGTGGCACCCACACCGGCGCGACCGGGGAACTCGGCCTGCTCAAGCTCACCGGCGAGTCCAGCGTTTCTTCCGGCGTTCGCCGCATCGAGGGCGTCTCCGGCGCGGCTTCACTCGACCTTTTCCGGAAAAGCCAGTCCGCCGCAGCCCTCGCGACAGAACTCGGCGCCTCCACCGACCACGACCCAGCGACCGCACTCCGCCAGCGCTTCCAGTCCCAAGAAGACGAGCTCAAACGCCTTCGCCGCGAGCTCGACCAGGCCCGCATGAAATCCGCCGCCGCAACCACCGCCGACGCAATCGCCCAAGCTGTCGAAGTCAAGGGCGTCAAGGTCCTCGCACAGCGCGTCGACAACCTGGACAGGGGCCAGATGCGGACCCTGGTCGACAACCTGCGCACGAAACTCGGTTCCGGGGTCGTCGTCCTCGGTTCCGTGACCGACGACAAAGTAGCCCTGGTCGCCGGAGTCACGAAAGACCTCACGAGCCGCATCCAGGCTGGCAAGATCGTCGGCGCGGTTGCCAAGCTCGTCGGCGGCTCGGGCGGCGGACGGCCCGACCTCGCCGAAGCCGGCGGCAAAGACCCCGAGCAGCTCCCCTCCGCCCTTGCTGCCGTGCCGGGCCTCGTAGGCGAGCTGCTCGGCTAAGGATTGGCATCGCTCCTCACCAGTTGCGCTCCTCATCCAAAGAAGCGCAACCGGGGTCGGCGAGCTTGCTTGTTAAGCAGGCCGGACCTCTTTCCCAATGTGAAACCAGCCCCAAATTGAACTGGAACACTCCCCGGTACCACCCCAAAGTGCTCCCCAAGCGCCACTTTCCCGGCAAACAGTGGTTTGCTAAAGGAAGCACACTCCTGCCCATGCGCCGTATTCGCCAAGCCGCCCTTCTTTTCACCCTGCTTTGGGCGGCAAGCGCGTGGGCGCAAACGGGCGGTCTGCCTGAGAACTACACACGCGGCCTTCGCCTGCGCGCCACCCTTGACGCCACTCCGCACTCCACCCGCACGGCGGGCCAGTACACACAAAGCCTCAATGCCTTCCGCGCCGTCTACCACGCCGACCGTGCCGACCCAAATGCCGCCGCCAGCGTGGAGGCGGTCGCCGAACTGCTTGCCGAGCAGGGCCGCCTTTTTCATAATCCGTCCCTGCTCCGCGCCGCCGTCGACCAGCTTGAGTTCCTGCGCCGCAACTTCGGAGCAAGTCTTTTCGCCATCCCTGCCCTGCTCACGGAAGGCGAGATTGAAACGCGCGACCTTCACGATTCCAATGCTGCCCAGGCGCGCTTCACCCAGTTCCTTCAAAGCTACCCTCATCACGCGCTCGCCCCGCAAGCTCGCGCCGAACTCGAACATCTCGGCGTCGCTTCCCGTGGCGATGTGCAAAACACAGAAGGGTCCATTGGCCCATCTGCGACCGCCAGCCCGTCTTCCATCGCCGGGTCACCGGCGAGCACGCAAATGCGCACCTTGCACGGCAACCCCGGCGCACAACACCCACCTGCCGAGGCGAGCAAAGAACAGCCCGCGCCTGCACATTCCAGTACAGAAACTTCTCCGTACCCAAGTACGGAATCAACTGCCAGTGCATCCGCTCATGAGCCAGGCCCCACAGCCATCGTCAACGGAATCCCGGTCTTTCGTCCGGCCGGCAGCCCCGGGAAGCAGAAGCTCGCCCCGGTCACGGGCATCCGCCACTGGTCCACCGCAAGTTACACGCGCATTGCCATCGACCTTGCAAGCGGTACCGGCGACCCGCCCCCCTTTGAGGCCTCGCGCGTCCCTAACCCCGACCGCATTTTCTTCGACCTTCACGGCGCCAGTCTCGCCCCGGAGCTTGCCGGCAAAGCAGTCACTGTGACAGATGGCGGTTTTCTTGAGCGCATCCGCGCCGCTCAGTTCTCAGGCGACATCGTCCGGGTGGTGCTCGATGTGAGCGATGTGAGCGACTACTCGGCGTTCTGGCTTCCCAATCCCTCGCGGCTAATCATCGATGTCCACGGCCGCGCGAAAAATGCGCCTCCACCGGTGTTGGCAAACGCCGCACCCGGACCGCAGTCACCGGGCAAGAGCGCAGCGACAACTGCCCAGTCCAGCAAGCCGCAATCGCCTGTGAGGGGCAGCTCCGCGAGCCCGCAAACAGCCCAGGCAGAGGCGCAAACCACACCACCGGTGCAAGCACCCGCCCCGCACACTCCATCCTCTCGCGATGCAGCAGCCGGCGCCCCTACCCCACACGATGCGCATCCTGCCGCGCCCGACACTTTCGTCGCTGAAACCACCCCAGCCGGCGCACCCCCTGTACCGGCGCAACGAAAAACGGGCAATTCTGTCGCCGCCATCGCAGCACTCAGCCGGCAGCCCACGCGCGTGCGCGCCACCGGCGCACCCACGACTGCACCCGTTGCCGCCGTCACCGCGCCGCAGTCGCCAGACATCACAGCACTGCCTGGGGCCGCCCCCGTTAACTCCGACATAAACTCCACCCAGCTCACCAAACGCCGCAAGAGGAACGCCGCGCCGACCTCAGACACAGATACAAACGTAGCCGCCAGCCCGCCTGCAGTCGTCCATCCTGCTGAGCCCGACTCGACCGGCAATCGCTCCCTTGCGCGCGCTCTCGGCCTCAAGATCAACCGCATCGTCGTCGACGCAGGCCACGGCGGCCACGACTCCGGTACGCTCGGCCCCGGCGGCATCCAGGAGAAGGATGTCGTCCTCGACGTAGCCCTGCGCCTCGGCAAACTGCTCAAGCAGCGGCTTGGCGCCGACGTGATCTACACCCGCGACGACGACACATTTATCCCGCTTGAAACCCGCACCGCCATCGCGAACAAGGCCCAGGCCGACCTGTTCCTTTCCGTCCACGCCAACTCCAGCCCTGACGCGAGCGCGCGCGGGGTCGAGACGTACTACCTCAACTTCACCACCTCCGCCGACGCGCTCGAAGTCGCCGCGCGCGAAAACGCCGTGTCCGCCGAGTCCATCCACCAGCTCTCCGACCTAGTCAAGAAAATTACTTTGCAAGATAAGATTGCCGAATCCCGCGAGTTCGCCGCCGATATCGAGGGCTCACTCTACGCAGGCCTCGAAACCGGCAATGCGGGCCTCAAGGACCGCGGCGTCAAGAAAGCTCCCTTTGTCGTCCTCATCGGCGCGAACATGCCGTCTATCCTGGCGGAAATCTCCTTCCTCACCAACCCTGACGACGCTACCCAGCTGCGCGAAAGCGCCTACAAACAACGCATCGCCGAAAGCCTGTACAAAGGCGTTGCTCGCTATGTACGCAGTCTGAGCGGCGTGCGTTTGGAGGAAAGCACCGCTAGCCGCTGATGGAAAATGCGCCAGAACCAGCGCAGACGGGTCTACGCCAGCACAGCCTCAACTGCATCCGAAGCCGCGCCTATGGCATTCTCCTCGCGCACCCTTGCCCCAATCTCCCCCGCCGCGCGCGCAAACGCGGGCTCGCAAAGAAGCCGCGCAAGCGCCTGTTCCGCCGTTTCCTCTGAGTACACTGTCCGTGCGAGTGTCAACCCGACCCCAAGCCGCTCCACCCGCGCCGCATTGTCCGGCTGGTCCCATCCGTAGGGCACCACCAGCATGGGCCGCCCCGCGCGCAGCGCCTGCCCCACCGTCCCCGACCCACCCTGGTGCACCACGGCCGCGGCTCGCGGAAACACTTCCGCGTACTCCGCGTAGGGTAGTGCCAGGCAATTCAGTCCATTGCTAGGCTCAGGTGCAGCCCCTATCAACACAGCACGCCGCCCGAGCTTGCGCATAGCCCGCGCACTTACCTCGTAGAACTGCCCAGGGTTCTGCACCGCCGTTGAGCCAAGCGTAAACACGACCGGCGGCTCCCCCGCGCTCAGGAACTCTTCCAACTCCTGCACGGGCGTAGTTACACGGTCGAAAAAGCAGAATCCGGGCTGCACCACGACAGACGGCCAATCCGGCTGCGGCAGTGCAAGCGCGCGCGAGAAGAGCGCCAGCACAAGATCCGTCGAAAACTTGTCCTGAAAGATCGGATCGCAGGGTAAACGCAAGCCTTCTTCCCTGCGCAGCTGCTCGATCGGCCACCACCAGTGCCGGGTCGCAAGCCGTCCAGCATGGAGGGCCGTTCGGTATACCATCCGCCCTGCCCGCGCCAGAGTATGCAGCCAAGGCACGTTCACCAGCACTGAAGGGTCGTATGTCGACAGGAACGAACACGGTGAAAGGATCACCGAAACCCAGCGCAGCCGGAGCTTTTCCGCAACGAGCGGGGCCGCAAGCACCAACTCGCCCGCAATCAGCAGATCGGCTTCGCGAGCAGCGGCTAGAAGGTCGGCATACGCGCCGCGCAGCTCCGGTAGGAGCAGCTCGCGGTACAGCACCTTGAAGCCGCGTTTCAGGTCCTCGCACCGGCGTACCAGCGAGTGGTCGGTCATATCCCAGTGCGGACGCATGGGCCGGTATCCGAGACCGCACGTCTCCACTTTGCTCCGGTAAAATTCCGCTGTAGCTACCGCGACTTCGTACCCGCGTCGCCGCAGCTCCATCCCTACGGCGAGGCATGGGTGCAAGTCGCCCAGCGAGCCCGTCGTGGCAAACACGATCCGCTTGCGATTCATGCCTGTCGAGGCCTCCAACCCGCACAAGCGTATCTTAGAAAGTATCGTGAAGTCCCGGTTATCGCGCCCGTTCCTGCTCCTCATACTTCTCCCGCTCGCGCTCCCCGCGGGTACGCAGATGAACAGCAAGTCGCAGCTGAACCAGCAAGGGCCGTCGGGCAACAACAGCGGCGTTGTGGTTCCCGGTAAAAAACCCACGAAGATTCCCCTGTTGCCGGCAGCTTTCGCCGGGCAGCCGCGCAACGGCGTCGTGGTCACCGTCCCTACCCCCGACGGCACGGATGCTTCCCATGCCGCGGTGCTTAAGGAAAACGGCCTCGTTGAGACCAACACCGCCCAATATGGCGACCCCACAGAGCAGGCTTATACCCTTGAGGTGCTTCGCTTCACTGATGCCACCGGTGCTTTCGCCGTGTTCACCTTCTACCGCGACCCCGGCGCGCACACGGAGCCTCTCGGCCAAAACGCCGTCGCCACCGCAGCCGTCACGCTTGTCCAGCAAAACAATATCCTGCTCATCGTCCGCCGGACATCGGGCGCAGGCCAAGCCGACCCACAAACGCTTCGCTCCTCGGTTGAAGCCCTGCTCGCGAACCTGCCCAAAGCAGGCGGTCCTGAAGGTGTCCTACCCACCCTTCCCAGCCTCCTGCCTGCCGATGGCCTCCAAAAGCAGACCGTGCGCTACACCATCGGCCCCGCCGGCTATAACGGACCCATCCCTGTCTCCTCCATCGACTTCGGCCGTGATGCTGAAGCCGCTACAGCAGTGTACCGGCTCCGCTCCGGTGAGCAGGGCATCCTCACACTCCTGATGCTGCCGACACCGCAGATCGCCGCCACCGCCCTGAAGGCGATCAGCGCTCTTCCTGACGCGTCGCTCCACGTGGCCACGCGCCGCATCGGGCCGCTGGTTGGCATCGTCAGCGGGCCTAGCCTCCCGCAAGCCGATGCGCAGCGGCTCGCGAATGAGATCACCTACACCGCCGATGTCACGCTCGACCAGCCGCAAGGCTACACAAGCGAGGTCGCCAAGGCAGCGAAGCTCCTGCTCGGCATCGGCTATCTCACTATTATCCTGGCGGTCGCGGCTGTGTTGTTCGCCCTGTTCTTCGGCACGGGCCGGGTCCTCATCCGTCGCATGCGCGGCAAGCCTGCTTCCTCCGTCAGCGACGATGAGTTCATCACGCTGAAGTTGTAGTCGCGCGCAGAAGTACTCGATCGAGTTAGCAGCCGATGGTGACCCAAAGTACGCACAGCTTTACCCGAACCCGATCTCCCCGCTAAAATCCAGAAAGCGCCTTTGCCGCCAGGCAAGACAAGCCGACGTAGCTCAGTTGGTAGAGCAGCTGATTCGTAATCAGCAGGTCACCGGTTCAAGTCCGGTCGTCGGCTCCATCGTTTTTTGTGAATTTTGTACCATGTTATCCACCCTTCTCTTATATCTTTGTTCTTTCATTGCCCTCAGAATGCACGTCTGCATGCCATAATCGCCGCAGACCCGGCTATGGCAGCAGAAAGAGAAACCAGCAGCGTGAGCCAGTACTCCCGTGGAGATGCCCTCCGTATTTTCGGCATTCGCGAACGGCAGCTCCGGCTTTGGGAGCGCAACGGCCTGATCGCCTGCGCAGCTTCGTATTCCTTTGTGGAACTCGGCCAGTTGCGCAAGCTGCGCGAACTGTGTGCACAACGGCTTGGAGCCAGCAGTATTCGCCATGCAGTCCATGCCATGCGTGCCGTTTCCGGGCTCCAGGAGCCTTTGCTTGAGGCCGGCCTGAGTATCGGCGGCGCGCACCGGGTTCTTTTCCGCCATTCCGGCGCTGTTGTCGAGCCCATTGGCGGCCAGTACCTGCTCGACTTTACCGGCATCGGCAAACCCTTGCTTACTGCCCGTGCTGTCGTTGCCGTTTCCACCCATGAGCGCGATCGCGAAATCGCAAATCTGTTCACGGGCGCTGTGCGCGCCGAGGAGTCCGGCCGTCTCGACGCGGCACTCGAGGGTTACGAAGCCGTGCTCGCCTTGGCGCCCCGCCACGCCCCTTCCGCCATCAATCTGGGAACTCTCCACTACGGCCGCCGCGATTACGCGCGCTCTGAGCACTATTACCGCATGGCGACAGAAATCGACCCCTCCTATGCGCTGGCCTTCTTCGATCTCGGCAACGTTCTCGACGAGCTCAAGCGCATCCCGGAGGCAGTTGACTGCTACCGGCGGGCGCTCGCGCTCGAGCCTCGCTACGCCGACGCACATTACAATCTGGCCCTCGCCCTCGAGCACCACGGGCAGCGCCGCTCGGCCCTGCGCCACTGGACAGCCTACCTGCGCCTCGATGCCACCGGTCCCTGGGCCGAGCACGCCCGCGCGCAGCTGCGTAAAACCTTGGCGGTCGTAGGCATGAAAGTTCTTTATGGCAAGCAGGCTCGATCGGTAGACAAACAAGCTCCTGCCCTGCGGGTCGTATAGCCTAGCGCAAAAATGGTAGGCGAGGCAGGGATCGAACCTGCAACCCCCGGCTTAGAAGGCCGGTGCTCTATCCAATTGAGCTACTCGCCCCTACGCGGCGCACTCGGTGAACACACGAAGCAGCGAACGCGCCGCATCGGCCCAGCACTCTCGAGCCTGCGCTTCTGATACGCCAAAGCCGATCGCGTACAAGGTCCACCCAAACGCATCCTCATCATACAACCGGGCCGGACGGATCACGATCTCCGCTGCCGCTAAGGGCAGCTCGATTTTTGCAAGCCGGGCGGCTACGGCGCGGGCAATTTGCTCACACGCAGCGAAGTCCCGGGGACACACAGGCAGGCAGTCCAGGTAATTGCCCAAGCCCCACGCGGTCGCCTCGATCCCGGTCTCGGCAATCTCCGGGTCCACCTCCTCCCGCGATACAGGGAAAACATCGACTTTGGAGGTTCGCAGCATAGGCCCGTTCGCTGTGTTTAAAAGCCCCAACAGTTCCGGGTAGAGACGCGCTTCCGTCAAACCTGACGCGAGCTCCGGATATGCATGGAGGTCTACCCAACCGCTCCAGGGTACCTCGATGGACGGGCATTCCGGCCCTACTTCGACCGTCCAATCCGCAATCATGGTTCCACCCGCGCCAGTAACCAGCGCGCCACCGTCTCCTCCGCCCAGCGCCCGCCATGCTCTCCCATTGGGTCGGCCAGGAATGCACAATGTCCGCCGTAGGCCGTTTCCACATAGCTGACGCATGAGTTTGCACTCAGCGCGGCGCGGGTGGCCGGAGCGGTGCGGATAAACGGATCATCCTTCGCATGAAGAATCAGCGTAGGGACGCGCAACCGGCCGGCAAAACGCGACGAGCGGACCTGCTCGTAGTAGTCGTCCGCATCCTGAAAACCGCCGTACCGCGCCACGATCTCCCCGTCGAAGTCCCGCATCGAGCGGATGCGCCGGTACACGCCTTCCCTTTCCAGCGGACTGTACAAAGCCGGGAACAGCCGCGCTTTCTCGCGCAGGCGGCGCTTCATCGCACGCAGGAAGCGCCGCTCATACAGCCGGTTGAATGGCAGGTGCAGCGCGTCGGATGAGGGCGCGAGATCCATAAGCGGCGACACCCCTACCACTGCCTGCAGCACGGGCGAGCGGGCCTGTCCCGCGTACCGCAGAGCCAGATTGCCGCCCATCGAGTATCCAACCACCGCCACGCGCGAGAGTCCCAGCGCGGCCAGAGCTTCCACCACCGCCGCCACGTCCTTTGAGCGCCCTGAGTGGTAGATCGTCGGCGCGAGCGCGTCCGAGCCGCCGCAGGAGCGCATGTTCATGCGCACCACATTGCAGCCCGTGGCCCAAAGTCGCGCCGCGTTGCCCAGGACGTAGCCCGAGCTCGCCGAGCCCTCCAAGCCGTGCAGCAGCACCACTGTCAGCCGCCGCTCCCGCTCCGGCTGCCAGTGGCACAGGCACAGCACGGCCGTTTCCGGAACATCCACATCCCCAAACCGGTGCGGCGCCTCCACCGGCACGATCCATGGCTCCGCTTCCGGCGGCGCAGGCCCGCCCCGGCGTAGAAAGTTCCCTACTATGGTCTGCACGTGCCCGTTACGCAGCCAGCGCCGGGGCTTGAATGGCTGGAGCCAGGCAGTCGTTGACAAAGGAGCCGCCGCCACGCTCAACCGCGCAACTCCGGTGGCACCAGCGCGAGCACGGCGGCCGCCCGCAGTGGGCCGTCCGGCGCTTCCTCATGCATAAAAAACCCGTACACGTCCTCGCCTTCACGCGCCAGCGCGGAAAAGTGCTCCGCGAGCGCATGGATCTCACCCTCGGAGTAAGTCGACCGGCGCAAACGAAAGACCCGTAACCCCGGCGCGAGCGGCAGATCAGGGGAGCGCAACGTATCGCTTTCTGCCGCACACAGTGCCGAACCATACTTTGCCAGGACAGCATAGGTCGCGTCCGTGAACCAGGATGCATCCCGGAACTCCCAAGCGGTCCGCAGCGGGAAAGTGGAAACCTCCGCGAGAAAATCGTCCAGCAACACTATGTCTATCTTGAAATCCGGCGGCAGCTGCAACAACACCGGCGCCAATCGTCCCGCCTGCGCCACCGGCTCCAGCGACCGCGCAAATGCCTCGAAAGCAGGCCCGCACTCCTGAAGCCGCCGCTGATGCGTGATCCGCTGCGGCGCTTTAAAGGCGAACCGGAACTCCGGCGGCGTTTGCAGGAGCCAGCCCGCACTGACGGTCGTGCTCGGCAGCGCTCGAAAGGTGTAGTTCACTTCCACCGCATTTAAACGCGCGGCGTATGCTGCCAATAGCTTTTTCAGGGGTGTTTTCTCGGGGTAAAAGCCGGGCCGCCAACTCGCGTACGCCCAGCCTGAGCAGCCAAGCCTTACTTGCCCGGCCTTTTTAACCATGCGATGGGGCGGCTAGTGGGGATTGAACCCACGACATCCGGATCCACAGACCGGCGTTCTGCCACTGAACTATAGCCGCCATGCAGACCTGAATTGTAGCATCCGTGCGGCTCCTCGCAGTGCACCCACGCGCCCAAACGCATCTACCCTTCTGCCAGTGAAAAGACAAGACCCGCCACGAAGCGACCTCGCCCCACCCCCGGGAAAGGGAGAACCCCTGCCGCCGGCGACCCTGCGCTCCCGCGTCAGTAAAGATTTGTTCTCCGACCGCAATCTCGAGCAGCTTTCGCACTTGCTCGACGATGCCTTCACCGTTCCCGGCACCCGCATTCGCTTCGGTGTCGATGGGCTTATCGGCCTTGTCCCCATCGCAGGCGACGTCCTCGCAGGTCTCCTGTCGGCGCTGATCGTCATAGGGGCCTGGGTTCGTGGCGCACCGCCCGTTCTGCTCGGGCGCATGCTCGCGAATCTTGCGATCGACGTCGGCATCGGCATCGTTCCGGTGCTCGGCGACGCCTTTGACATTGCCTGGAAAGCGAACCGCCGCAATTACGCCTTGCTGACCCGCCACATTGCGACACCTGGCCGCCACACGGGGCGTGACTGGGCCTTCCTGCTTCTGCTCGCCGTGGCTTTGTTTGCGCTCTTCGCGCTCCCACTCGTGCTGCTCGGCTACGCGCTCGCATGGCTCACGCACCGCCGCTAGGCCGCGTTACAATCATTGGGAAGTCGGGGCGTAGCGCAGCCTGGTAGCGCATCTGCTTTGGGAGCAGAGGGCCGGGGGTTCAAATCCCTCCGCCCCGACCACTTTCCGGTAATTCATAATTCGTTACATGTACAAGCGCGGTCGATCTCCCGGCCGCGCTTCATCGTTTACTGCCCGAACACCTGCAGCTCACCTACCGAGATGAAGTACGCGCTCCCACCCGGCTGCCCATCGATGCGAATCGCGTCTCCGGTGGTAGTTGAGAAATTCAGCGTGTAGGTTTCAAAGTTGACGTTGTCGTTCGGTGGGTAGGTTGGAGTTACCGACAGATTTGTCACATTGACCCACGTCCCGTTCTGCCGGACCTGCACGGTGAGCGTGTTGAACCAGCCGCCATCCACAAAGTTCATCCCTTCCTGGAAGACGACCTTGGTGAAGTTTTGCGGCGTGGAGTACTGGTAGCCGATCCAAGCGTCGGTCGAGACCCCACCGCCGTTCCAGCTGTCGTATTGGCGCTGCGACGCGTTTGTACCGACCGCCGGCATGTCGCCGTCACGGATGACTCCGAGATTGTGGTTGCCGCCCCCAGTTGCGTTGGGAACACTGGCGATGATGGTGCCGGTCTGCGTCAAGTTGGGTGTAGGCGCCGGATTGATGGTGAAGGTGAGAGGCGCGGAGGTGCCGCTCGCCGTGGTTGTGACCGTGACCTGGGCCGTGCCGCTGACGGCAAGGCAGGACGCCGGAACAAGCGCGGTAATGGAAGTGGTGCTTACGTATTGGGTGGCGAGCTGGTTGCCGTTCCACAGCGCGACGGAGGACGCGTCGAAGCCGGAGCCTGTAATGCTGATGCGGAGTGGCGGATCTCCGGCGGTCGCGCTTGAAGGCGAGAGTGTGCTGAGGACGCCGGCCGAAGTCGCAGGACCATAAACCCAGAGCTCACCGATCGATGTGAAGTAGGCCGAGCCGCCCGGCGCGCCATCAATGCGGATCGCGTCCCCGGTGACAGCAGGAAAGTTGAAGGTGTAACTTTCAAAGCTCACGCCGTCATTGGGCGGGTAAGCAGGGTTCACTGTCAAACCTTGAACAGTTGTCCAAACACCGGACTGGCGCACCTGGACAGTCAGATTATTGAACCAGCCGCCATCCACAAAATTCTTGCCCTCCTGAAAGATAACCTTGGCAAAGGTTTGCTGGGTCGCGTACTGGTAGCCGATCCAGTCATCGGTGGCCGGGGCGCCGCCTGAGTAAGTATCGAACTGGCGGAACGAGTCGTTGGAACCCACGGGCGGCAGATCACCGTCGCGAATGACTTCAGGGTTGTGATTCCCGCCGCCAGTGGGTGCGAGAACGCGGGCGATAATGGTGCCGGTCTGCGTAAGGTTAGGCGCTGAGGCTGGCTGGACGGTGAAGGTGACGGGCGCGGAAGCGTTGCCGGGCTGGGACGAATCGGCAACGGTGAGCTGCGCGGAGCCGGCCGAAGCAAGGTTGGCCGCCGGGATGGTAGCCGTAAGCTGCGTGGCGCTTACAAACGTCGACGGAATGGTGGCACCGTTCCACTGGACGATGGAGGTCGGGGAGAAGTTGGTTCCGGTGAGCGCGAGCCGGGTGGGTGGATCGCCGGCCACGGCGCTTGCCGGGCTGGTGGAGGCAAGCGAGCCGGCAGGCCTGACGTTAGAGGGACCGAACACCTGGAGCTCGCCCACGGAGATGAAGTAAGCCCCGCCGCCGGGCGCTCCATCGATCCGGATGGCATCGCCGGTAATAGTCGAGAAGTTCAGCGTGTAGCTTTCAAAATTGATGTTGTCGTTGGGCGGGTAAGCAGGGCTGGAGACGAGATTTTGCACGTTAACCCACGTCCCGTTCTGCCGGACCTGCACATTCAGGTTGTTGAAGAAGCCGCCGTCGGGGAAGTTCTTGCCTTCCTGGAAGATGACCTGAGCGAAAGTCTGCTGCGACGGGTACTGGTAGCCGATCCAGTCGTCGGTAGCCGGCGCGCCGCCCGAGTACGTATCGTATTGCCGGCGCGAATCGATCGTACCGACCGACGGGATGTCCCCGTCGCGGATGACCTCAAGATTATGATTGCCAAGCCCAATGGGCGCGGTAATGCGGGCAATGATGGTGCCGGTCTGGGTAAGGTTGGGCGTCGTAGCCTGGGTGACGGTGAAGGAGAGTGGTGAGGTATTGCCGCCCCCGGGCGCAGGGGTAAAGACGTTTACCTGGAGATTGCCGGGATTCAGGAGATAGCTGGCCGGAACAACGGCGCTGATCTGGGTGGGGCTGATGTAAGTAGTGGCAATCGCCGTGCCATTCACTTCTGCGAGGGAGTTGGTGGAAAAGTTGCTTCCACTGACCGTGAGAGCAAACGGCGAGCTGCCGTTCGGCACGCTGGACGGGCTAAGCGATGTAAGGGTCGCCAGGGGATTGTTCGCCGCCGTGGGGCCGAGATGGACCGTAGCCGCAACGGAAGGCACGCCAGAGCCGTTGAGGAGAAACAACATGTAAAAGCCGGGCGGCATTGTCGGGTCGTTCGGCGTGGTGATGCTGATACCGCCCGTGGCTTGGGTGAGGGCGCTCGAAGTAAAGAACGCCTGGCTCATGCCGAGCGTGTGCGTAATGGACGGCATACGCACCCACGAAACCTGGGTGATGTTTGCCGCGTCGGGTGTTCCCACGAAGATGCGTTGCCCGTTCAAGACATTGGTGGGCGCGGAGGTGATAGTAGGGCGCGGGCCGGCAAAAAGGTAGGGCGGCGAAAAATACTCGGTCTGCAGGTAATCATTGCCGCCGGTGCTCAGCACGCGACCGTCGGGCAAAAGCATAGCGATGGAGTGGTAAAGGCGCGGGACCGTGGCATTGGAAAGGGTGGTCCACTGCTCGGTAGCGGGATCCCATTCCTCGGCGGCATAGACAGCCAGGTTAGGATCGGGGTTTGAAAAGCCGGGTCCGCCGGTGCCGCCCGTGACCAGGACCTTACCGTCCGGCAGCATGGTCGCGTTGAGCTGGCGGCGAGCGTAGGCGAGTGAAGCGGTGCTGCGCCAGGCAGGAACAGGCGCGGTGAGGTCGATAACCTCGGCGGTGTTGGTGGCCGGGTCGGAGCCGCCGATCACCAGGATCTTACCGGGCCGGTACATGACCATGGCATCGTAGTCGCGGACGCCCTGGAAGATATGGTTGCCGACCACGCTCCAGGCACCTGTCCCGCTGGTATCAAGGTAGCGAGTTGTGACACTGGGACCGGAGTTGAAGACCTCGCCGTTAGGGGCGAGCGAAAGGGTGGGATAAAGGCCGAGGGCGAGTTGGGCGTTGGATAAGCTCCGCCACTGACCGTTGGAGGCTTGCCAGACCTGAGGCAGCGTGTCCTCGCCGACAGTCAGGTCTGTGTCGCCCGAAAGGGTGAGCACATCGCCGTTCGGCAGGACCTGGTCCGTGGGATACCAGCGGCCCGCATTCGTATTCTGCTGCTTGGTCCAGGTGTTGGCCAGCGGATCGTATATGGTCGTGCCGGCCAGGCCGACATTGTTGCTGATGTGGCCTCCGGTAACAAAAATGCGCCCGTCCGGGAGAATGCTGTGACCGCTGCAAAAGATGTCAAAGCCGGGCTGCGTCAGCGAAGTGACATTGCCGCTGGCAGGGTCGAGCATTCGTGGATCGTTGCCGCTGACGCCGCCGTCGCCGGGCCAGATCATGACCATGCCGGTGCGCAGGAGCTGCGCATGCACGGGAAAGTAGGGCAGCACCGGCCCGTTTTGCCACTGGCCCACGGCCACCTGCTGGGCAGTCGCCGGTTGCTGGGCTTGGAAGGGAGCGGGGGAAAGAACTGCCGCGAGCGCGAAAGCGAACGTGGCCAAAAGACGCTTGTGCATGGCTATAACCTGCCTTGAAATCTTTAGAAACCTAGGAAGCCTGGGCATAAAGGGAGGGGAGAAATGCTACTTTACGGGCGTGAGCAGGACGATGTGGCGGGGCAGTTCGCGCTCTTCCACATGTTCCACCGCCACCATGGTGTGCATGGCATGCATGGGGGGGTTGTCGCTCAAACTGATGCCGATGGCCAGAATCGCGCCCTGCTTTGTAATGGAAAGCGCGTCGACAAGCACGAGGTTCGGATCCGTGCTCAGAGAGTTTAGGTCCTGCATACCGTTGGCGGCAGACCAGATAAATGCCCGGTTGCCCTGGCTCGACTCCGAGGTGCCTACGACCAGGCCATTGCTGTCTACGTCGCGGGCCCGGCTGGTGGTGCCGCCCGCAAGCACGCCCAGGTCTTGCGGTTGAGTGCTGCCGGCGTGCCAGAGCACCGCGCGCATGCGTGCTGCGTTCGTGTCATAGGCGGTCGCTGAGCCGACAACGTCGCCCTTGTCGCTGATACTGTCGGCTTGGCTGCTGGTGTAGGTAGCGAGGTTGTCGAGCGGGATGACATTGCCCTTATTGGGCCAAAGGACGGCTGTTGTCGCACTCTCGCCCACGTAACCTACGATATCGCCCTTTGTGTTGATGTCGAGCGCCTTGGCCGCGCTGCCGTCTGGCAGCGTAGGAAGGGCGGCAACTTGGCCTTTGCGGGTCCACCATGCGGCGTGGACGCCGGATTTTCCTGTTGAAACACCCACGGCTTCGCCATTGTCGTTGATGCCGTAAGCGGCTCCGCCCGTGTCGCCGGCGAGCAGGGGCAAAAGCTGAAATTGGGCTTGCCGGACGGAACGGAAGGGGAGCAAAGAGACAGGGCCGTTGATCGCGCCGGCAATCTCGCCCGAATTGTTGATGTCGTAGGAGGTGCTGAAGTCCGTGAGCTGCCCGTCGGTGATCAGGTCGAAAGTCGCACCGGTCAGGAGAAAGGCATCCGAGGTCTGCTTGGCGCTGTCTCCCCGGTACCCGCCCGCAGCCTCCCCAAGCGAATTGACCCGGCGCACAACGGTGCTGGAAGCTGGGTTGCTGATAATGCCGAGGGTAGCCGGGGCATATTTGGCAGCCTGACCTAAAGAATAATTCGGGGTGGAAAGCAACCCGACAAGAAGCGCTGCGGCCAATGTTGGGCGGCAGCCTTGCCGCAGGGTGTTGCGAAAAAATGCGTTCATGTCGTTCACCAGCCTGGAGAATGAAACAAAATGGGGCAAATGCAAAATCGACCTCGCTTCTTAACAGAACTTCAGCAGAGGGCTCTTGTCGCTTACGTTAACAAACAAAAAGCGGCTCGACGTAAGGAAGTACCGGTAATTTCCCTTTTTACAAAGCAAACGTGCATGAAATGCCCCCTCGGTACCTAGAAAAGGGTTACTCAGGCGTCATAGTTTCGTAAAACAGACGTTTTCAGAATCCTAAGAACATGTTATTCGTAATCTGTCAAGCTCGATGGCTACACAGAAAAAGGTCGTCCGGCGCCCTCCATCATTCCATCGCGCAAAGTAAGCTGCCTTACAGTGCACATGCATCCTAGGTCGCAGACCTCCATGATTGTCGCCCTGACTTCTGAACAAGCCTGGAAAGAAAAGCTCGGATCCCTCGCCTTCTGGCAGCCTCCCGCCGTCCACACCCTGGTTGTCGCTCCACACCCGGATGATGAGACCCTGGGTGCGGGAGGCCTGATAGCACGACTGCGCTCGCTCGAGATTCCCGTCACCATCGCCGCTGTTACGGACGGTGAGCACGCCTATGAGGACGTTCCGGCGCTTTCTGAAGTGCGCGAGCGCGAGCAAACACAGGCTCTGGCCGTTTTGGGAGTGGAGCCGGCCGGCATCCACCGGTTTCGCCTCAAGGACAGTGGCGTGGCTGCCCAGGAGCAAGCTCTGATCGAGCTCCTCCTTCCCCTCGCCTCCTCGAACACACACATCCTCGCTCCCTGGGAGGGGGACTTCCATCCGGACCACGAAGCCTGCGGGCGCGCTGCGCGGGAGGTTGCGCACAGAACAGGCGCACAGCTCACCTTCTACCTGTTCTGGACATGGCACCGTGGGACGCCCGAGATTTTTGACGGGCAGAACGCGGTCGCCTTCGCCCTCACCCCGCATGAGTTGGACAGCAAGTTAGCCGCGCTCGGGAAGCACCGATCGCAGCTCGAACACCCGAGTGGCGAACCCATCCTGCCCCGCAACCTCCTTGCTCCGGCGAAGCGCTCTTTTGAGGTTTTCCTTCCCGCATGACACCCGAGAACACATCCGCCTCGTCCTTTTTCGAGGAAAAGTACAAGTGTGACCCCGATCCGTGGCAGTTCGCGAGCGATCCCGTGGAGCTCGCACGCTACCACGCTATCGTTGCCGCGCTCGGGCATCGGCGTTACCGGAGTGCTTTTGAACCCGGCTGCTCAGTCGGCGTGCTTACCGAACGGTTAGCCGCGTTCTGCGACACACTCGAGGCGATCGACTTTTCACAGACTGCCCTCGAGCGCGCCCGCGAGCGCTGCGCGGGGCTTCCCCATGTCACCCTGCGCTGCCTTTCCCTGCCGCAACGCATGCCGGTCACCGGGTTTGATCTGCTTGTGCTAAGCGAAATCGGCTATTACTTTCACGAGCCGGACTGGCAAAGGCTTTCGAGCGAGCTGATCGATGGAGCCGAACCCGGCACGACCATCCTGGCCTCGCACTGGCTCGGCCACTCCGCCGACCACCGGATGAGCGGCGACGCGGTGCACGCGATCCTCAGGGCCAATCCACTGCTCCACCTCGAACACGCGGAGCGCCACCCTACTTTCCGGCTCGACCGATGGGTGCACGCATGATCGTGCAAAGTTGGCATGTCGCCATCCTGATCCCCGCACGCAATGAGGAAGCGCTGCTGCCGCGCTGTCTGCGCTCCATTGAAGCGGCCCGCGCCTGCCTGCCTGCCCACGTCACAAGCGATGTGGTGCTGGCGGCAGACTGTTGTGACGATACAACCGAGAATATTGCGCGGCGCATGCTCGCCCTCACCGGCTCTGTCGTGCGCACGGAGGCCGGCAGCGTCGGCGCCGCCCGCGCCCTGTCTGCGTCGGCTGCCTTGGAGCGCTGCCCGGTCCCAGGAGACCGGTGCTGGCTGGCCAATACTGACGCGGACTGCGAGGTGCCGAAAGATTGGCTCCTGATCCAACTCGCTTACGCCGACCGCGGCTTCCGTGCGATCGCCGGCGTCATCGACGTGGACTCTTTCGCGGAACACGACCCGGTCGTGCGGGAGCGCTTCCGGCTTACCTATCCCATCCATCCCGATGGCACCCACCCCCATGTGCATGGCGCGAACCTTGGCGTTCGCGCCGATGCCTATCTGGAGGCGGGCGGCTGGTCCTCGCTCGCCACCGCTGAAGACCACGATCTGTGGCGACGGCTCCAGGCCCATAGCTATCCCCGTCTTGCCCGGGCGCCCCTGTGCGTCCTCACGAGCGGGCGTCGCCAGGGCCGAGCGCCCCACGGTTTTGCCGACGCGCTCGCAGCGCACAATGCGGCCCCGAAATGAACGCGGAGCAACTAGGGAAGCGGCTGGAAGATATCCGCGAGGAGCGCCTGCCTTTGCCTGCGGGCGGCCGGACAAAGGAGCGTCACCGCCGCCTTTTCGCGATCGGACATGAAAACCTGAGCTTAGCCAAGCTTGCCGAAGCGCACTGGGACGCGGTCGCGATCCTGGACGAGGCCGGACGTGCGCCGGCGCCCGGCGCGCTTTATGCCGTGTGGGCGTCGGAGATTCCCGGCAAAGCCCTGCAACTCAAGGGCAATACCGTAAGCGGAACCAAAATGTTCGCGAGCGGCGCAACTCTGGTCGACCGCACCTTGGTGACCGTGGGCGCGCCCACGCAGCAGCTCGTCGAGATCAATCTACGCTCCAACGAAGATCACTATGCAGTTGACCTGTCCGCCTGGGCCACGCAAGCATTCCAACTGACGCGTACCGGGACGATCACTTTCCACGCAGCGGATCTGGAGCCGGACGCCCTTATCGGCCCTCCCGGCTGGTACCTCGACCGCCCCGGCTTTTGGCACGGCGCCTGCGGCCCGGCCGCATGCTGGGCCGGCGGCGTCACAGGCCTGGTGAACTACGCGACTGAAAGCAACCGCGAAGACCCGCACACTCTTGCCCACCTTGGGGCCATGCAGGCGAACCTGTGGGCCCTTGAGGCGTTTCTCGACCGCGCCGGCGAGCAAGCGGATGCCGCTCCACAGGACCGCGCTGCCGCCCAGCGTCGCGCTTTCACCGTGCGGCACCTGGTTGAGCAAACCTGCACCGACACGCTCCGCCGCTTTGCCCGCGCTTACGGTCCTTATCCGCTCGCGATGCGCGAGGATACAGCTCTGCGATACCAGGAAGCCGACCTGTTTCTGCGCCAGTCGCATGGAGAGCGCGACCTGGAAGCGCTTGCCCGGCTCACGAAGCAGGACTGAGCTTCACGGTTTCGCATGGGGCACGGGCCGCCAGATCGCGCCTTCCAGCCTCATCCGCTCTTCCGCGACAGGCAAATTTGTGAACTCGGCGGAATGGGCGCGCATCCGCAAAGCCGAAATCGCCGCGTCGAATGCGTCTTCGCTCCCCTCCGCTGCTGCTCGCGCCGCCAGTGCAAGCCCGGCGAACTCCGGCTGCCGCAGGTATGTTGTCCGGTCCTCCACCCGTCTCTTGACCACCGGCCCTGTCAGCAGGCGCGGGTAAATCTCCAGAAGCATCGGCAGCCCCGGCGCGTCGAACGGCCACACCCTCCACCCCGCTTCGCGCAATCGCCCCAACATCGGCATGCCTCGCAGCGTTCCCGTCCCAACCGCCCCTGCCCCGCCCACCTGAAAAGACGACCGGGGCAGCCTGCCCTTCTCGATCGCTGCCTTCTCGCACTCCCGGTACCCCGGCCGTTCCAGCCCCCCGTGCGCCAAAGGCGGCCCAGCATCCTTTTTCCTGCCCCAAAACTCCGTATGGCCCTCCCTCAGCCAGCGCTCCCCGTCCCGCGCCACTCGCGCCCAAACCTCCGGCGCACTTGCGCAGCCGAGCTCCCGCACAAACCACTCCGGAAAGGAGAACGAAAAGTCCAGCCCCACAACCACCGGTTCTCGCATTTCCGTCAGCCAGAGTTCGACCTCGGACCGTAGCCGCCCACCCATCACCTCCACAGCCCCGGTCGCAACCTCGCACACTGCCGTCTGGATCCCTCGTCGCTGCGCCGAAGCGTCCAGCGCCCCCGACCAGTCGATTGCGATGACTTTTTCCGGTTTTTTCAAGAACCGCCTCTGATTTGATTAAGAACACGCCACGAAGTGGCCGCAAGCCGCGCAGGCGGTTTTAGTCTTCCTCAGTTGCAGGCACATCCTCTTCCTCCACCCTCTCCAAAGCCGACAGCACCTCATCCCGAACCTCCCACCGCCGCAGCAGCTTATACGCAGTCCCTATCGAAAATCCCGCGCCTACAAACCTGCGCACCGCCCGCGCGGACTCCTTCTCGTTCTCCGGCTTACGCATCCGCTTGCGCTCGGCAAACTGCCGCGCCAAATCCTCCTCATTCACCTGGCTGTACGCGTTTTCGAGCGCGGCAGCAACTACCTCACTGTCCACCCCCTTGCGCTGCAAATCCTGCTGCACCCGCCGCCGCCCCAGCTTCGCGCCCTCCTGCCGCAGGCGGGTGTAATCGGCGGCAAACGCCGTATCGTCCAAATAGCGCTGCTCCTTCAACCTCGCCAGTACTGCCTCTATTTTCAAGAGTCCCGTCTCACCCTTTTCCACACGCGGCGCCATCAGCCGCCGCAGCTCGGCCGCAGTCCGCATCTGCCGCCCCAACGCGCCCACGGCATACTCGTAGAGCTTTGCCTCGTCGAGCGGTTCCCGCACTTTCGGCGTTTTCCATGCCATCCAGCCATCATGCCAGACGAACCCGGCGTAAATCCGCGCATCTTTCCGCGCCCGCTTGCGTTTAATAACAAGGGAGTTTTCTATGCGCCCCTTCCTCCATGCTTCCGCGTTTCTCTTCTTCGCCGTCTACGCCGCTGTGGCCACCGCCCAGGTCAGCTACACTCCCATTCCGCTCGACTCCGGTTTCGGGGAGCTCGACCTGACCCCGCCTCCCCTCCCGGCCCAGCAGATCATCGAGAAGTTCACCGCGAAAGAGTCCGAGTTCCAGCTCGCTCTCGCCAACTACACCTTCACGCGCAGCGTCCGTGTCGACACCATCGATGACGATACCCATAAGGTCGACGGCGAGTACTACCAGGTCACCGACATTTCCGCCGACCCCGACGGTAAAAAGTATGAGCACGTCGTCGAAGCCCCGCAAACCTCCCTCGAGCGCGTCACCATGTCCCCCGCCGACTTCCAGGACATCGAGCACCGTCTGCCCTTCGTCCTCACGCAACAAGATGCCGGCCAGTACGACGTGACTTACGTCGGGAAACAGCCCGTCGACGAGGTTCCAACCTATGTCTTCGACGTCAAGCCCAAGGTTATCGAGAAAAACAAGCGCTACTTCCAAGGTCGTATCTGGGTCGACGCCAAGGATTACCAGATCGTCGTCACCAACGGCAAAAACGTCCCCGACGACGTCCGTAAAGGCCACGAGGACCTGTCGCCCCCCTTCATGACCTTCCGCCAGCAGGTCGACGGCAAATACTGGTTTCCCGTTTACACCAAGGGCGACGGCGTTCTGCACTTCTCAGGCGGCAGCGGATTCCTGACCCAGGACGTCCACATGAAAGAGATCGTTAAGTACTCGAATTACAAGCGCTTCGGCTCCTCGGTTAAGATCACTTTCGACGGTCAGAACGTCGAAAAGGAAACCCCGGACGCCACCCAAAAGCCTGCTCCGACTCCCCCTCCCGCGACCGGGAAACCTCAATAGCTCAGCCCTAGTTGCGCCCCGTGAAAAAACGCGCGATCTCGGCTGCGGCACGGTCCGGGTCCTCGCGATGCGGAAAATGACCCACACCCGGAAACATCGCGAGGTCGAGCATAGGGAAGGTTTCGCCAAGCCGGTCCGTCCAGGCATAGGGAAAGATCGGATCGTGCTCGGCCCAGCGCACGCAGGTGGGTAGGGTGACTGGTGGGAGCGCGGGCGCTTCGCCCTTCATCATGGCAAGCCGCCCGGCAGCCGCGGCCCGGTAGTAGGCAAAGCCTCCGGTCAGATTGCCGGGTTTCTGGAAGTTCTCCACGAAGCGGTCGAGGACATCGTCGAACGCGTCCTTGCGATAGGCCCAATGCCGCAAGAAGTGCGTTATATAAACCCGCACAGTATCGGGTGTAGCCCCGACCAGCGCCGGTGCCAGGTCCATCTGGTGGAACATCTGGTACCAGATCTCCTCCAGCCGATCCGGCGCCCCGCCGCGGGTTCCGATACCGGGATAGCTGAAGTCGAAGAAGAACAAGCCCGTGCACCGTTCCGGAGCCATCCGCGCCATGGCCTGCATAATCGCGCCGCCGACGTCGTGACCGACGAGGCCGACGCGATCGATGCCGAGCGCGTCGAGAAGCGCCAACATGTCACGCGCCTGGTCCTGCGCACCGAATAATCCGTCCGGCTTGTCACTGTCTCCAAAGCCGCGCAAATCCGGCGCTACCAATGCGAATCGGTCGGCGAGCCGCGTCATTACCGGCTCCCATGTCAGGGAGAACTCAGGCCAGCCGTGCAGGAGCAAAAGCGGCGGACCGTCTCCTGTGCGCGTGACGTGGAGTGCCGCCCCGTTTACGGTTTGCGTAAAACGATGCAGCTGCTTTGCACTCAATTCCGTCGTCAGAAAATGGCCCTTTCACTGTGGCTGGGTAGTGCTGACGTATGCAGGATGCTCTTCGGGTAGAACAGCCTAAACAACGCCCACCCACCGCTCCCGGAACTGCTTACCCGCACCTTTCAGGATGGGCTTGCCATGCCCAAAGCAGGCAAGCTCGAACTCCATCTTTGCAAGCTTCCGTAAACTTCGCTCGCCTTCCTGAATGTCCTCATAAGCGACGCTCCAATCGAGCTTCGAAAGATTGCCGCAGGTATCTGCCGCGAACAGTATTCCCCCATGGCGCCGCCAAAGGAAGCACAGCTGGCCCAGGCAGTGGCCCGGCGCATGGATCGCCTCGATCCCACCCGCTACCGGGAGGACGTCCCACCTTCGATCCTCTCGTCGATGTGGCAAGGATCCACCTTCATCTTCAAAGTGTTGATCCGGAAACCGATAACTGCCGTGAACAGCCGGTTCAGCATTCCCGGTGCGGCGCGCATCGGCCGGAAACCTTTGCCGGACTCGGTGATCGGCGCATCCAGCGGATGCATGTAAGTGCGGGCACCGGTTGCCTGTTTGATCGTCGCGGCATTGCCGATGTGGTCCGCATGCGTGTGGGTCAGCAGCAGGTGCCGAACATCCTCAGGCTTTTTGCCCAACTCCGCCAGCGCGGACAGGATCTTCTCCGCATTGCCGGGAAAACCTGTATCGATCAACACGCCCCCATCCGGGTCGTCGATGTAAAACGCATTCACGACGCCGAGCGGGATGGCATACAGCCCTGGAACAATCCGCTCAGCCGGCATGTTGCTCCCTGGAGCACGGGAATAGGTCGCTCATGACTTGCGATCCTTCTCGCTTGCATAGAGCCGGGCGTCGTGGCGGCCCAGCATAAGATAGATCTCACGCAGGTTATCGGCTACGCGATCGACACGGTCGATGATTCCACTCCGGGTCGCTTTCAGGTCCTCGCGCGTTTCCCTCAGAGCGACTTTAAGATCGTCCATGCGCCGGTCCGCCCGTCGGATCGCAAGCAGCACTGTCACGGTCGGAAGCCCGGCAAGAACGTATTGATGCCAGTCATTCATCTGCCGGAAACCCTCCTGCTCAATTGTAAGCTCGCCTTCCGCGAACTCAGTAATACAAGTACTTCCGCCACTTCTGGTCGGAGTTTCCAATCATCCGCATGATGTGTCGCGAGGTATGGAGAGAAAATGGCCGGGGCTCCCGCAGCAGGTGCATAGCGTCCTGCTCGTGGAGCAGCTGGTTGCCCTTGCGGCGATTGCATGGGTGGCAGCAGGCCACTAGGTTTTCCCACGTACTCGCCCCGCCGCGCGAACGGGGAATTACATGGTCCAGCGTCAGCTCCGCGGCGTTCATCACCGCCGCGCAGTATTGGCAGGTGTTGCGATCGCGGAGCAGGATATTTTTGCGTGATAACGCACGCGTCTGGTGCGGGATGCGGCGGTACTCGAGCAGCCGGATAACGGAAGGCAGCGGCATCCTCGTCCGGGCCGCATGGAGGATCGCCCCCTGCTCTTCCTCCGTTTTCGCCACGCCCTTGAGCACCAGCACCAGCGCCCGGCGCGCTCCGCAGATATTGATCGGCTCGTAAGAGGCGTTCAACACCAGCACCGGCGTCTGCATGGGCTGGTGAAAGGGCAGTGTGCGATCTTCCATGCCTGGAGACGGTGCGTGCTCCCGCAGGAGCCTTCCCTTTCGCGTGTGGACTGAACTTTTTCCGAGCGACATCCGGTGTCTCCTCTTGTGAACCCTCGCCTCTTCTTACCTTTCTAACCCCAGAAAGCCACATCTTCCTCCATGGGCGTTTCCATGGCGTGAACCGGCTCGATAAATTCCTGCTTTTGCGCCCGCGCCGCCGTCGCTACCCAAACCTCCCGCGCGCCGGCCCGTTTTAGTGCCGAAGAAGCCGCCCGCGCCGTCGCGCCGGTCGTATAAATATCGTCGACCAGCAATACATCCTGCCCTGCGAGCCGCTTTTTCCGCCCATCCGGAACTGCGAAGGCAGCCTGGAGATTGCGCCGCCGCCCGGCAGGGGAAAGCCCCGCCTGCGACTCGGTCGAGCGCCGCCTCACGAGCAGACCCGTTTCCATCCGCAGTGTAAGCCCATGCTGCCGCCCCGCCCGCGCCAGCGCCCGCGCCAGCAGCTCCGCCTGATTGAACCCCCTCTGCCTGCGCTTGCTTTTGTAGAGTGGGACGGGAACGACCGTCATCGCGCGCGGCACAGAAGGCAGCCCGGCTACCTGCGCCGCCATCAACGCCCCTAGCGGCCGAGCCACCGGCTCCACGCCTTCATACTTCAGCAGGTGCAGCAGCGACCGCATCGTGCCCCGGTACAAACCATGCGCCACGGCCCGGTCAAACGCGGGCGGCGCCATCCGGCAAGGGCGGCACAACCAGTCGCCGGGCGCACGGTCTTCGTTTGCAAAAAGAAAAGCACCCAAAGCCTCGCCGCATTGGAGACACAAAGTTCCACGCTGGGGAGGCAGATTGACCCAACAACTGTCGCAAACCGGTGCCCGGCTCAGGTGGGAAAGGGGCACATCACAAACGGAGCAGGAAGCCGGAAAAACAGCCGAAGCGAGCGCATCGACCCAATCCCGGAGCTGACTTCGAAGCACACAGGCTAAAGCGCGCCATCGGGAGTCTCCGCTGGGACGCCGGGTTCCGAGATCGTCAAAAGACACTGACCTGCTCGTGAAGGCTCACCTCGCGCCGAGCGGCTCGCGCCCGGTTGCCATGGAGTATACGGGCCCACGCTGAATTGCGCCAGAGTACCCGAAATACGCATCTCACGCCCGAATGGACCTCTCCTTAGGACGCGAGCATTGATGTGGCCAAGGTCTTGTTCCAGATAAGGACACCTCACGGTAGATCCTTGCCGTCAGAATAGAGCGATCGAGATGAGCCCGCGCCAATGAATGAAGGAAGCAGTAGACGCTCTCCACGCACACACGCCATTGCCTCACACTCCTTCGGCTCCGAGCTCCGCCTCACCACGCGCCTGGGTGCACCGCTCGCCCTCGGCGAGCTCGGCTGGATGTCCACCTACATCATCGACGCGATCATGGTCGGACGCATGCCGCACTCCGCCCTGGCCATTTCCGGTTCCTCCCTCGGCAACAGCCTTTTTTATGCCATTGTCTTCGCCGGGGTCGGCCTTCTGTTCGGCCTCGACACACTTGTTTCGCAAGCCTACGGCCGGGGCGATGCCGAGGACGGTCTGTTCTCGCTCATTCAGTCCCTCTTCTTGGTCGCCATCTGCACGCCGGTGGTCATGCTGCTGGCCACGCTCGCCCCGTCCGCGCTCGCCCTTATCCATGTGGACCCGCAAATCGTCGCCGTTACCACCACCTATATGGCCGCTCTGCGCTGGTCCGCCGCGCCGCTCCTGCTCTACATGGCCATTCGCCATTATTTGCAAGCTATCGACCGGCCCGGTTGGGTCATGATTTCGCTTCTCACCGCCAACCTCGTCAACTGGCTTTTCGACTGGCTGCTCATCTTCGGCCACGGCGGCTTCCGCGCCCACGGCATTGCCGGCTCCGGCTGGGCCACCTGCGTCGTCCGCATGTATATGCTCGGCTTGCTGGTCCTCTCGCTTGGACTATCGCTCCGTAAGGCACCTATCCGGCTTCGCTCCAATCCTTGGCGCCCCGATGTGAAGCGCCTGCGCGAACTGGTTACAATCGGCTGGCCAATGGGGCTTCAATGGTTCGGTGACCTTTCCCTCGCCAGCTTCTCGACAGTGCTTACCAGCACCTTGGGCATCACACTGCTTGCCGCGCATCAGGTCGTGCTCGACCTCAATGCTTTTGCTTCCATGGTTCCCTTTGGTGTCCAAGCCGCCGCTTCGGTCCGTACCGGCCAAGGTGCCGGCCGCGGCGACGCCACCCAGGTCCGCCGCGCCGGGTACGCCAGCGTCGCCATCACGACCCTTTGCATGCTCGCCGCCTCAGCCGCATTCGTCGCCTTTCCGCGTCTGCTGGCGAGCATCTACACCAACGATCCAAATGTAATGACCGCCGCGGTTCCCATCTTCCTCATCTGCGCCTGCTACCGCGTTTTTGACGGTGCTCAGGTGGTCCTGCAGGGCGCGCTCCGCGGCATGGGAGAGACCCGCATTCCTTTCCTCGCCTCCTTCGGTTGCACCTGGGTCATCGGCGTCCCGATCAGTTTTATCTTCGTGCGCTACTGGCACATGCAGCTGGTCGGCGTGTGGCTCGGCGCGCTCGCCTCGACCCTTCCTTTGTTTCTCATCATCGTGACGGCCTGGTACCGACGCGTCCGCCGCTTTGAGCCTGACCAGCCCGAACGCCGCAAGCAGCTCGCCCCACAGCCTGTTCCGCTCAATGTCCGGCTGGCGCGCCCGTAACCATAAGCGCCTGATACACTCGCGCGATACATGGCACGCACCCGCACCACACCCGCGCCGCCCGCGTTTCAGCCATTCGTCCCGCCCGGCGAGACGCGCCCCGAGCTCACCGCCCGCGCCCTCCTGCTCGGCTCCTTCTTCGGCCTGCTTTTCGGCGCGGTTACGGTCTACGTCGGCTTGCGCGCGGGCCTTACCGTCGCCGCCTCCATTCCTATCTCCGTCCTGTCCATCTCCGTCCTCCGCGCGCTCGGCCGCGCCTCCATTCTTGAAAACAACATCGTCCAAACCACCGGCAACGCCGGTCAATCCATTGCCGCAGGCGTCATATTCACCCTCCCCGCGCTCATCTTCCTCGGCTTCGATCTTGAGTACGCCCGCATTTTCTTCTTAGCGCTTCTTGGCGGCTGGCTCGGTGTGCTGTTCATGATTCCCCTTCGCCGCCAGCTCATCGTCGAGGAGCATGGCACGCTCACCTACCCCGAAGGCGCGGCCTGCGCCGATGTACTACTCGCCGGCGAGCGCGGCGGATCCTTTGCAAGCCGCGTCTTTTGGGGCCTCGGCCTCGGCGGGGTGTACACACTTTTTCAGAACGAAAACCTGCTCGGCGCCTGGCCCGGCACCCCCAACTACGAGCCCGACCTCGGCCCCGGGCACGTCCTGCGCGGCGCGGCCATCCGCTGCGACGCCACGCCCGAGTACCTTGGCGTCGGCTACATCATCGGTCCGCGTGTTGCCGGAACCATCTTCGCCGGCGGCGTCTTTTCCTGGCTCGTCCTCATGCCGGCCATCTACTTCTTCGGCTCGCATATGAGCTCCGCGCTCTACCCCGGCACCAAACCCATCGCGCAAATGAGCCCGTCCGAGCTATGGTCCACCTACATCCGGCCCATGGGCGCGGGCGCGGTCGCCGCCGCCGGGCTGCTCACCCTTTTACGAACCCTGCCTACCATCTTCAACGCCCTTCGCTCCGGCCTTGCCGGCGCAACCAAACGCAACCGGGCCGCCGAAGCCGCAGCAGTCGGGCGCACCAACCGCGACCTACCCCCATCTGTCGTCCTCGGCGGTTCGCTCCTGCTCGTCCTTTGTGTCTTCCTCTTCTTGACCTTCAAACCCGTCCCCGGCGCGCAAACTACTTTGCTTGCAAATGCAGCTGCCTCGCTGCTCATCGTCGTCTTCGGCTTTCTATTTGTCACAGTGTCATCGAGGATTGTCGGACTCATCGGCTCTTCCGCCAACCCGCTCTCCGGCATGACCATAGCAACCCTCATGGCTACCGCCGCCATCTTTCTCGTCAACGGCTGGACCGCCCCCGCCTTCGCCGCGCTCGCGCTCACCATCGGCTCCGTCGTCTGCATCGCCGCCGCCAACGCCGGCGACACTTCGCAGGACCTGAAAACCGGCTTCCTCATCGGCGCGACCCCCTGGAAGCAGCAGCTCGCGCTCATGGTCGGCGTCGTCGTCTCCACCGTCGCCATCGGCGCGACGCTCAACGCTATGAACCGCGGCCTCGAAGAGTTCCGGGCTACAAATAAGCCTTGGTCCCTCAACGCCCCGCACCAGGGCGTGCAAGTCCAGGGCCGCTTCCCTCGCCCGCATATCCGCGTCCTCAACGACAAAGCCCCGGCCATCGAGCAGTCCGGCACACAGTACATCCTCCTCAACGCACTCGGCTCCCACGACCTCGCCGACGGCAAATACCTTTATAACCCCGCGACCGGCAGCATTGAGGTCCAATGGATCCAGGGCATCGGCAGCGAAAAAGCCGCCGCTCCGCAAGCCCGGCTCATGGCCACCGTCATCAACGGCATCCTCACCCGCCAGCTCCCCTGGGGTCTCGTCCTGCTCGGGGTTTTCCTCGTCGTCGCCGTCGAGCTGCTCGGCATCCGCTCACTTTCCTTCGCCGTCGGCGCGTATCTATCCATCGCCACCACGCTCGCTATCTTCACGGGCGGTCTCGCCCGCTGGATGATCGACCGCGCCGCGTCCAGTCCCCACGAGGGAGGTGAGGAAATCAGCCCCGGCTCCCTTTACGCCAGCGGCCTCATCGCTGCCGGCGGCATCATCGGCCTGCTCGGTGTCGTGCTCAAGCTCTACGAGGCCGCTACCGGCCGCACGGCCCTGCCAAGCTTCCCGCACACCTTCCTTTATCACGACGGCGTCTCCGTCTTTATGTTCGCTCTGCTGGCCTTCTCGCTCTGGTACTTTGCCCGCAAGCCGCTCCAGTCGTAACGGGATCCGAATGGCTCCTTCCTCAATAGGTCAGAAAACAGCGGAAATACCGACTCAAGCTGTTTTCGAGCGCACATCCAAACGGGCCTTCTGGCTCCTGCTCGCTATCTTCGAGCTTTTCCTGCTCACCCTGCCTCTGCTTCCCAACGGCGACGGCCCTGTCCATATCTACCTGGCCAACATCCTGTGGAAGCTAGCTACCCACAGCTCCCCCTTGTACGCTCGCTATTACGCTGTCCGGCACCTTATCCAGCCATACTCCTTCCACTACTACCTGCTTATCCTGCTCGAGCACTTCGTCACCCCTGACACAGCCGAGAAACTCTTTGCCGGCCTTATCTGGGCCACCCTCGCCCTAGGCTTCCGAGCCCTTACCCGCGTACTCGCGCCCCATGCTCCAGCTGCATCCCTCCTCATCTTCCCGCTCCTCTTTTCCTGGCCCCTGTCCGCCGGTTTCTTCAACTACACCTTCGGTTCCGGCCTGCTTCTTTTCGCCGTCGCCTTTTACTACACAGGGCGGCTTTTACCTTTCAGCTTCGTCCTGCTTCTGCTGGTTTTTGTTCATCCGATTCCACTTATGGTCCTTATTTGCCTTGTCGGCGTCGACTTACTCCTTCAGTTCCCTGCCGCCAAGCGCACACAGCCCATCCGCAGTTTTCCGGCGAAACAATCCGCCTTTCTCGCCCTGGCTTGCCTCGCTTTCGTCTTCCCTATCCTGATTGCCGACAAATCAGCCGTAGCCGGCTCCTTTCAAGGCACTCATCTCGATCCCTTCTTACCCTTCCGCATGTTGAGCGGCATCTACATCACCTTTTTTCAGGTCCACTCTCCCCTGGGCTGGACGTATCAGGCAGCTACCATCGCCATCCTGCCGCTTACGCTGGTCTTTTATCTACGCTCATATCTATGCTCACGGCCCCGCAAGCGCTTCTTCGCTTCCTCGACTCCCGTTGATCGCCTGCTCACAGCCACCTTCCTCTATCTCCTCGCTACATTTTTCTTTCCCGCCACCATGAACGGTTCAGCGCTTTTCGCCGTGCGCATGTGGTATCCCGTCACCCTGCTCCTCGCCGCCGGCCTGCCCGCCTACCTGGCCACCCCCACAAAGCAGCGCGCCGCCGCCGGGGTCGCCCTGTTCGCGACAGCAGCTTCCCTCCTTTTTGCCTTCCTTTACCTGCGCCCCATCGCAAAGCAGCAAGCCGCGCTCGAGCAAGCCCCGCTGCCCCGCCACGCGCGGGGGCTATTCATCCAGGCCCGCACTGGGGGCAGCGGCGTTCTCACCCACTCCTGGTGGGGTCTCCGCTTCTGGGACGGTGTCCGCGCTTTCACCGCCCATGACGACGTCCTGCTCAACACCCCCTGGCTCCAGCTCACCATCGTCCCCGTCCGCGAAAACGGCCGCGCCGGCCTCCTTCGCGACCTCACACCCAATCTGCTCTCTGAAAATCCGGCCTACCTGCCCCTCGCGCTCGCCCCGGCCATGCGGGCGCCCGTGTTCGCCCTCGCCGACTTCCTCCTTATTACCGACCCCAACGGCGCTCCCCCGCAGCCGCTCGCTCTCGCCGGCACCCTTCTGGGCCCTCTCGCGAACCAGTGGCACTGCACACAGTACGGCTTCTACGCTATCTGCGAGCGGAGATGAGTTGGCTAGCATGTGCCCTGTAGCCGCCGTTCCGCGTCACAGCAAATCGCTTCAACGAAGACGCTTCTGCGCGTCTGCCCCGCCGGGGCTGTTTTTATCCACGCGCACCGCCGCCAAATATGCCTTGCGCGCTCCGTCCGGCTGAGTACGCTCCGCGAGCACCTGTCCCCAGTAGTCCAGCGCCGCCGCAGCCAGCGGGGGCGGCAGCGCCCCGTTGCGCGCGGCCTGCTCCGCCCTCGGACCCAGAAACAGCAGGTCCGCCTCAGCCTGCTGCTTGCGATGGAAAAAGAACGGCAAGTGCCAGGTGGTCAACGCCCGCACAAACCGCGCTTCCAGGTCGCCTGGGGCAGCGTTCACGGCCGCGTCCATCGTGCCGAGCCCTTCCTGGCTCAACGCGTGTTTGCGCCATATAGCCCATGTGTGCGCCGCGTCCAGCAGCTCGAGGCTGCCCATGTAGGCCTGGAGCGTAGCATCCCTCGGATGCGCCCGCGCCAAAGCCCCGAAACGCCGCCGAGCCTCGGAGTCCGCTGCCCGATCTCCTTCAAGACCCGCGTAGTATGCGGCGCGCGCCGCGGCCAACTCAGCCCGCCAGGGCCGGTCTCCTTGCTGGAGGTGGTCCACACCGGTCATGCCGAGCGGGCGCGCACAGGCGGGCACCAGGAGAAGGAGCAGTGTAAACCGCCGTCCAGCTACACTCACCATTTTACGAGCCGCGCCTTCAACCCACGTCATAGGCTCTTTGCTTCCAAACCGCGCGCCGCCCCGCGAGCTTGCGAGCCAGCGACCACCACTGCAAAACAAGAAGGATCGCAATCCCCACCGGGTGCAGTAAGGCGCCGAACACGCTTTGCCGGAACCGCCAGGCTGCCAGCGCGCGCACCATGTACCCGCACCCAACCGCAAGTGACGGCCACAGCAGCGGCGCGCCCTCCCATGCCGCGAGAAACAGCAGCAGCACCGGCAGCAGCTGCCCGAAAAACAGCATGGCCGTAAACGGCACAATCCGCAGCGGAGCCGCCATCCCTTCGGTTGCGTTCTTCGCAAGCCCGCTCCACACCTCGGCCGCGTTGCGGTACATCCGGCAGCGCGCCAGCCCGGTCAGGTCGCGCACATCGGTTGCAAAGCCGCGCCTGCGCAGCAAACGGGGCAGCAGCAGCCCGTCATGCATGCTTTCCCGGATTGCCCCGTGGCCGCCGCTCGCCTCGTACGCTCCCTTGCGCACCAGGATCACCTGCCCGCACCCGACCGCCAGCGCCGGCACGCGCTGGAACCAGCGTGAAAACGGCATGGGCAGGTAGCAAAGCAACACGAAATGAATGAGCGGGATCAGCAGCTTTTCAAGCCACGTCCCTGTTTGTTCGCACGGAAACCCGCTCAGCATATCCAGCCGGTGCGCGTCGAGCTCGGCCACCATGCGCCCGAGCGCACCCGGCTCCAGACGCACATCCGCGTCCAGGTAGCAGAGGACGTCATACTGGGCAAGCTTTCCCAGCGCGGCGCACGCGTGCTGCTTGCCATTCCACCCGGAAGGCAAAGGAGGCGCGCTATGGAGCTTGAGCCGCCGGTCTCCGAGCGCAAGCTCTTCCACAAGCTCCGCCGTCCGGTCGCCCGAATTGTCGTCCATCACCAGCAACTCCAGTTCCACCTCCGTCTGAGCCAGGATGCTTTCAACCGCAGCCACGATCGAAGCTTCTTCATTCCGCGCCGGCACCAGCACGGAAACCGCGCACAATCGTTCCCCCGGCACAACCCATCGGGGCGCCCGGTACCATGGCAGGTTCATGCAAAACGTGGCGAGCGACCCCAGCGAGCAAAGAAAAGCAGCCGCCACCCAGGGTGAATCGAGTCCGCCTCTCACCGGAGGCCACGCTTACCCATGCGGTCGACCTTCGCCTCGCGTAAGGCTTCCATGCTCCGGCTCATACCGCTCCCCGCGCGCAAACGCCCGCAGCCGCTGCCACAACTCATACAGGCCCGTGATGCCCGAGCTCCCGGCCAGCACCGACGCAAACAACCCTGTGTCGCGCTGTTCGGCAAGCACGGCCAGCTGGTCCTGCGCCCGTTCCTGCGCCCGTTCCATGGCCCGTTCCATGGCCCGTTCCGGTATCGAGTCTGCTTCGCTCCCAACAAGCTGCCCATGTACAAACACGAGCGGCTCGCCAAAGAGCGCCAATACCTCCGGCAAGCGCTCATTCCAGAATGTGTACTCAACCGCGAGCGGCAGCACCGTCACCCGGGGCAGCTTTCGCACCAGTGCGGCAAGGCCGGGGCGAAACTCAGCCGGCCGCGCTCGCGCATCCGTAAACTCGCCTTGCGGCGTTATCCAAAGCACGGCGCCGCTATTCTCAGACACATCGTTGAAAATGTAGGAGGCCGCACGCAGAAATTGCGCTGCGCCGCGCGGCGTTTTTTGTTCAACCGGAAACAGCCCGATCTTTCGCAAAAATCCGTATCGTGCAAATGCCCGCGCATCCATCGGAGCGTATTGATTCACCTCCGGTTGCAAGTAACGGCTCAACAGAAATGCCATTAAGGGATCCCACCAGGACGGATGATTCATACAAACAATCAAAGGCCGCTCTGTGCGAGGCCACCGCTCCGCCCCGGCGAGCCGTACCCCATGGAAGTGACGCCGCATGAAACGTCGCGTATACCGCTCAAAGAAACGCAGGATCGCGCGCGAAGGCAGCTGTGGCACGCCTGCCGCCGCGCGCGCGCTCACCGGCTCTGCGCCAGCAGCGCCTCGGCTCCCTGGCGCGAAGCAAGCGCCGGCTCTACACCCCGATAACGCTGGTCCACCGCGTCCCCGGCAATCCAACCGGACATCATCACCATCGGCATGCCCGGACCCGGATGCGCCGCGCCGCCCGCCAAAAACAGCCCATCGACCGCACTCGACGTATTGGACGGCTTGAACGCGCCCTGGAAACGCCCATGGCTCGAAAGCCCGTAAATGGCCCCGTTCAGCACCTTGTACCGATTGTGGATATCCACCGGCGTCAGCGCCCGCTCAAACACGATCCGGTCCTCGATATCCGTCAACCCTGCCGTCCGCTTCAGCTTGTCCAAGATCACCTGCCGATAGCGCGGGAACATCTTCGCCCAGTCGTGATTCGGCCGCAGGAATGGCGTATGCACCAGCACATAGAACGCATCCCCACCCTCGGGCGCGGTTGAGGGCTCTGTCCCGCTCGTTGAAGCGATGTAGCAGGTCGGGTCCGGCGCGGGCTCGCCCAGGTCGTAAATATGGTGGAACTCCTCGTGCGGGTCGCGTGAAAACACGAAATCATGGTGCGCCAGGTGCTCGTAGCGCTTGTTCAACCCAAGGTAGAGCACCACCCCCGAGCAGGCCGGCTCATACCCGCGCGCGCGGTCGAACTTCTGCGCCACCGCCCCGCCCACCAGTTCGCGGTAGGTCCGCACCGCGTCCTCGTTCGAGACCACCGCGTCAAAACTGTACCGCTCGCCACCCGTCGTCATTAGGCCCGTGATCGTCTCGCGCTTGCCTTCCTTCGCGGTCAGCAACCGCTCGATCTCCGTCGATGTGTGGTACTCGACGCCAAGCTCGCGCCCCAGCTTCACCAGCGCTTCCGGCACGGCGCGCGTGCCGCCCATCGGATACCAGATTCCTTCCTCCGCCTGCATATTGCCGATCGAGCACAGGATCGCAGGCGAGGCGTCAGGCGAGGAGCCCACATACTGCACGTAATGGTCCAGCATCTGCGCCACGTCCGGGTCCTCGATGTACTTCCGGATCGTCCCCGCAACGGTCGAGCCCAAACGCATCTGCATCAAGTCGCGCAGCACCCGCTTATCGAACGCCCCATTGATGTCGAACGTGTCCTTGATCGACCCAACCGACTTCCAGAAGAAAAACCGGTCTGAAATCTCATGCAAATCACGCGAGTAGTGCATGAACTGCACATATTTGTCGCCCATGCCAGGCTTGCGCGCGTTCAGCGCGGTCGCCATCTCGGGAATGTCGTCCTTTAGGTCCAGCACAGACCCGTTATCGAAAAAGCACCGCCACTGCGGGTCCAGCCGCACCATCTGGACGTAGTCATCCAGGTCGCGCCCTGCCTCGCAAAAAATCCGGCGCAGCACCGAAGGCTGGATCAGAATCGTCGGCCCCATGTCGAATCGAAAACCCTGCTCCTGGAGCACCGCCGCCTTGCCCCCCAGCCATGGATTCTTCTCAAACACTGAAACTTCATACCCGCGAGCAGCGAGCGTACACGCCGCCGACAAACCGCCCAGCCCCGAACCAATCACCGCAACGCGCATCCCTGTCTCCTTCAAACTCAAAATCAACGCGGTCGCAAGCCCGGCAGAGCCCGGCTTATTATCCGCAAACCTTCCAGCCGATTGCGCCAGCCGCTCGCGTGCGCCAGTCGTAAGTATCCCGCGAATAGCCCCGCATGCGCTTCGCCTGTGGGCTGGTACGGCATTCGGCTCGTCCCGCGCTGCCGTACTATCGCTCGCGGCGCGGTCATCTCCAACAGCCCCTCACGCCCTCGTGTCGCACCAAAGCCGGAGCGCTTGCGCCCGCTGAACGGCACCCGCGGGTCTGCCGTCGGCACAATCAGATCGTTCAGAATTACCGTCCCAGCCGTGATCGAGCCGGCGACTGCCCGAGCGTCCTTTTCGGGCCCGAATACCGCCGCCGTCAACGCGTAAGGGCAGCGTTCGTAAAGCGCAACTGCTTCCGCGACGCTCCGGTACGGCATCATCGAGAGCACCGGCGCGAACACGTCTTCCCGCGCCACGCGCATCTCCGGCGTCACGCGCGCCAGCAGGCTCGCGCCTACCCCGCTGCTCTCGCCCGGCAGGTCGAGCCCGACTACCTGCTGCAAACCGTCCAGCACCGTCCGCGCCCCCAAAAACGACGCCTCAGCCAGCAAGTCCCGCAGTCGCTCCCGCGTATCCTGCGGCAGAGCCACCGGCGCCAGGCCGCTCAGTGTCGCACCCAGTTTCCGCTCCAGCTCCTCGGCCATCGCTTGCGCCACAAATACCCGGCGCGGCGCCATGCACGTCGCCGACCCGTTCATACGCAGCCCGAATGCGAGTGCATCCACCACACGGTCCAGGTCCGCGCCCGGCAAACAGAACACCGCATCGCAGCCGGAAAGCTCCATCACCGACGGCGTCGCCGAGGCAGCCAAAAGCCGCAGCACAGCTTCCCCCGTAGCCGCCGAGCCGGTTAGGAACACCTTATCCACACCGGCCTCAATGGCTTCCAGTGCGGCCGAAGGCGCCGGGTCCAGAACCGCCACCAGCTCCGGCGGCATGCCGCTCGCGATCAGCATCACGCGTACGGCGTGCGCACAGGCCAAGCCGGTCGGCGCGGGCTTCCACGCGACCGCATTGCCCGCCGCGAGCGCCTGCAATGCCTGCGCCCCAGGCAGGAATAATGGGTAATTCCCCGGGCCGATCAACAGAACCAGGCCCAGCGGCGCGCGTTCCACCTCCACATCCACTGTCCGGAGCCACCACGGGCGCGACCGCGCGCTTTCCCGGCGTGTCTGCAGAATCCACTCCGCTTCCCGCTCCAAAAATCGGCAAGCCTCCGCAAGCGGCAGCACCTCGGCCACAAGCGTATCGGCCTCGCTGCGGTGCAGGCTCCCCGGGTAGCTTATCGGGACCGTAGCCGCCAGCTCACGTGCCCCCGCCGCCAGCTCAGCGCGAAACCGCCGAAGCACTCGCAAGCGCTCCCGCACCGGCTGCCGCGCCCAGCTCCCTTGCGCCGCGCGCATCGCCTCCCACGCGACCTTGCTTTGCGCGCTGGAGGGAGCCGACGTTTGCTGCAAGGCCGTCATCCCCTACCCTGGCTCACTGTCTCGAACACGGAGTCCGGCGGAGGCGTCCCCGGCATTACCGGCTCGGTGTTCCACTGCGGCTCCATGTGCATGTCCTCAAGCAGCAGCCGCGCCGTAATGCGCGCCGACTCGAAAATAACCGGCAAGCCCGAGCCCGGGTGTGTACCGCCGCCTACCAAGTACACCTGGTCAAGATCCTCAAACCGGTTATGCGGCCGCATGTGCAGCATTTGCCGGAGCGAGTGCGCCATCGCAAAGGTCGCGCCCCGGTACAGTCCGTACTCCGCATTCCAGTCGCACGGGGTCAGTATTTTTTCCGTGCGAATCCTTCGCTCCACGTCCTTGATGCCGATCTTCTCCATCTGCTCAAGTGCAAGCGCGCGGAACCGGCCTTCCTCCTTCGCCCAGTCCACCGTGCCTGTGTCGTGCGTCACCGGCAGCAGCATGTACAGGGTACTCATGTTGCGCGGCGCGAGCGATGGGTCCGTCACACAGGCATTTTGCACGTAAAACGAAGGGTCATCCGACAGCCTGTGGTCCTCTTCGATATCCCGCAGGTTCTGCCGGTAATCCTTGGATAAGTAGATCGTGTGGTGCGAAACATCGTCGTACATGCCTTCAATGCCCAGATACATCATGAAGGTTGAACAGGAGAATCGCTTCGACTCAATCTTCCTGTCCGTCCACTTGCGCCGTAGATGGTTCGGCACCATCTTCCGCATTGCGTCGGCAAAATCCGCGTTCACCACTACCGAGTCCGCCGCGAGCCTGCGCTCGGATGTTCGTATCCCCACCGCCTTGCGCCCTTCAAACAGCAGCTCTTCGACCGGCTCGTCGAGCAGAATGCGAACCCCAAGGGACCGCGCCACGCGCGCCATCGCATCGGTCACCGTGCCGCAGCCGCCGATCGGATGGAACACGCCATGCTCGTACTCCAGAAACGACAGGATCGAGAACAACGAAGGGCAGGAAAACGGGCTCATGCCCAGATATTTCGATTGGAACGAGAAACCCAGCCGGATGCGCTCGTCGCTGAAGTAGGTCCGCAGGTCCCCGTCGAGCGACCGCCATGGCCGCAACAGCGGCAACAGGCGCAGCATGTCCGGATGTATCAGGTCGCGCCACGACTCAAACGGCGACTCCAGAAACGGCACGAACTTCTCGAGTTTGGTTCGGTTGTCCGCCATGAAGCGGTGAAACCCGTCTGCATCCCGCGGGCACAGCTTCGCGATCTCGGCCGCCATCTGCTCTATATTCGGCGTGGCGAGTAGCTCGCCGCCCGACCCGTACACCAGCCGGTACTGCGGGTCCAGCCGTGCCATGGGAATTTCAGCTTCCAGATCGAAACCGGCCGCCAGAAAAATCTCGCGCAGCACGCGCGGATAGAGAAAAAAAGTCGGGCCTGTGTCGAACCGAAATCCGTCACGCTCGATGGTTGAAGTGCGTCCACCCACATGCGACCGTTTCTCGACGACCGTCACTTCAACACCGGAACGCGCAAGCAGAATTGCTGCTGCTAAACCTCCGGGCCCAGCCCCTACAATCGCGACCTTTCTCACTTCGACCACCCTTCAGCGGATTGCTCGCTCGCGCAGCGGGCATCCACCCATCTAAACAGATATGCCACTCGCTTAAGGGATTAAGAGATACGCTTCCGGTGTATGTACTTTCGCGGCGTGGCAAAACCGGCGAGGACCGAAAAAGCTCGTGCGCATGTGCCTGAAAACGCATCTCATGGGCGCTGTCGCACGTTCGCCTTCTCAGCACCGCTCTAGCGCAGACCCAGCAGCGCCCTAACAGCTTCTTGCGCGTGGTGCACGAGCGCGGGCAGCCCCACGCCGCTGTACGCGTTGCCTGTCAGCGCCAGCCCGGGCAGCTGCTTTCGCAGCTCCTCCAGCTTGCGCATCCTCCCCGGATGCCCCACCGCGTACTGCGGCAGCGAGCGCGGCCAGCGCCGGACAACAGTGTGCGCCGGTACCGGTAAAGGCCCGAGCAGCTTCGCGAACTGTCCATGAGCCGCCTCCGCGATCCACGCGTCCTCCCAATCCATCATGCGCGGTGCAGCATGGCCCCCAAAAAACCCACGCAGAAATACCCCACCGGCAGGCGCGCGATCAGGAAACTTCTGGTCCATAAACGTCCCGGCCAGCAATTCCGGTTTCTCGCTCAGTGTTCTGCTTGGTGGCACCAGAAAGCCAAACCCACGCGGCACCCGCAACTTCCCTGCATTCCCAGGCGCAAAACAGAGTGCGACCACAATCGCCGAGGTCGCCTCCATCCGCAGCAGCTCCGCCATCTCCGCATCCACGGGCTCCAACAGGGCGCGCGTGATGTGCGCAGGCGTCGCGAGCACCACTGCGTCGAACCGCTCCAGCTCGCCCGCTACCGCCAAATCCCAGCCCTTGCTCTCCCGCGCCAGCGCCGTAACAGCCGTATTCTTCCGCACCGAGCCTGCAGGCAATGTCGCCTCCACCCGGTTGACGATTGTTTGTAGCCCACCCCGCACCGTCGTGAACACGGGCTGCGGCTTCCTGCCCTCCGCGCGGTCTTTCTCCGCCTGTGCCATCGCCGAGGCGATCAAGCTTCCGTGCTCGCGCTCCTGCCGCACAAACGGCGCGAGCACCGCCCCCGCGCTCAGCGTATCGATGTCCCCGCCGAACACCCCAGCCAGCAGCGGCCCGGCAATCGTCTCCGTCGCCTCCACGCCGAAGTGCCGCGTCACAAACGACCGCACCGACTCGTCCTCATCCTCGCCGCGTGCGGCAGCGTAGGTCTTGAGCTCCGAAACCCGCTTCGGCTCCCGCAGGTAGGCGAGCCGCGCCTGCCAGGAAAACAAGGGCGACTCCATCACCGGCAGCCAACGCGTCGGCACCATCATGCGCATCCCGTCCGGCATCGGCGTCAGTGCACGCCTCTGCGACGAGCCGCTTTGCACTAGATAATTGCGCCGAATCGCATCATTTGAGTAGAGGATCTCGCCGCCGAGCCCCAGTTCTTCCGCCAGCTCCCGCACCGCGCTTCGGTCGCTTACCCACGAGTCCGGCCCGGTCTCGATCGTGAACCCGCCTTCGTATACCGTCTCGACCGTCCCACCCAGCCGCCCGCTCGCCTCAAACAATGTCAGCGCGCAGTCGGTTTTCTTCGTGACCTCGTATGCGGCAGCCAGCCCCGCCATTCCCGCGCCTACGACCGCGACCCGCTTCACCGCGCCGCCACGGCCTCTTCGGGCGCTCGCTCGCCCAGCCGCGCGAACGCTCGCTCGGTCAGGTCCTCAAGCGCCCCGATCAGCAGCGGCGAGCTGTTCAGGGACGCAGGCCGCTCCAACCGCATGCCCAGCCCTTCAGCAAACTGCTTGAACGCGATGTCGATGTCGTAAAGAATCTCCACGTGGTCGCACAAAAACCCGATTGTCTGCAACACCACCGTTTTTACGCCCTGCCCCCGCAGTGCGGTCAGAGTATCTTCCACTGTCGGCCCAATCCAGGGCCCACCCGCCATTCCCTGACTTTGGAACGCAAAGCACCACCGGTCCTCGCCAAGCCCAACCTGCTCCGCAATCAACGCCGCCGTGCGCTTCGCCTCCACCGGGTACGGGTCCGGCGCAGGCACAGGCCGTCCCGTCGTTTCGGCCACCTCCGCCGAAGACCGCACCCACTCCGCCGGATCACGGTCACCCGTCCCCGGCGCGGTCCCCACAGCCCCACCCGGAGCGGCGCCCGCGGCCGGTATCTGTATCGTCCGGCAAGGCACGGAGTGCGCCGTGAACAGGACTGTCGCATCCACCGCATCCTCCGTCAGCACGCCCCGCAAACGCTCCGCAAACGCCTCCACAAGCAACGCATGCTCCGCCCATCCCTCCACAAACCCGATCCGGATCGCCCCCGCGGCCTCCGCGAATACCGCCCGCTTATAAAGCCCCACACTCGTCCGCGAGTTCTGCGGTGCCAGGCAAATCGCGACCGCGTCCGTGACCCCGTCCGCCTTCATCCCCCGCACCACATCGGCGATATAGGGTTTCCAGTTCCGCATTCCCACATACACCGGCATCCCAACTGCCTCGCTCAGCAGCCGACCCTGTTCGAGCGTCAGCGCCGTTAAAGGGCTTTTGCCGATCAGCCCGTATCGGTGCGTGATCTCCTCAACCACCGATTCCGGCATCGCCCGCCCGCTCACCACATTGCTCAGGTACTTCGGGACATCCTCAAGCTCATCCGGCGTCCCATGCGCCAGCAAAATCACTGCCCGCTTGCTCATAGCCAATCCTTCTTTTCCCGTTGCGACAGGGCCCGCACCGTCCGCACCACATGCTGCACATGTTCCACCGGCGTCCCCGGCACAATGCCGTGACCCAGGTTGAAGATGTGCCCCGGCCTGCCCTCGGCTTCGGCCAAAACGCCGGCAACCCGCCGGTCGATCAGCTCCGGATCCGCGAACAAAGTGATCGGGTCCAGATTGCCCTGTACCGCGCAACCGTAATCCAAGTCCCGCCAGGCGCGACCGAGCGGCGTTCGCCAGTCCAGCCCCAGCACATCCGCGCCCGTTTCCCGCATCGCCGGCAGCAGGGTCGCCGTATCCACGCCGAAATAGATCACCGGGACACCCATCGCCTGCACCTCACGCACCAGCCCCCGCGTCACCGGCAGCACGAACTCCCGGTAATCCGCCGGGGCCAGCGCCCCCGCCCAGCTATCGAAAATCTGGATCACGTCCGCGCCCGCATCCACCTGTTGTTGCGCATACGCCTTCAATACAGTGGCCAGCTTTTCCATCAGCATCTGCCATGCCGAAGGCTCGCGATACATCATCGTTTTGGTATGGATGTACTGCCGCGACCCGCAGCCCTCGATCATGTAGCTCGCCAGCGTAAACGGCGCGCCGCAAAACCCGATCATCCCCAGCGCATCGTCGGTATCGTCGTGCGATCGCCCGGCAAAGTGCGCCGCGACCCGAGCGATTGCCTCTCCGACGTATCCCAGCTCGTCGGCCCGGTCAGTACGCAATGCGCTAACGGCTTCCAAAGACCGCACCGGCGCATGCACCACCGGTCCCTCCCCGGCCACAAACTCGAACGGCAACCCCATGCACTCAAACGGCAGCAGCAGGTCGGCGAAGATGATCGCCGCGTCGACCCCCAGCTTTTCGGCAGCCGTGATCGTCACCTCCGCCGCCAGCGCCGGCTGCTTGCATATCTCCAACAGCGAGTGATGCTTCCGCACCGCTTGATACTCCGCCATGTACCGGCCGGCCTGGCGCAAAAACCACACCGGCGTTCGGTCCACGGGGCGCCGTAGGCACGCCCGCACAAAGCGCGAGCTTCGCGCTGTTGAATCTCCGCCCGCCTCGCCGAACCCCGAGCGCGCTTGAAGCTCCGCACTGATTGCATGTTCCATTAAGCTCGAGCCTAGCACCGCGCCTGCAGCCTCGCTGGCCGCGCTCGCTACAACTTCAAAAACACCCCGCGCCGATACAGCGGCAGCATGGCAAGCCAGCAGACCCCCACAAACGCGACAGAATAAAGCATCGACCCAAACGCCGGTGAGCCCACCCCCGCGAACGTATGCGCATACACCACTCGCCCTAACGGCTGCCGATGTACCGTCACCAGGTAAGTCATCCCAGCCAGCAGTTCCGCGAACACGTAGCTCGTAATCGCATTGCGCCCAAACACCAGCAGCGGCGCCCAACCCCGCCCACGCCGGCCCCGCACCTCACATACCCAATAGAACAGCGCCAGCAGCAGCAGCGACCACCCGGCCGCCCACAGCACATACGAGCTCGTCCACATCTTCTTGTTGATGGGCAGCAAAGGATTCCATGCCCCTCCGCAAGCCAGTGCCGCCGCACCCGCGGCCGCGAGCCCCACCCACTTTTCTCGCGCGCTTCGCCCGGTTTGCAGCCATAATCCGGCAAGCATTCCCATCACCAGCGTCCCCACCGCGGGAATGTTGCTCAGCAATCCTTCGGGGTCGCGCGTCCCTTCATACAACCGCCCCGGCAGCAACTCCCGATCCAGCCACGCCACCAGGTTTCCATCCTTGTCGAGAAGCGCCACATCCCGCCC
>CAXTWG010000003.1:0-14976 GCA_964247895.1 uncultured Acidobacteriaceae bacterium
CCTCCGGCGACCCCACTAACCCCCGCGTCACCGGATTCCGGTGAATGTACCTGAGCTTCTCCACCCTCTTCTTCTCCGAAAACACATTGAAGTCGTAATACCGTGGAGTCCAAAACGGCCTCTCCTCCCGCCGCACCGCCACCGACAGCTTCAAAGCACCCGCAAGCAACCCCTGAGCCGGCTCACTTACCAGTAAATGCACATGCTCCGGCATCACCACATACTCGGTGACAAAGAACCCATACCGCACCCGCATCGCCTCCAGCGAACACTCAAACAAATCCCGAGCCTCCGCCGAACCCAGATACGGCAGCCGCCGATAACAGGAGAACGTAACAAAGTGCAGGTCCCCCGTCTCTTGGTACCGCACCAACCTCCCCATCCCATCACTCTACAGCCGAGAACGAACTCGGGTGAGAAACCGGGTGCCCCACATCTCGCTTTTGAGATGTGGGTCCTAGCGCGTTAGCGCGACCGCTCTTCCCCGGCCACACTCCCCTTCCGTCCGCGACCATCTCCGAGCCATGGCCCTCACCTTTTTACTCGACCTCTCGTCACCCTCCGGGCTTGCCCTAAGCCGACCCACCAACTCACTAATCCGGTCTATCGCCTTCTTGTGACCCCTGCTCCGTCCGAACCGGAGAGACACTCGCGCGGGCCCTGTCACACTCCACCCCGCTGTCGCAGGCGCCTACCACAAACCCCTAAACGCGACGCCAGCTTTCCACCGGCAGTCGAAACACTTCAAGCCACCCACGATTTTGCCAAGTCCCCCTTTATCCCTCACCAGTCACCAAAACCGGTAACTCTCGTACCGTACGACCCCTCCAAAACCACCCCTCTCCCTGCGGTACGAAAGTACCCAAAATCTGCACCACCCCCAGTGCAAAACCGAAAAGCCGGCAAACGCATATGCGCAAACCGGCTCACAAAACCACACCGAAACAGCCCTGAAACCCGCTCCTAGAACGTGGTCCCGACCGTCAACCGAAACGTCTTTGCCGGCTCCCGCAACTGGTACAGAGACCCATACAACTGCGTCGCCTGCGCGAAGGTAAAGTCCCCCGCCGTCCCCTGCGGAAACAGCTCCCGGGTGATCAGGTTCTGCCCCGGAATCGTCTTGACCAGCCGCAGTGGGTTATATGCGTAGTAAATGCGGAACGGCGCATTCACGATCGGCAACAGCACCGAGATCTGCGCCCCGATCGAGTCGCGTGGCACGAAATTGGTCCCGGAAATCGGCCGGATCAGGTTGTTGAACTGGATCTGCACCCCACCCTGGCAAGCCCCGTTGATATACGTCCGGCAGCCGTACAAGGGCGAATCGAGGTTCGCGATCCCCTGCGGGCTTTGCCGCAGCTGGTTCTTGTTTAACGCCACATTGATGCCGAAATCATTGAAGATTTCAAGCGCCGCCGTGCGCCCAACCAGCGGAATTCTGTACTCCAAGTTGTTGACGAGCGACGTATCGCCGCCTGAGGAAACAATGCCGTACACCGGCAGCGGCACCTGCAGCGGCTGCTGCGTCTGCGCCGCCCCCGGCTGCCGCGACACGGCCGACCCGTCCGGGTTCGTCAGGTTAAACAGCACGCGCGTCGGAATAAAGGCGTACGGCGTCCCCGAGCGGATATTGAATCCGCGAATATCGCTCTCGCCGCCCGTGTAGAACCGCTGAAACGGCGGCGCCACGTCCCCTGAAATGCCCTGGATGTACGAGAGTTGGAAGCGGTACCCGAGCGCATTACGCCCTTGCGGATCGAAGTGAATGCCGCTTACCGGGTGCCACTGCTTGAACTCGAGCACCGGCGAGATATAACGCACATTCCCGTACAGGCCAGCAAGCTGGAACACGCCCTGCAACTCCGAGCCGGACCGAGGCGCGAAGGACGAGTCCAGGTGGTTATACGAGTAGGACAGCGAAATCTGGCTGGTCAAAATGCCCGTCAGCGCATTCTGCCCCTGGATGCCCGAGCGAAATGCCAGTGTCTGGAACAGGTTCTGCGAGGCCGAACTGAACGCCGTCACGCTCGATCTGTTCCACGAGTAGGTGATGCCCACCCGCTTGAACGAACGCTTAAGCGGGTACTGCGCCGAAAGCGAAAATCCGCTCGAAGTCTGGTTGTAGTTCTGCACCAGCGAACTGGTCGCCGCGTTTGCATTCTGCCCGGCGGAGGTGCTTCCACCGGTAAGAGCAGGATTGCGGTTCGCGTTGTAGTCGGTCTTGTTCGAGAAGACCTGAAAACCCACATTGATGGGTTTGTTTTTCAGGTAGGGCTCGTTGAAGCCCAGGCTCAAGTTGCGCGCCAGATTGCCCGTGCTGGCCTGGAGGGAGAGCGTTTCACCCAGCCCGAGAAAGTTGTTGGTTTGGTAGTTGAGCCCCAGAAAGGAACCCGAAACGCCCGAAGCGCCGCCGTTCAGCCCGATGGAGTTCTTGCCCTTCTCGTGCACCTTGAGCAGCAGGTCGACCGTGCCGGCGTCTGCGTTCTGGTGGGTTTCCGTGTCCTGATCCACCTTGAGCGGGTCGAAGTACTCCAGCTGGTTGAGCCGCTGCAGGCTGGCTTCCCAGGCTGAGGAGCTGTAATTCTGGCCTTCCTCGACCAGCAGCTCGCGCCGGATCACGAAATCACGCGTGATTTTGTTGCCCGAGAACTCAATGCGCGACACCTTGAAGAGCTTGCCCTCGTCCAGGTCGACGTCGAAGCCGATCGTCTTGGCAGTATCGTCGAATCGCGGGGTCGGGATAGGCGAAAAGTTGATGTAGCCGCTGCCGTTAAACTGCTTTGTCAGCGATTGCAGCCCCTTGCCGAACGCGGTCGCGTCGAACCAGTCGCCGTCCTTCATGGCAAAGTTGGCGCGAAGCGCTTTGACGTTGTATTTCGCGACATTCTTGCCGGTGAACTTGATCCCAGTGAAGCGGTAGCGGCCGCCTTCTTCGACCGGAATGTGGATGTCCATCCGCTTGCCGTCCTTGGGGCGGAAGGTGAGCAGCGAAAGCCCGCCCTCGTTGCGGATGTGGGTCTCCGGCTCGCCCGTGTTCGCGCGGAAGTAGCCCTTGTCGCGATAAGCCTGCCGCACCCGTTCCGTGTCTTCTTCAAGCTTGGTCGCGTCGAAGGTGCGGGCGAACAGGTTCTCGAGCACCACTGAGTGCGGAACCCCGATCGGCTTCGAGTTCTTCATCGAAGCCCGCAATTCACGAGCCGAGATGTGCTCGTTGCCGGTAAAGGTGATATTGCCGACCTTGACCTGGGGCCCTTCCTTGATGGCGAAATTGACCTGCACGCTCGACGGCGGGATCGTTTTGACATCCGTTCGCACACTGGCGAACTGGTGTCCGTGCGCGGCTTCAAGCTCCTTGATCACCGTGACCGCCTGCGCGATGTGGGTCGGGTCGTACTGCGACTCCTGCGCGAGGGAAACCTTGGCCTTTTTGAATGCGTCCAGGATGTCGGATTGCGTGATGGAGTTGAGGCCCTTGTAATTGATCTCGCGGATCGTGGGCTTCTCGTGCACGTAGATGTCGAGGACCACACCCTTAGGGGTGTCTTCGCGCTCAATGCGCACATCTTCAAAGTAGCCCGTGTTCCAGAGCGAGTTGAAGTCCCGCTCGACCGTAGCGGGGTCGTAGGCCTCGTTCTCGCGGGAGAACAGCCGCGCAAGCACGGTTTCCTTCGGAATGCGGCGGTTGCCGATCACCCGGATGCTGGTGATGGTGTTCGCTTGTGCCCACGTAAGCGTATCAACGGAGAAGCAGAAAAGCAGAACGGAAAGCATTCGCAGACGGCGCGTCGAGCGGGGGCGCCGGCTGGTGCGGCTTGGGGAGTTGTGGCTCCCACGGGTTTCGGGAAAGATAGGCACACCCTCGGTTACAGCAAAAATCAGAGCAAGCTCCAGCGAATCCCGATTATAGAAGACGCGCGGTGCGTTTCCCAACTGGGCGCACGAGGAAAGCGTCGCCTTCGCCTGGGGTAAAGCCGTCCTTCTGCCGGCGCATTCTCGGCGCTCGACAGATATTTACGAATCGGCAAGGCCAGCCCGTGCATCTGTGCTGCTATGGTAAAGCGTGTTATCACGCTTATTGCACGGCGCCTTTCAAAAGGCCCACAAAGGACATCCATGCCTACACTGCTGCACATCGACGTAAGCTCACGTGGCGACTACTCCATCTCACGCAAACTCACCAAAGCCTTTGTGGAGGCCTGGCAAAAGAAAAATGCGGGCGGCACAGTTGTCTACCGCGATCTCACCACAACCGATCTCACATTCGTCGACATGAACTGGATTGCGGGCGCGTACTCCTCGCCCGACCAGCACACCCCGGAGCACAAGCAGGCCCTCAAGCTTTCCGACGAGCTCATCGCGGAGCTGGCCGAGGCGGACGAAATCGTCATCGGGACCCCCATGTACAACTTCGGCGTACCGGCCCGTCTCAAGGCCTGGGTTGACCATATCGTTCGTATAGGCAGGACCTTCAGCGTCGGTCCCGATGGTTACAAGGGCCTGCTGGCGGACAAGAGCCGCAAGGCGACCTTTATCATCGCAAGCGGTGGCAACTACGCCCCTGGAGCCCCGGCGGAGAAGTACAACCAGGAAAGCCCATATCTTCAGAGCATCTTCGGCTTTATCGGAATTCCAGGTACAAAAGCGATCTTCGCCAGCAATACGGCAGACCTTATGCAGGGCAAAGTACAGGAGTCCGAGTATCTGCCGCCGCACATACAAGAGGTGCAGGCAGCGGTCTAGCTCTGCATCCGTTGAACGGGGCGGCCCTGCGGGCTGCCCTTTTTGCTGCGCGTAAGGTGGTGAGGTGGGGACGCGTCGGGAGTTTTTGCGGGGCCTGCTTGCTGCCGGGCTCGCAGGGGGTGAAGGGTGGACGGGGGCGGCTTCGCTGCGGGCGCATGCGATAGCGCGCGGCTTGCGGTTCGGCATGGCGGTAGACGTCGGCCGGCTGGAGCGGGAACCGCTCTACGCGCGAACGATCGCGGAGCAGTGCAACATCGCCGTGGCCGAAAGCGCCATGAAGTGGGCTGTGCTGCGCCCGGCCCCGGACCGCTTTGATTTTTGCGCGGCGGACCGGTTTATGGAATTTGCTGAAGCGCACGGGCTCGCCGCACGCGGCCATTGCCTGTGCTGGCACCGGGCGCTGCCCGATTGGTTTGCCGGGCAGGTGAACGAGGGCAATGCCGAAGAGCTTCTACGCGAGCACATCCGCCGCGTTGTCGGGCGCTATCGCGGACGGGTGGCGGCCTGGGATGTGGTGAATGAGGCAGTGGAGCCCAAGGACGGGTACCCCGACGGCCTGCGCCGAAGCCCCTGGCTCGCGCTGCTGGGGCCACGCTATCCCGAGATTGCCTTCAAGGCGGCGCATGCGGCCGACCCGCAAGCCGTTCTCTTTTATAACGACTACGGGCTTGAAACCGACGGTTCCAAACGCGCTGCGGTCCTGGGCCTGCTGCAACGGCTGGTGGAGGCGGGCATGCCCGTGGGCGGTCTCGGGCTGCAATCTCACCTGTCCGCGGATTCTGCCGGGCAGATTGGCCCAGGGTTGACCGAGTTCGCGCGACAGATAGCGGGACTCGGGTTAAAAATCGCCATTACCGAACTCGATGTAAACGACGACAGCCTCCCGGACGATCCCCGTACGCGTGCGGAAGCTGTAGCTGCCGCCTATCGCCGGTATGTGGAGCTCTTGCTGCACGAGCCTGCGGTAACGGACGTGCTGTGCTGGGGCGTTGGCAACGCGGGCTCCTGGCTCAACGCGCCCGCGAACCGGCGCTTCCGGCCCAGGCACCCGGACCGGCAAGAGTTGTGTCTGCTTTTCGACAACGGCTACCGTCCGCAGCTTGCGTTTTACGCATTGCGTGAGGCACTGGATAGGCGACCCCGCGATGAACCTGGCCGAAAAAGCGGCTAGGCCACCCCCGCCAGCTGCCGCAGTACGTACTGCAAAATCCCCCCGTGCTCGTAGTAGCCGATCTCCCCGGGCGTATCGATGCGGACGCGCACGGGGAAGTGTTTTTCCGTGCCGTCCGGCGCGGTAGAGCGGACGATGAGGTTGCGCCCGACACTCAGCTTCTGCTCGAGGAGCATTTTAAGGCCCGGAAAATCGAAAATCTCCTCGCCGGTTAGCCCAAGGCTCGCGGCCGAGTCGCCGCCGGCGAACTCGAGCGGAAGAATGCCCATGCCGACGAGGTTGGAGCGGTGGATGCGCTCGTAGGATTCAGCGATGACGACGCGAACGCCGAGCAGTTTGGGCCCTTTGGCGGCCCAGTCGCGGGAAGAGCCTGAGCCGTACTCCTTGCCCGCGAGAATGACAAGCGGGGTGCCGCGCCGGGCATACTCCTCGGCGGCCTCGTAGATTGTGGTCTCAATCCCTTGGGGGAGCAGGCGGGTAAAGCCGCCCTCAGTGCCTGGAGCGAGCTTGTTTTTCAGCCGAACGTTGGCGAAAGTACCGCGGACCATGACCTCGTGATTACCCCGGCGCGAGCCGTAGGAGTTGAAGTCTGCCGGTTGGACACCATGCTCGACGAGGTAGCGGCCCGCCGGGGAACTAGCATTGATCGAGCCGGCTGGGGAGATGTGGTCCGTTGTCACGGAGTCGCCGAGAACGGCAAGTACGCGGGCGCTGAGAATGTCTGTGACCGGAGCGGGTTTTACGGCCATGCCGTCGAAGTAAGGCGCTTGGCGGATGTAGGTGGAATCGGGCTCCCAAGCATAGGTGTCGCCCGCGGGGACGCGCAGATTCTGCCAGTGCTCGTCGCCCGCGGTGACGGTGGCGTACTCCCGCTCGAACGACTCGAAGGTGAGCGCAGAGCCGACGACCTCGGCAATCTCAGCCTCCGTGGGCCAGATGTCGCGCAGATATACGTCCTGCCCGTCGAGCCCGCGGCCGAGAGGGTCAATTTCGAGGTTGCGGTCAATGGAACCGGCCAGTGCGTAAGCGACCACTAGCGGCGGCGACATCAGGTAGTTCGCGCGGACGTCGGAGTTGATGCGCCCTTCGAAGTTGCGATTGCCGCTGAGGACCGAAACGGCGACGAGGCCGTGCGTGTCGATGGCCTCGGAAACATCGGGAGGAAGAGCGCCCGAATTGCCGATGCAGGTGGTGCAGCCGTAGCCGACGACCTGGAAGCGGAGCCGGTCGAGGTAAGGCAGCAGCCCGGCGCGCTTGTAGTAGTCGGTGACGACGCGGGAGCCGGGGGCGAGCGAGGTTTTGACCCAGGGCGGGGTGCTCAAGCCACGCTCGACAGCTTTTTTCGCAAGCAGGCCGGCGGCGATCATCACCGAAGGATTGCTGGTGTTGGTGCAGGAGGTGATGGCGGCGATGACGATGGAGCCATGGTCGAGATAGCGGTCCGGATCGACGCCGAAGCGCTCTTGGACCGTGGTAGGAACCGCTTGCGCGGCTTGCGCCACCTGCGGTGGGGTTGCAACGGCTGTGCTGACTTCCGTGAGCCTCCCGCTCATCGGCGCGAGTATCGGCGCGGCGTCGACGAGCTTACCAGGTTCCGGCGTGGCTTCTGTACTCACGGCAACGCCTGTAGCGGAAGCGTGGCCGCCCTCCCCTTCCCAGCGCTGGCCCTGGCGCTCGCCGAACTTGCCCACCTTCGGGCCGAAAAGCGAGGGCAACTGCCGCGCGAAGTCGGCCGGAACGTCCCCGAGTGCGACCCGATCCTGCGGGCGCTTGGGCCCGGCGACACTGGGCTCAACTTCGGACAGGTCGAGGGCGAGAGTGGACGAGTATTCGGCTTCCGGCGTTTCGGGCGTGTGGAACAGGCCTTGTTCCTTGTAATAAGCCTCGACCCGCGAGACAAGAGAAGCAGGCCGGCCCGTAAGGCGCAGGTAGCGCAAGGTTTCCTCATCGACCGGGAAAATGCCGCAGGTCGCGCCGTACTCGGGGGCCATGTTGGCGATGGTGGCGCGGTCGGCAAGCGAAAGCCCGGGCAGGCCGAGACCGTAAAACTCGACAAACTTGCCGACAACGCCGTGGCGGCGCAGTTTCTCGGTGATGGTGAGGACGAGGTCGGTTGCGGTGGCTCCTTCGCGCAGGCGGCCCGTGATGCGGAAGCCCACCACCTGTGGGATAAGCATCGACACGGGCTGGCCGAGCATGGCGGCCTCCGCCTCGATGCCGCCGACGCCCCATCCCAGGACGCCGAGGCCGTTGATCATGGTCGTATGCGAGTCGGTGCCGACCAGCGTGTCGGGGTAGGCAAACTGTTCGCCGCCGATGGTTGTTGTAAAAACACCGCGGGCCAGGTGTTCGAGGTTGACCTGGTGACAGATGCCCATGCCGGGAGGCACGGCGGAAAAGTTGCGAAACGCCGACTGGCCCCACTTAAGAAATGCGTAGCGCTCGCGGTTGCGTGCTACCTCGAGCAGCGAATTGACGTTGTAGGCTTCCGCGGAGCCGTACTCGTCAACCTGCACGGAGTGGTCGATGACAAGCTCGGCGGGCTGGAGAGGGTTGATCTTCTGCGGATCGCCGCCGAGCCGCTGCATGGCGTCACGCATGGCGGCCAGGTCGACGATCGCGGGGACGCCGGTAAAGTCCTGCATGAGGACGCGCGCGGGCATAAAGGCGATCTCGCGTGAGGGCTCGGCTTGGGGGTCCCAATGGGCGAGAAACCGGATATCTGCGGCCGTCACGGAAAGGCCGTCCTCGCGGCGGAGCAGATTTTCAAGCAGGATGCGCAGCGACCAGGGAAGGCGTTGGAGGGCAATGCCGTGCTCGGCAAGCGCTTGCAGGCTGAAGATGGTGTAAGTGGTTACGCCGGAGGTAAACCCGGCGCGAGCGCCGAAGCTGTTGTTGACAGTGTGCATAAGACTCGTGACCTTCTTGGGTGTGATGGGGAGCGGGCAGTAAGACAAATCGCTCTAGAAGGTGCGACCGCGATCACGGCGGCCTCTGCGGAAGCGCCTGGGACACGGCTGGGATGGTGGGAGCCTGTACATCGTCGGGAACTATTTTAGCGCCCGCCCTTAAGGCTATGGGACGTCGGATTTGGGAACGGAAGTGCGGCCAAAATCGAAGGGAGGCTTGACTTCTCTGCAAGCGCAGCATCGAATATAGATGTGGAAGTGAGTAGGCTCTCGATGGTTATCTCCCACCGAGGGGTTAGGGCTACCGCTTTCGCAGCAGCCTGACCAGGGCAACAACCGCAGCGAGGGTACGCCAGTCCAGCGTCACCCTTACAAGCAGATGCACCCAACTGGACGATTCCTTGTCCATAGGCCACCTCCAGCATTGGAACCGGCGTTCACCGATTGACGCGGTGAACGCCGGTCAGGCCGATCTTCCGGCCCATCCTGTTCCCGCATGACACTCTGCTGATGGTGGCCTGAGTGTAGCCCGCACTCTCCCCAACACTGCGTCTTTTATGCTCTCGGTGACGGTACGTTTGGGAGCGAGTCCTACATCTATGCATCAACTCCGCTGTGTGTTTCTGCTTCTGTTCTGCGCCACGCTCCACGCCCAAAAACCCATCCTGGTGGGCTATCTCCCGCAGTGGGGGCTTTACGGAACGCCGCTTTGGACAGCGAAGCAGCTGGTTACGAGCGGGTCGGCGTCGCTGCTGGATCAGATCGATTACGCGCAAGCCTCTATCGTGGACGGCCGCTGCGCCGTAGCCGACCCACGGGCGGACATGCAGCAGCCTTACTGGGCGGTGAATAGCGTCAATGGCATCGCGGACGCCATCCCGCCGGGGCCGGACCCAGCCGGGCAGCCGCTTGCTCCGGGAGAGCCCTTGCGCGGCGAGTACCACCAGCTACAGCTGCTGCGGGCGAAATACCCGCACATCCGCACGATCATCTCGATTGAAGGTAAGGCCAGCGCTTTCTCCGAAGCAGCCCAGCCGGACCGGCGCCAGGCCTTTGTTGCATCGTGCATTGACAAGTTCCTGCGCGGCAATCTACAGCCGGGTGTCAGCGCGCCGGGGCTGTTTTCGGGCATAGATGTGGACTGGGAGTATCCAACCGGGGACAGCGACGGGGAAAACTTCAATGCGCTGATTCTGGAGTTCCGCAAACAACTGGACGCCTACGGCGCGGCGGCGCATATGCGACCGGTGCTTACCGTCGCGGCAGCGCCGGGGCTGGGCCGCTATCCCGGGGTGAACTGGCCGCTGGTGGCGCAGGCGGTGGACCGGGTAGGCCTGATGAACTACGACTATAACGGCCCATGGCAGAAGCAGACCGGGGTGGTGGCGCCCCTATACGCAATGCCCGGCGTTTCCCTCGAGAGCGGCAATGTGGACGGCACGGTGGCTGAGTACGAGCAGGCCGGGGTACCGGCAGCCAAGCTGCTGATGGGCGTTCCCTTCTACGGCTATCACTGGTCCGGGGTCGCGGATGCCGGCGCACAGCACGGTCTCGGCATCAAGGGGCATCCGGAACGAGGCGACACGCCCTACCGCGAAATTGCCGAGCTGCCCGGCGCGGCTACGCCGTTCCGCGACGCGCACTCCCAGGCGCCCTGGCTGTATGACGGCGACACCTTCTGGACCTTTGAGGATCCAACCTCTGTGGCGGCCAAGGCCGGGTACGTGCGGGAGCATGGCTTGGGCGGCATGATGGCCTGGGAGCTGAGCGGGGACGGGGACAACGGGGCGCTTCTCCAATCCATGCACCGCGGGCTGAGCCCGAAGCCGGCAAGCACGGCAGCAAAGAATACGCCTTGAGGAGCCCTGACTAAACCTGCCTAGACCTGCCCAGTCGCAGCCTGCCACAGCAGCATTGCGTTCAGCCCGACGATGATGCAGACCACAGCCCACCCCGCGCGCTGGGTCCAGGGGCGGTTCACAAAGCGCTCCATCACGCCGAGGCGGTTAGTGAGGATGAGCAGCGGCACAAGCGCGAACGGCAGCGTAAAGGAAAGCAGTACCTGGGAAAGAATAATGACCTTGACCGGGTCGAGCCCGCTGCCGATCACAAGCAGCGAAGGAATCAGAGTAAGCAGACGACGGAAAAAAACAGGGAACTGAACATCGAGAAAGCCCTCGAGCACGACCTGTCCGGCCATGGTGCCGACGGTCGAGGAGGACAGCCCGGAGCAAAGCAGGGCGAGCGCGAAGATAGTGGCCGATGCCGGGCCGAGGAGCGGTCCAAGCGTACGGTGCGCGTCCTCGATAGAGAAACCGCCGGCCGTGGCATGAGCATGGGCAAACGCGCCGGCCGCCATGACAACCATGGCGGAGTTGACGAGCCAGGCGCCGTTCATCGCGAGCAGCACATCGTATTTCTCATAAAACAGCATGCGCACGCGGGAAAGATAGTTACGGTGCGCGTCCCCGGTCTGCGCGCGCATACGGGGCTGCACGAGCGCCGAATGGAGGTACACCACATGCGGCATAACGGTCGCGCCGAGCATGGAAACGGCGACATAGATGCTGTCGCGTCCGATGCGCGGGAGCAGGACGCTCGCGGCAACATCGCGCCAGGCCGGGTGGACAAAGGTGAGCTCGGTGGCATAGCAAAGGCCGATCGCGGCGACAAAGCCGATGATGGCGAGCTCCAGCTTACGGAACCCGCGTGTATCGAGCGCAAGCAGGGCGAACACGAACACGGTGGCTAGGAGCGCGGCAAAGAAAAGCGTTCCGGTGCGCGACCATCCATGCGCGAGAAACCAGGGGCCGAACAGGAGGTAAAAGCCGAGCGCGGCCCCGAGAAACTCAGCCAGATCCGTGGCGAGGGCTGAAAGTTCAGCGGCAACCCACAAGAAGAGCGACGTCCGGCGGGAAAAGTGTTCGCGGCAGTTGCGCGGGAGGGTTTTGCCGGTGGCGATACCGAGCTTGGCGGACAGGTACTGGATCAGGATGGCCATGGCGTTCGACCAGAGCAGAACCCAGAGCAGACGATTACCGAAGCGGGCGCCGGCCTCGAAGTTGGCGGCGAAGTTGCCGGGGTCGATATACGCGATGGAGGCGACAAAAGCCGGGCCGAGGTGGTGGATAAACTGCCGCGCGTGACGAGTGGTGCGACGGACGGGCGCGGTTTGGGCAGGGGGAGACACTTAGAACCGAGTATAGAGGCGAAATACAAACCGCCTGCGCGGCCGGCGGCCACTTCGTGGCGTGTACTCGTAACTTCAGTGGCCCCTCCCGCTGGTCGGAAGAAGAATCTCGTCCGCGACCAGCGGGAGCGTCCTAGGCACACCCACAGACCCGCCACGAAGTGGCCGCAAGTTCCTTTCTCCTGACCGTGCTGGGCGCGGAGATACACTCGACGTGGCTTTTCTTACGGAAAGGCCACACGCAACTTTGCTGTGCGAGTAGAGAATCAGGAGAAAGGAAAGCCGCGCAGGCGGTCTACCATGGCTTTATGGCGGAAGAAGAACTGGCAAGCCCCGATGTGCTCGCGCGAGCGCGCAGGATCAAAGTATTCCTGATGGACGTGGACGGAACGATCACCGACGGCGGTATTTGCCTCATAGCAGCAACGGACGAGTCGGGCACGAGCACAGTAACGGAGATGAAGGTCTTCAACGCTCAGGATGGACAGGGCATGTCGCTCGCGCACACCATGGGGATCAAGACAGGCTTCATCACGGGTCGACGCTCGCCGGCGGTGCTGCGCCGCGCGCAGGAGATGAAAGTGGATTTCGTCTACCTGGGCCAGTCTAAAAAGACAGCCGCGTTTGAAGAGGTTTTGGGGAAAGCCGGAGTGACAGCAGAGGAGGTTTGCTACATGGGCGACGACCTGCCGGATATCCCGCTCGCCGAGCGCGTGGGTCTGGCTGTATGCGTAGCCGATGGCGCGCCGGAGCTCAAGCAGGTATGCCATTACGTAACGAAGCGCCCGGCCGGACGGGGCAGCGCCCGCGAAGTCGTCGAGTTGATCCTAAAGGCGCAAGGCCGGTGGGAAGAAGCCGTGCCGCAGGCGCTAGCCTAGCCATGAGCGATGCAAAGGTCCTGGTCATCGGCGGAGGCGGACGCGAGCACGCGATCTGCTGGGCTTTGCGGCGGTCCCCGCGTGTAGGGGAACTGGTGTGCGCGCCCGGCAACGGCGGCATCGCAAGCATCGCGCGGTGCGAGTCGGTCGATATAAACGATCTCGACGCCATGGTGCAGGTGGGTGTGCGCGAGGATGCGGCGCTGACGGTGGTCGGGCCGGAGATCCCACTGGCCCTGGGGCTGGTGGATGCACTCCAGGCGCGCGGGCTCCGGGCGTTTGGCCCCACGCGAGCCGCGGCGGAGCTGGAATCGAGTAAGGGGTTCGCGAAGCGGTTCATGCAGCGGCACACGATCCCGACAGCGGAGTACGCAGTGTGCGGCTCGTTGAAGGAAGCGAGCGAAACGATGGAGCTGTTCGCCGGGCGAGCTGTGGTGGTCAAGGCCGATGGCCTTCACGCGGGCAAGGGCGTCCTGATTTGCCCGACGCACGCGGAAGCGGGGCGGGCTATCCATGGCCTGTTGAGCGGGACGCTGCTGGGTGCTCCGGCAGGTAGCGTGGTGGTCGAAGAGTTCCTAGAAGGAGAGGAAGTTTCCTTTCTCGTGATGAGCGACGGCCGGCATGTGGCCGCCCTGCCGCCGGCGCAGGACCACAAGCGCATTGGCGAGGGCGACACGGGCCTGAACACGGGGGGCATGGGCGTGTACTCGACCGACACGATGCTCACGCCGGCGATGCGGGAGTGGATCGTCAAGCACATTGCACAGCCGACCATCGACGGCATGGCGGCCGAGGCAACACCCTTTGTCGGCGTTCTGTTTATCGGCTTGATGATGACGGCGCGGGGCCCGGTTGTGCTCGAATACAACACCCGGTTCGGCGATCCGGAAACCCAGGCGCTGCTATTGCGGCTCGACAGCGACCTGTATGAGGCGATGGAGGCGTGCGTGGAAGGGCGCCTCAGCGATACCGAGTTTCGCTGGAAACCGGGAGCTTCCGCATGCGTGGTAGCCGCCGCGGAAGGCTACCCGGGCAAGCCGCGCATGGGCGACCGGATCGCCGGGCTGGCGGAGTTGAAAACTCTCGAAGGCGTCGAAGTCTTCCATGCCGGAACCGTTCTGCGGGACGGGGAGTACTGGACCGCCGGCGGGCGCGTGCTGAGCGTTTGCGCGGCGGCCCCCACACTGGAAGAGGCACTGGAGCGAGCCTACGCGGGCGTCGAGCGGCTCAGCTTCGGAGGTATGTACTACCGGCGCGATATCGGCCGGCGCGCGCTGCGCGAAGGAGAAGAAGTGTGATTCTGAAAGACGACTTGGTGGTCGATGTGCCGACGGCGAACGGGCCGATGCGGACGTACTTCTTTCGCCCTGCGGTGGAGGGCCGGTATCCCGGCATCGTCCTGTACTCGGAGATCTTCCAGATGACCGGACCTATCCGGCGGTTTGCGAGCTTCCTAGCCGGGCATGGCTACCTGGTCGCGGTGCCGGAGGTGTACCACGAGCTGGAGCCCGCGGGGACCGTGCTCGCTTACGACCAGGCCGGGTCGGACAAGGGCAACTTCGACAAGTATGAGAAAGAACTCGCCGCCTATGACGACGACGCGCGCTCCCTGCTCCGACACATGGGCGGCATGGAGCAGTGCAACGGACGATTGGGCGTGGTGGGCATCTGCCTGGGCGGGCACCTCGCCTTTCGCGCGGCGATGAACCCGGAGGTGCGCGCGGCGGTGTGCTTTTACGCGACCGATATCCACTCCGGCTCGCTCGGCAAAGGGAAGCGGGATGACTCGCTCGCGCGGGCCGGTGAGATCAAGGGCGAGCTGCTGCACATCTGGGGACGGCAGGACCCGCATGTTTCGCTTGAAGGCCGCCGCAAGATCCTGGCGCGTCTCGACGAGGTCGCGGCGAACTACCAGTGGGTCGAGGTAAACGGGGCACATGCTTTCCTGCGCGATGAAGGCTACCGGTACGACCCGGAACTGGAATACCTGCTTAAAGGCATGATGCTAGGTATATTCCACCGCAAGCTGGCCTTCGGGCTGTAAGCCTTGAATGCGGGGGCCCCCGGTTGGCCACCCCCGGGCCCGCC
>CAXTWG010000003.1:14986-47839 GCA_964247895.1 uncultured Acidobacteriaceae bacterium
GGGGGGCGCTGGGGTTGATCTTGTTGCTGGGGGGCGGGGGGGGCCCCCCGCGGGGCCCCCCCGCAGGTCAAGGATGGTGCCCCTGAAACTTAGGACGGTGAAGGTGAATCCGAAGACTGATTGATCCTCTCGTAGGCAGCCCGTATAACGCGATAACACTCGCAAGCAGCGTTTTCGAGTAGTGCGAGGTCGACTAATTCGACCTGGCCTCGGCTATACGCGATTGCCCCGGCACGCTGCAAAGCGCCGGCTGAAATGGTAACCGTGGGGCGGCCCACGCCTAGCATTTCCGCAAGGTACTCCTGCGTGAGATAGAGTGTACGGGATTCCGCGATGTAGGAAGTCATCAACAGCCAGCGCGCTAGGCGCGCTTCCAACTCATGCAGCCGGTTGCACAAAACCAACTGCGTAGTCTGCTCAAGCAAGGCATACATAAAGGTATGGACGGCCCTAGCGAACTCTTCATTCTCAAGAAGAAAGCGCTCATTGAGGATGGCAGTGCTGATGCGGTACCCCGATCCTGCAATTTGCATCACGGCTGCGTTATGTGTCCGCTGTTGGCCGAGCAGCATGTGAATGCCCACGAGACCTTCGCACCCGACAATGCCGACCTCCACGGCTGTTCCAGATAGGTCCGTGCTGTCCATAGAAATCATGCCGCGGTCGAGAAAGTAAATCCAGTTTGTAGAGGAATCCGGGTCGAAAAGTCGCATGCCTTGCGGTAAGTCGAGATACTCTAAATGCGGGGTAAGTTGCTCGAGGATAGCTTGGGGCAAGGACGCGAGGATACGATTTTGCAGAGCCGCCGCAAGGCTCCGATCTAATTGTTTGCTTGGCATACCTGTCCGTCAGAAAGGCTTTGGAATATGCCTTAATGCGCCTAGACAAGTCATCGATATTCGACTGTCACGAGCTTACTAATTAGGCTAGGCTTCCGAGTTTCGGAGGTCTGTGCGATGCAGAACAAAACTATGAAAGGCGTATTGACGGGCTTTCTTCCATCCTTTATGCGTCCAGCTTCGTTACTACAAGCTGGTTGAGCAGCGAAGGGTTCGCCTGGCCCTTGCTGAGGCGCATAACCTGCCCGACAAAGAAAGCGGCCACGGTCTTTTTGCCCGCTCGATACTGCTCGACCTGCTTGGGGTTGGCGGCGATCGCTTCGTCGATCATGCGCTCGATCGCTGAGGTGTCCGAAATCTGCTCCGGTTTTTCGCGCTCGTACACAGCGGGAAAATCCTCGCCGTTCTCGAAAGCAAGGTTGAAGAGCTGCTTCAGCTGCTTGCTCGAAAGCTTCGCGTCCTCAAGGATATCGGCGGCGAACGCGATACCGGCCATGGTGACAGGGGACTGCTCGAACTCGAGTCCGCGCACCTTGAGCCGCGAGGTGAGCTCGGACTGGACAAGTGCGGCGACACGGCGCGGGTTGCGCGCCGTGCGTGCTGCGAACTCGAACCGGTCGGCGAAGATCCGGGTGGCGGTGAAGGTTTGCGCATCCTGCGGGGTGATGCCGTACTCGGCAATCATGCGGGCGCGGCGTGCTTCGGGCAGCTCGGGCAGGTTTGCGCGGATGTGCTCTTGTTTTTCCGCGCTTACAACAAGCGCCGGAAGGTCAGGCTCGGGGAAGTAGCGGTAATCGTGCGCCTGCTCCTTGGATCGCATGGAGTAGGTCCGGCCCTCGGCGGCATTCCACAGACGGCTTTCCTGGACGACGCGCTCGCCCGACTCGATCAGCTCGACCTGACGCTCGATTTCATACGCGATCGCCGCGCGGATGAACCGGAAGCTGTTCACGTTCTTGACTTCGGCTTTGGTCCCAAATTCCGCCTGCCCGCGCGGACGCACGCTCACATTGGCGTCACAGCGGAGCGAGCCCTCCTCCATGTTGCAGTCGGAAACGCCGGTGTAGAGCAGGATCTCTTTGAGCCGGGTCAGGTAATCGTAGGCCTCCTCGGGGGAGCGAAGGTCCGGCTCGGAGACGATCTCGATCAGCGGTGTCCCGCAGCGGTTCAGGTCGACCGAGGTCGAGCGGGCGGAGTCGGGCAGGCCGTCGTGGAGGCTCTTGCCGGCGTCCTCCTCCATATGCAGCCGGGTAATGCCGATGCGCTTGCCGCTTTCCAGATCGAGCCAGCCGTGCTCGGCGAGTGGCTTGTCGAACTGCGAGATCTGGTAGCCCTTGGGCAGGTCTGGGTAGAAATAGTTTTTGCGGGCGAAAACGCTGCGCTCGCGGATTTCTGCATTGATCGCCATCGCGGCGAGTGTCGCGAACTCGACCGCGCGCGCGTTAAGCACCGGCAACGCACCGGGCAGCCCCAAGCACACCGGGCAGATCAGCGAATTCGGCGCGGCCCCGAACCGGTTCGCGCAGCCGCAAAAGGCTTTGGTGCGGGTCAGCAGCTGAACGTGGACTTCAAGGCCGATGACGGGTTCGTATTTGGTGAGGAGATCGGGGGGCAGGGTGGCAGAGACGGCCATACACATTAATGTACAGCAGCTAGAAGGTGTGCTAGTGTGATCCCGCACGTCGCCCCCCCCCGGCACTGCACGAGTTTGCGCCAGGATATCCTTAACCGCCATATTCACTCGAAAGTAGGTCCGCAATGCACGCGAAATCCCGCAGAACAGCAGTTTTGCTGGCAGCATTGTTTATACTTTTCAACTACAAATCACATCACAGTTTATTCGCCGCAACTCTACCCACATTCAACGTTTCTTCGTATGGCGCGACAGGAAGCGCGAACACCGGACTCTGTTCAGGGCAGGCTGGATCTCAAATACTGACAAACTGCAGTACCAGTAACTATGATTTTGCTATTGGTCAGCGCATCCGAATCGTCGGTGCCGGTCCATCCACCACGGCCGGAAAACATCCCATAGCACCCATTACAGCTGCTCCTACTATTGCCGAACACGATGTAAGCACTTCCGGCAATAAACATACGTACTGCTATGTAGTTAGTATCGCAGATCCTTTTCAGGGGATAACAGCGCCAAGTTCGCAAACCTGCTCGAATCCAGAGCCGGATTTATCGCTTGTTACTTCGTATAACGATCTGAATATTCAGTACAACGGAAATCCATATTCCCCAGCATTTCTGTGGTATGTATCGAAGGACGGTGGGCCATTCAACCTTATTCAGGTAGTAGGCGGTATAACTGGGGCTGCTCTCAGAGACGTGGGGCAAGCATTTTTGACCCCAAGTCCGGCATTGAGCAGTGCTGCTGCAACTTTCAGGAGTAGGGGCGGATGGCCAACGAACATTTCAGCGGCAAACATCGCCAAGAACGAAGATTTTTTCACGACGATAACAGGTGGAAGTGGGGCGCAAGTGACTGTGAGCGACCCACTTCCCTCTTCTTTTTCGGGGGCAATGATCTATCACGATGACACCGTGTCAATCCAAAATGCGATCAACGCAGCAGCAGGAGTCAATGGCGGAACCGTCCAGTTTGGGAGCGGTACATATAATGTAGAAGAGCCAATCTTCGTTGTCGCATCGTCTTTGTCGGGAATCTGGACCTTCTCTCGCGATTACTCCCTTGATCCTTCTGATGGCCAGTGGTTTTATCTTGCGGTTCCAAATGGGACAACAGGAGGCATTCATATCGAGGGTGCTGGCGCAAGTACCATTCTTGTGCTGCCTCCCGATGAGGGCTACCTTGCAAGACTGATAGCAGTCGGAGCTTACGGCCGTCCCAACGATGGAGCAAGTAACATCCTCCCGATATATAACGTAGACAAAGGCTCGAATCAGCTAATTTTGAGCGGCAATTCTGGTTCAAACGCCCTAAAAGCCGGAGATGACATCTACATTTTTGCAGGCTCTTTTGGGGCGCCGACCGCTTGCGCTACCATCGGACAAGTCGCTGGCGGATGTCATTTTTCAGAGTTGAACACGGTTGTGTCTGTAGCGAGCGACGGCAACACCACAACTTTGGCCTATCCAGCCTCGAAAAGGTACTACCCGGATCAGTACGGTAGTTCTTTTGGAGTCATAAAGTTGCCAACTACGCCCCACGACTTTGCGATGGAGCACATGGCAATCAATACATACGATCCAATCACTAGCGGCGGGCAGGCTTTTGGACTGCTTTTCAACGACCTGCATATAAATGGATACCTTAACAGCGGCGTTTTCGGCAACGGCTACAAGCGCGGCGAGACCATTGAAAATTCAACCTGGGGCATCGGAGCCGGGGATGACAGCTATGCGGATGTAGATGAATACGATCAGTACACCGACGTTTCGTTCATTGGCAACACCGTTTACGGGGATTGCGCTACCCAGGCATCAGGCAGGTCCGCCCAGTGCAGGATTTACGGTACGGAAGGATCGTCCAACTTCACGTTTACAAACAACAATTTCTACAACGTTTCGGTCTTTTTTGATCAGACGACGAATGACACCCTGACAGGTAATACGTTCGTCAACGGAGACCTGAACCTCGGCCTGGCCTATGGACAGAATACTTATTATTTTGGCCCAACCAAGGACGCGACCTATGTCTCGTTTGGCTCATCCACGAACGCGGACGTGGAGAGAAACACATTCGAGATAGATTCAAACTATGCTGCCCCATTTATCCTCAGGGTCGGAAACTTTACCCGCAGCATAATTGCCAGCAACACGGTTACGTATAACGGAACTAACTTCACTCCAGCAATTTGGACGTACTCTGGGACCGTTAACGGAAATACCGTCATTATTCCCTCTTCACCTATTTCGGACGCGATTGTTCTTGTGCCGGACGAGGTGCCAGGTGGTCAGCCAAGCGGGTTGAGTGCGACGAACAATACGATTAACGCTCCTACTTTAGGTGCGGGCGTGTTCATACCAACGATCGGCTTCAATGATGGGCTGCCCATATGCATTCAGGGTAACATGTACACGGGATCGAACGGCTCGGCAACGGCTTTTACAAATCCCTCAGCACAGGCGTTCTACGCTGATAGTCCGTCCGAGTTGAACCTGAGCTGCCAATAAGCACACTGAAGCACTCTGCTGAGACTCCCTCTTGAGCTTTGTCCAAGGATGGCCACCACCGCTAGCCATGGACAATTCCTGAGAGGGCTGTTTTTTGAATAGCGAATGAGTATCGAATGTAGTGATGAATGTTAGGGTCGGCTGCCCGCTGCTAGACTCGGGGAAGAATGATTCTTCCTTTTGTCCGCGAGTTGATGGCGGACCTGGAGCGGTCCCCCGCATTTGAGCAGGCCGCACGCCATCTGGCGCTCGGGCGCGGGCGCAGGCGTGTTTCCGGGCTTACGGCGACGGCGCGCGCTTTGTACCTGCCCTTGTTTGCGCGTGCGGGAAAGCATCCGGTTGTGGTGCTGGTTGCGGACAATAAGGCGGCGGACGCGCTATATACGGCTGTGCGCGCAGCCTGCGAGCTGACGGGTGCGCTTGCTCCGGAGCGGGTGGTCAAGCTGCCCGCGCCGGATGTGCTGCCCTTTGAGCACCTTTCGCCCCATGCCGAGGTGCAGGAGACTCGCGCGGCGGCGCTGTGGAAGATCGCGACCGATGCCGCCTCGATCGTTATCGCGCCGGTGGAGGCGGCGGCGCAAAAACTATTCCGTGCGGAGTATTACGCCGGTCTCGCGCGCGTAATCCGGCGCGGGGAGGAGCACGACCTGGCCGAGCTGACCACGCACCTGGCCAGCGTGGGATATGACGCCGTGGATTTGGTCGAGATGCCGGGGCAGTTCACGCGGCGGGGCGGGATTCTGGATGTGTACTCGCCGGAAGCCGAGCGGCCGGTCAGGATCGAGTTTTTCGGCGACGAGATCGAGTCCATGCGGCGGTTCGACCCGGAAACCCAGCGGTCGCTACAGCCTCTAGACATGGCGGTGCTGCTGCCGCTGACGGAAACGCCGGTTTCCGAGCGGCTGCTGGCGGCGGTGCATGCGCGGCTTACAGGTTCCGGTCTTGACGATGAGGATGCGGTCGACCGATCCGCTGTCGCCGGGGTCACGGTGTTCCCAGGGTGGGAGTTCTTCGCGGGCGTCGCCGGCGCCGACACCTCGCTGCTTGGGCTTTGGAAGCGTGCGGTTGTTTTTGTGGAAGAGCCGGGCATGCTGCGCAATCACCTGGAGCGCTGGTGGAACAAGCTCGGGCAAAGGCATGAGCGGTCGGGAATCGGCTCGCTCATGAAGCCCGAGGACCTGTATCGCGAGCCGGAGCTGCTGCTCGCTTTGATCTCGAACCAGCCTGGCCTCGATCTCGACCAGCTCGGCATCGTGGATGTACTCGAGGACGACACCACTCTGGGCGAGATCGCGTTCGAAACCCGCCCGACGACACGGTTTCACGGCAATGCCGTCGCGCTTACGGACCAGCTCCGGACCTTGGTTGACAGCAAGCAGCGGGTAGTCATCGCCTCGGCCAACCAGGGCGAGCTGGAGCGCATGGCCGACCTGCTGCGCGAGTACGAGATCGCTTACCGGATCGGCTGGCGGACCGAGCAGGCCACCACCGAGATGGGCGCGAATGAGCGCACGCAGCGCCCGGGCGAGCGGATGGCGCCCGTGCTGGTGCGCGCGTTGTTCGCGAACGGCGTCGCGCTCACGGATGCAAACCTCGTCATAATCGGCGTAAACGATGTTTCAGACGATGCGGACGTGCAGGCCCGGCCCGCTGTCAAGAAGTCCAAAACCTCCGCCTTTGTTTCCGACTTTCGCGACCTCACCGTGAACGATTACGTCGTGCATGTCGAGCATGGCATCGCCCGCTACATGGGGCTGCGTGAGATCGACCAGGGCGGGGTGAATGTCGAGTTCATGATCCTGGAGTTCTTTGACGCGGCGCGGCTCTATGTCCCGCTGACCCGGCTCGACCTGATCCAGAAGTACCGCTCGAGCGAGGGCGGGCCGGCGCCGGTGCTCAACCGGCTGGGCTCGCAGCAGTGGGCCAAGACCAAGGCGCGCGTCAAGAAAGCCATGGAGGACATGACCGATGAGCTGCTGAAGCTCTACGCGCAGCGCAAGGCGGCGCGGGGCCACCAGTTCGCCCCGGATAACGAGTTCCAGCGCGAGTTTGAGGATGCGTTCGACTTTACCGAGACCGACGACCAGCTGAACGCCATCCGCGACATCAAGGCGGACATGGAGTCCGAGCTGCCGATGGACCGGCTGCTGTGCGGCGACGTAGGCTACGGCAAAACGGAAGTGGCCATGCGCGCGGCGTTCAAGGCAGTGCAGGACGGCAAGCAGGTCGCGGTTCTGACGCCGACGACAGTGCTCGCGTTTCAACATTACGAGAGTTTCAAGAAGCGGTTCCGGCAGTTCCCGATCAATATCGAGATGATTTCGCGGTTCCGTACGCCGAAGGAGCAGAAAAAAATTCTTGAAGACACCGAGGCCGGCCGGGTCGATATCCTCATCGGCACCCACCGGGTGCTGGCGCAGGACATCAAGTTCCAGGATATCGGGCTGCTTGTAGTGGACGAAGAGCAGCGTTTCGGCGTGAAGCATAAAGAGCGACTCAAGCAAATTCGGGCGCAGATCGATGTGCTGACCATGTCCGCGACCCCGATCCCGCGGACCCTGCATATGTCCCTGATCGGCTTGCGCGATATGAGCGTGATCGAGACCCCGCCGAAAGACCGCATGGCGATCCAGACGGTAGTGGCGAAGTTCGACGAGAAGCTGCTGCGCTCGGCTGTCGAGATGGAGCTGGAGCGCGGCGGGCAGACGTTTTTCGTCTACAACCGGGTGGAGTCGATCTACGAGATCGCGGCAAAGATCCGGGAGCTCGTCCCGGCGGCGCGGGTCGTCGTCGGCCACGGGCAAATGGGGGAGGCGGAGCTCGAGCGCGTCATTCTGGCCTTCATGAACCACGAATACGACGTGCTTGTCGCGACGACGATCATCGAGAACGGCATCGACATCCCGCTCGCGAACACGATTATCATCAACCGCGCCGACCGGCACGGGCTTTCGGAGCTCTATCAGCTGCGTGGCCGCGTGGGCCGGTCCAACCGGCGGTCGTATGCCTATCTGCTCATCCCGCCCGAGCAGGAGCTCACCGACATCGCGCGGAGGCGGCTGGCGGCGTTGAAGGAGTTTTCCGACTTGGGCGCCGGGTTCAAAATCGCTGCGCTCGATCTGGAGCTGCGCGGCGCGGGCAATATGCTGGGCGGCCAGCAGAGCGGGCATATCGAGGCAGTTGGATTTGAGATGTACACGGGCATGCTGGAGGAAGCGGTCGCGAAGATCAAGGGCGAGCATCAGGCCGCGCAGATCACGACGCAGCTTAACCTGGGCATCACGCTGCGCATCGATGAAAGCTACGTCCCAGAAGAGAACCAGCGGCTACGGGTATACAAGCGTATCGCCGGGGCGGCGAGCGAGGCGGCTGTCGAGGATGTCCGGAAGGAACTTGAAGACCGGTACGGGGCCGCGCCTGAGAATGTCAAACACCTGCTTGAAGCCGCGGCGTTGCGCGCGGAGTGCGAGCGAATGGGAGTGTCGCAGGTAGACCGGAAAAAAGGGGAAGTGCAGTTGCGCTTCGCGCCGAAGGCTGGGGTGGACCCAAACCGGCTCATGAAGCTGGTGGCCCGCAACCAGAAGCGTGGTGCACAGTTTACGCCGCAGGGCGTGCTGCGCTTCCCGCTCACGGCGACAGAGCCGGTCGAGATGATTCTGGAAATACGGTTGCTGCTGGATGAGTTAGCAGTGGAGCAGACCGCGGTCGCTTCGTAACCTTTTCCGGAATTACCGGAAGTTAGATCCAGGAGAAATCCAGGAGAAAGCAACGCTCGCGCATGAGGACGCCTCCCATAGGTGCGTTCAACAAAAGCGCTCACGAAAGAGGAAAGCGTTATGGCACATGGATTCATCTGGTGGATTATCGTCGGTCTCATTGCGGGCTGGCTGACGGGCAAGATCATGAGCGGCGGCGGTTACGGCGCCGTCGTAGACATCATCGTCGGCATCGTCGGCGCGCTGGTGGGCGGGTTCATCATGTCGCACGTCTTCGGCGCGGCAGCTTCCGGCGGGCTCATCTACTCGATCATCGTTGCGGTGATCGGCGCCGTAATTCTTACTTTCCTGCTCCGCTTGATCACGCGAGGGCGAACCTAATCGTCCCCTATCGCAGGGTAAAAGAGCCTCGGTCTATGCCGAGGCTTTTTTACTGTTTGGATTGCTCCCTGCTGCGGTCCGAGGATGGGCCGGAGCGACGGCGCAGGAGACTGGCGCGACGAATCAACTCGAGCGCGCTCTTCAGCGAAGGTTCATCTCCCGCTGCCATACTGAGTGCGCGGGCGCGCAGCCCAGCTTAGGTTTCGGGAGCTTCCATGCGTTTTGGTTCGAGTTGGATGATGGGCGCGATGTTGGCGTGCGCTGCTGTTGCGCCAGGGGCGCGGGCCCAGGGGTACCACGTCGTGGACCACTGGACAGTTGGCGGTGAGGGGGGGTGGGATTATGTCGAGGTAGACCCGGCAGCGCATCGCTTGTACATCGCCCACAATGTGACTGTGGACGTAGTGGACACGAAGACGGGCAAGAAGGTGGGCGCGATCGAGGGCCTCAGTGGAACCCATGGTGTGGCGCTCGACTCGGAGGGCAAGTACGGTTACATTAGCGACGGCAAAGCGAATGCAGTTGTGATTTTCGACCGGGGCTCGCTTACAAAGGTTGCGTCCGTGCCGGTGGGAACCAACCCGGACGGGATCGTGTACGAGCCGGTGACGAAGACGGTTTGGGCGTTCAACGGACGCAGCGGAGATGTGTCGGTGGTGGACACCGCAAGCCGTGCGGTAGTGGCGACGATTAAGCTGCCGGGCAAGCCGGAATTTCCCGTGGCGGATGGCGCGGGCGTGGTTTTCGCGAACATTGAAGATAAGAACGCGCTGGTGAAGCTAGACGCGAAAACGAAGCAGTTGACGGAGACGTATCCGCTTGCCGGGTGCGATTCGCCGTCGGGTCTTGCAATGGACCGCAAAGGGCGTCGGCTGTTCTCGGTTTGCGACGGCAAGGTGATGGCGATTACCAATGCGGATTCGGGCAAAGTAGTAGCCACGGCAGCGATCGGCGAAGGGCCGGACGCGGACCGCTACGACGCGAAAACCGGGCTGGCGTTCTCGTCCAACGGACAGACCGGCGATATGACGATCGTGGACGCGCACGGACCAGAGCCGAAGGTGGTCCAGACAGTATCGACGGCTCCCGGAGCACGCACGATGGCCTTTGACGAGCGGACCGGGCGCGCCTACACCATAACCGCCCAGTTCGGGCCCAAGCCCGCGCCCTCTCCCACCAACCCGCGCGGACGCCCTGCCCCGCTGCCGGGGACATTTGAGGTGCTCGTAGTCGGCAAATAAGCTGCCGTGAGGCGAAAGGCACGCGCTGTTTCCACGCGGGTCTTTCGCTGCCAAGGACCCGCCTCGCTGCTATCCTCATTCCCATGCCGAGCCCGATCATCACCACCATCCAAAGCCACATCCTTGAGCAGCAGCGTCGTCACTCCGAGGAGGCTTCCGGCACTTTCTCCTGGATGCTTTCCGGCATCACGCTCGCGACCAAGATGATCGCCGCCGAAATCCGCAAGGCGGGCCTGAACGACGTTTACGGCGCGGCCGGCGCGACCAACGTGCAGGGCGAGGCACAGCAAAAGCTCGACGTGTTCGCGAACGAGGCCATGCAGCATTGCCTGGGGCTGCGCGATTCGGTTGCAGCACTCATCTCGGAGGAAAACGACGAGCCGGTGTTCTTCGATCGCTCCGGGCATAGGGGCAAGTACATCATCGTCTTCGACCCCCTTGACGGCTCGTCGAACATTGACGTGAACGTGAATGTCGGGACGATCTTCTCAATTTTCCGGCGCCAGGAAAACACCCGGCTTGAGGACGCGCTATTGCAGCCCGGCTTAAGCCAGATAGCGGCCGGCTACGTGGTGTATGGACCTTCCACCGTCTTCGTCTACACCACCGGTACCGGCGTCTACGGCTTCACCCTCGATCCGGCGATCGGGGCTTACGTGCTCTCGTTCGACAATATGCGGATGCCGAACCAAGGCCAGTACTACTCGGTCAACGAGGCCAACTACAGCACCTTCCCGCCAAAATATCGGCAATACCTTACGGAACTGCGCGATGGAAAGTTGAATGGCACGGCATATTCGTCGCGGTATATTGGTTCTCTGGTTGCGGACTTCCATCGCACGCTGCTGAAAGGCGGGGTGTTTCTATATCCGCCGACTGAAAAACAACCTAAAGGGAAACTGCGGCTCCTGTATGAGGCGAATCCGCTGGCCTGGATCGCCGAGCAGGCAGGCGGGCGGGCTATATCCGGCCGCGGCCGCGTACTCGAAACGCAGCCGGAAAGCATTCACGAGCGGACTTCGCTGATTGTCGGCAGCCGCGCCGAAGTGGACCGTTTAGAGCAAATTCTAGCCGGCTAGTGGGATGCTTGAGTCATCTGATATTCCTATGTGCACCGAATGGAGCCGCCGCCGATTTAACCGCACGCTCGCGACCGGCCTCGCCGCGGGGACTCTCGCATACGCCGAAAAGGTAGGCCATGTCGAGCGCATCGCACTCGGTCCCTTAGGCTGGTGCCCCAATAACACCAGGCTGCCTGCGCTCTGGTACCGCGGTGCGCTACCGGTCGGGCAATCCGACCCTGCGGCGGCCCACGAGGGGCTCTTTACCCGAAATGGCTGGCCGCCTCAATGGCGCAACGGCGTTTATACCTTTCATCACTATCACTCGACCTCGCACGAGGTGCTGGGCTTTGCCGCGGGTTCGGCGCGCTTGGTGCTGGGTGGCCCGGGCGGGCGCGAGCTCACCGTACGGGCCGGCGACGTGCTCCTGTTGCCGACGGGAACCGGCCATTGCGAGCTTGAGAAAACTGACGATTTCCTGGTCGTCGGCGCGTACCCGCCCGGTCAACACTGGGATATCTGTCGCGGTGCTCCGGATGCGGAAGCGCGTGAGCGCATGGCCAGCCTCCCTTTTCCGCATACCGACCCCGTGCAGGGGAGTGGCGGCGCGCTCGGGCAGCACTGGCTTTAAGCCGGCTCGGATACTTTCAAGCCTATGCGTGAATCGAATACATATGCCCGAGTTGCCGGAGGTAGAAACTGTTGCAAATGGCGTGCACGCACGCATTGCGGGGGAACAGGTGGTCTCCGCGTGGTTCAGCTCAAAACCGGAGCCGTTTAAGACAGAACCGGCGCGCATGGCCGAAGCGCTTGCCGGCCACACGCTTGCGCGCGTTCGCAGGGTGGGCAAATACATTGTTGTCGACCTCGCGCGCGAAGACGGCGTAGTGGACGCTGAATGGATCGTGCACCTCGGCATGACCGGGCGCTTGTTGGTTTCAGAAGCGGAAGTCCATGTCCCGCTCCACACCCACGCGCGACTCGAGCTTTCCTCAGGCCGGGAGCTGCGCTTCGTCGACGCCCGCCGGTTTGGCCGTCTTGACCTGCGGCTGCTCGGAGCGGAACTAAACTTTACGGGTCCGGGCGCCGAACCGCTTCAAATTGAGCCGGAAGCATTTGTTGCTCTATTTCGTAGCCGCAAGTTGCCGATTAAAGCAGCGTTGCTGAACCAGTCGCTCCTGCACGGCGTGGGCAATATCTACGCGGACGAGAGTCTCCATCGGGCGGGCATCCGACCGACGCTGCGGGCTGGCGCAGTGTCGCGGCCACGCCTACGTCGGCTCCATGCCGAGCTGCAAGCTGTACTCCGCGCCGCAATCGCGCTCGGAGGGTCTTCTGTCTCGGACTACGTGGATGCGGATGGGGTACGCGGTTTTTTCCAGCTGGAACACCGGGTGTATGGACGGACAGGACTGCCCTGCCTGACATGCGGGACATTGATTTGCCGGACCGTTGTCGGCGGGCGCAGTACCCATAGCTGCTCCCAATGTCAGCGATAAATATGCAATCTCAAATCCCCGGCGTTCTCGCAGCTACGCTTTTCTGGATAAGCGGTGCGGCACAAATTTGTAAACCTATGGTTCCACATGAGTTTAGAACGGCACGAAGATTGCTCTACCTAGGGACGTGCCAGTGGCGCGGGAGGTTCTCCGGCAAGAATGAGAGTCCCGCAAGCATGACCTGCTTCACAGGCTGGAGGCGTCCGACAGAGGCAGCCCAGCCGAAGTTTATTTTGGAGGGCAGTGATTGGGGTTATTCAAGCCAGTCATTACATGAAGTCGGAAGTCTATTACACTAGGGCAAGCCGTTTTGGACGGATTTTACGTCTTGCACGGTGCACGTATTGAGAGTAGTATCACTTTAATTCTGACGCTCCGCAGTCGAAGCCCGGCGCTCGCTGCTGATCTACGTATACGAGTCAAACTCTCGCAGCCTCGGTTTGGTGTTGGGAGTCGGTGCGTTAGGCAATCAAAGAAGGATCGTATTTCATCGGAATATCATTTTTGGTTGTCAAGGGTATCGATCGCGGGAATTTGGCTTTCGCAACCCGCTTAGAACGTGCTACGGCGTTCAAGGTGGCCCATATTTTGGGCTGACCTGTGCATACCCTGCGATAGGCGGTTTGGAAGTAAAGAATATTTGGTCGCTCTAATAGAGCGATGGGTACGCACGAAGGACGTGCAAGCATGAGCACAGATCAAAACGAGCCCAACGATCACTACGGTGACGATGGGAATGGTGCGGGCAACTCTGCCGCGCCGCAAGGGACCGGCGAAGCTACCAGCCAGGACACAGCTGCAGGCAGCAGCAACAGTCGGCGGCGACGACGCCGCCGAAAAAGCAAAGGCGGTCCCTCAGCGGGGCCATCGCCGTCAGTGGAGGGTAGCGGGGAAGAGGCTGTATCCGTCTCCACTTTAAATGTGTCCGCTCCCCTACAAGCCATGCCTTTTGCCGTACAAGCTCCTGCTCCCGTACAAACCGGGCAAGCAAACAACAGCGGAAGCGGGAAGCGCAAAAAACGCAAGCGTCGCGCAGCCGGCGGAGGCGGCGAGATTACGCCGCAGCCCGGCACCATCGCACAGCCCAGCAGTACCCCCGGAAGCGAGCCATTCCGCCCCCGCCAAAATCGTCCTCATGGCGTTTGGAAGCAGCGCAAGGAAGAAGGCCCGGATGGAAACCGTGAAGGGGCACGTGGTGGTTTTGGACATGCCGAGCATTTTTCGGATAGCTTCGGCAATGGGAATGGAGGCCGGCGCAAAGGCAGATCCGGAGGACGGGCCGGCTTCGTCGGCCCCATGGACCACTCCTACCGTACCGTGAATGGCAACGTCGCCGACGGCTCTTCGGGTACGCATTTCCGCAATGCCCCTACCACTGTCAACGGCAATCTACGCCGGTACGACGATGTGGACTTTGCGCCTGTAGGCCCGATCCGCGAGGATGCGCCGACCCGTATTGTTTGTTTCATCGAAGACTTGTTTGTCGTGACGAAAATGCAGGAAACGGCCCGAAAAATGGGCGTCAAAATCCAATTCGCAAAAGCTGACAAGGAAACGCTTGCAGCCATTACGGACACGCCGGAAGCAGAGCGCGCTTCCCTGATCGTGTTTGATCTGAATAACGCAGCGGCCAAACCGTTGACCGTCATTCCAAAACTCAAAGCCAAATTGAAGCGCGGCACTTCCATTATCGGCTTTTTACAGCACATTCAGGGTGACCTGAAGCTGAAGGCTATCGAAGCAGGTTGCGACTCGGTGATGCCGAAAGCTGCGTTCTCTCAGAATGTACCGAATCTGCTGCGTCGGCACGGTGTAGCAGAAGAAGAAATGGTCGAAGCTTGAGCTGCTTTGAATGCTCAGAAGAGCCCAGCCATGGCTGGGCTCTTATTTGGCGAGCTAACCCGGAGGCCACCCCATGGAGCGACCTCCCAAGATGTGGATATGCAGATGGTCGACGGTTTGGCCGCCATGCTCGCCTGCATTGATGACTGCGCGAAATCCATGGTGCAAACCCAGCTTTGCTGCAAGTTCAGCCGAGACAGCGAGCATTTGGCCCAGGAGCGGAGCATGCTCCCGGGCTGTGTGCGCGAGCGAGCGTAGATGTTCGCGTGGAATGACGAGGAAGTGCACAGGCGCTTGCGGGTGGACGTCGCTGAAAGCAAGCACCTGTTCGTCTTCGTAAAGCGTTTCAACCGGAACAGCCCCAGATGCGACCTTGCAGAAGATGCAATCCATGCTTCAGCATAGCTCTCGTGGCGCCCGCTTTGCGCAGGGTGGAGACCGGCGAATTCTTCTGTTGACGGCCAGCCGCGTTGTGCGCATGATGGAGTCCCGGAGTAAAAGTCTCGAAGATCGACCGGGAGCGCTAGACCTATGCTCGTTTTGTGACGAGTTCACCGGTTCTGCAACCTGATTGACCTGGAGGCTTTCCACCATGCAAAGCAAGTTGCCCTTGCTACTCCTGCTTCTCGCTCCTGCGCTTTTTCATGCCAAACCCGCGCATGCCGCCGAACAGCTTATCCCTGCCGGCTCTCTTATGCAGTGCACGATCGCCGAGCCGAAACTTTCTTCAAAAAATACAGAAGTAGGTGACCCGGTGCTGTGCCAGCTCAGCCATGTGGAGCGGTATGGTCGTATGGTTCTGCCGTATGGCAGTTATCTGGTGGGCCGTTTTGAAGAGTATAAGGATCCCGGCCGCTTTGTAGGCAAAGGCTGGCTGGAGCTGAGGTTCGATCGCATGATCATCCAGCCGGACACTGTGATTCCGGTTGCTGCGAAAGTTGTGGACGTACCGGGATTCTCCGTGGACCGGGTCGGCAGGATTCATGGAAAGGGCCACGCAATCCGCGATGCGGTAGAGTGGTCGATTCCCATCCTGTGGCCGCTCGACATTTTGAACTTGCCGCGTCGCGGCCCCCGGCCCACGCTGAAAGGCGAAACGCGCCTGACGCTCAAGATCATGGATGACCTGGGTGTACCGCTTAGCCCGCAGCAGCAGCGCGATGCTTCCGGCTTGTACCGTCGCGAACCTGCGGCATATGTGCCGCCCATCCGCGCAGTCGTGCCGCCTGAACCCATCGTGTACGGTTATCCCCCGCCTCCGCCTGTTTACATCGCACCTCCCCCACCGGTTGGTCCCATTCTGGTTTTGCGAAATGGAGTGTACTTCCGAACGATCGCACGCTAATGCTTTCGGGCGCTGCCGCTCCGGAACTATGCTTCCTGGCAGAGTAGTCCTTGCGCAATGGCCAGTTGCATGAACCCCTGGTAGAAGACAGAAGAGCAATGTATCGGTCCTGGCCCAGGTCGCCGCTTACTCTGTTCCGGGAGCAACGCTCGAAGGTACACTAAGGCCGATGAGTACTGTCGCTTCAGTCGAAAGCCGCAACTTGATTCAGATCGACCTCGCGCCTCATAAGCGCATGGCCAGGCCGGAATGGCTGAAGGCACGTGCGCCGATGGGCGAAAACTATCACGACCTGAAAAAGCTCGCACGGTCTTTAAACCTTCATACGGTGTGCGAGTCGGCGCATTGCCCCAATATCGGCGAGTGCTGGAATCACCGCACAGCGACGTTTATGATGCTCGGCAACTTGTGTACACGCCGGTGCGGGTTTTGCGCTGTGCCGAAAGGCCGTCCGGAGCCGATCGACCTGGATGAACCCCGTCGTGTGGCCGAGGCTGTTGCCCAGCTTGGGCTCAAGTTCGCGGTGATTACAAGTGTCAACCGAGACGATAATTTACTGGGTGGCGCGCGTATGTTCGCCGAAGTGATCCGGCTCATCCGCGAGCGGGCGCCAGAGTGCCAGGTAGAGGTGCTGATTCCGGATTTTCAGGGCAATGAAGAAGCGATCCGGGTAGTGGTCGAAGCCCGGCCTGAAATCCTCAACCACAACACCGAATCGGTACCGCGGCTCTATCGCGCGGTGCGGTCGGGGGCTCGATACGAGCGCACATTACGGCTGCTTGCGTTGGCCAAGGAGCTAGCGCCGGGCATGATCACCAAATCAGGCGTAATGGTCGGGCTGGGCGAAGAAATGCATGAGTTGATCGCGGTATACCGCGACCTGGCAAATGCCGGTGTAAATGTTTTAACAATCGGTCAGTACTTGCGGCCTTCGCGTGACCACCTGCCAATGGCTCGTTATTACACGCCGGAAGAGTTTCAGTCGATGAAGGAAGCAGCTTTGCGGATGGGCTTTCAGCATGTAGAGAGCGGACCGCTTGTACGTTCAAGCTATCACGCGCATGAGCAGGCTGGAGCGGCGCAGGGCGCGTAGACTGATTGGACTGATTCATGCAGTCGGGCTGTAGACTCGGGCCTGAGGCAGTTCCCAGACGGGTACTCCCGGTCGCGCGCGTGGGATCCCTGCGAAAGGCGAAGTGCAAGTTCCCGGCCTCCATATGGAGGATTCCTCTCCCAAACCTGGACTACCAGCCTTCCAATGATCGAGAAGCAATTCCACGGCATCCGGCGCGAGTGGCTTTGAGAAAAGATAGCCTTGGAGGAGGTCGCAACGCATTGCTTCGAGAAGCTGCCTTTCCTCATCCCGCTCTACCCCTTCTGCAATCACCCGTTTGCCCAGGCGAATTGCAAGTTGCACGATCATTTCGGCTAAATTTGCTCGTTGCGGGTCGCCGTCGAGAGATTGAATGAAGCTGCGGTCAATTTTTACAACGTCGAAAGGAAAGCGCAGCAGGTAGGAGAGCGAAGAATACCCTGTCCCGAAATCGTCCAGTGAAATCTCGATTCCAAGCCTGCGAGCCGCGTTTAGCACCCCCTCAACCGTCTGCACTCCACTGAGCAGGACTGACTCAGTGATCTCGAGTTTAAGCCGGTTCGCCGGAAAGCGCGTTTCGGCGAGAATAGCTTGTATGGTATCAAGAAGATTCGCATCGGCGAACTGCCGGACCGATACATTGACGCTGACTGTAAAGTCGCGGCCGAATATCCTGTTCCACATTTCTACCTGTTTGCAGGCTTTGTGGAGCACTTGCTTGCCCAAAGCAAGGACCAGGCCGGTTTCTTCTGCGACAGGAATAAAAACGGCGGGAGATACCATGCCTCGTGTCGGATGCCGCCAGCGTGCGAGCGCTTCGAATCCCACAATGGCGTGTTCGGAAAGTGAATAGATCGGCTGATACTCCACTGAGATACCGCCGGAATCAATGGCTTCACGCAGGTCGGTTTCAAGCCATAACTTGTCATTCGCTTTCTGAATCATCGAAGCATGAAATAGCTTTGCCTGGTTTTTCCCTTGTTGTTTGGCAACGTGCATGGCGCAATTGCTGTTGCGCATCAGTTCATCGGGTGCCAGGCCGGGCTCGGCCAACACAACGCCTATGCTGGCTGTTGTATGGAGAACACGGCCGTCCAGCAAAATCGGCTGGCGTAGTCGGTCGAGTAAAGCGTTTGCATGGTTTTGGGCATCCCTTTCGTGGGTACATCGAGCTAGGACGACAAACTCATCTCCACCTAGCCGGGCAACAAAGTCCCCACGTTCGCGAGCCATGGAACGCAACACCTGGGCGATCGCAATCAGCAGCTGATCGCCGAAGGCATGACTCAAGCCATCGTTGATCGTTTTAAAGCGGTCCAAATCGATAAAGAAAAGCGCCTCATGAGGCGATTCAGGGGAAGGGATCTCGAGACGGCGGGCGAGCTCCTGTCGCAGCTGCGCTCGATTGGCCAAGCTGGTGAGCGAGTCATGGAACGCTGAGTGCTGAAGCGTATCGTGAGCGGCTTGCAACTGCAGCTCGCGAGCGCTGGTGCGCACGGCAAAAAGTAGAAAAGCTATCGCAAGAACAAATCCGCCAGCGATCGGATAGTGCGTTTCCAGTGCGCCACCAGCCAGGATAGACAGTACAGCAAGCCCTAAAGCACTGAGTCCGTGTAGATGCTTCGGCAGTCCCGCTCGAAGTTTCTGGCTGGCTGAAGCGGCAGGCCTGGGCCGTTTCCCTATCACGACGGTACAAAAAATGAGAAAGGGAAAATTCCAGCACACGTCAACCCAGCTTCCTGTAGGAGTGCCGGCATCGTGGAGCTGAATACCGACCAGGGTAAGAACGCTATAGGCCGAGAGATAAAAGAGTACAAAACGAAAGAATATTCGTTCCTGTCCAGGGACAGAGCTGGAATAGCGAATGGCTCCGCACATAAAGAGAGCCGCAGCTTGCACGTCGTAAGCTACTTTGAAGGACAGCAAGGGGGAATGGGAAAATGCCAGTACGTTGAGCAGGAAAAAGAAGACGCAAGCCTGCGCTGAGTCGAGCCAATTGACCCATTCCCATTTGGACCCTGTTCTACGTGTAACGGTTACCATCAGGATAGGGAACGCGAAGAGCAGCCATAGCATGTCTTCAATCGACGGAAAGGGCGGCGGCAGGTGCGTGCGAAACAAAGATCGGAGAAAAAGGCTTTGCGCTGTAGACCAGATCGCGAAGGCCGCGCCGAGTTGCACCCAGGTGTAGCGGAAAAAACGGTCAGTAGAGCGCCGCGCCTGCTGGAGGCAAAGTCCAAACGCCAGCAAAGCGGAAAGAAGCTGAAGGCAGTTGGACGCTATAGCGGGATGCGGCAGGAAGGCGAGCACGGCGACATGCGACACGGCGATCGCAAGAACCGGACCGAGGCTCAAGGGGATGCTTCGAACTTTCAACCGTGTACGCATAAGGTCCTGGTCTCGTCGCTTCTATCGGCAGCGCAAGAAATTTATTCAGAGGACCTCCAAAGTTTTTCGCACGTTGGTACCTTCTTGCACCGTGAATCCAGCGCGTTCATCGAACGAAATGAGGGTACAGTACACGCGAAAACCGTCTTTTAAGCAGGCTGGCGGCCCGGCAAATTCGCAGTTCAAGGAAGTAGCCACGCGGGCGCCTGGCGAGGGTGGCCGGTGCCAAGGTCTTTGAGAATGCAAAGCGGTACATCGTGGAAGACTGGCAGGCGGACGCTTCATCTCAAGATCACGAAATATTCGCGCTCGATCAAGTGGTCGAAGCTTACCAGTACCTTGCGTCCAACGAGCAGATCGGCGAGGTGGTCACCACCGTTCCACGGGCCGATGCCCGGGGCTTGTGGGCGCTGCTGCACACCTGCGGTGTGCCTTTTCCTTTGCTGGGCGAAGTACAATAAGCAATGTTGGCTTTACGATTCTCGTCCACAGGAACCCAGGCATGCCTCCCTCCACTTTGGCCACGACACCGGCTCTCAAAGACACTCACCAGCATGTGAAACAGCGGCTGGAAAAGTCGGTTTCCGATTTCCAGCACAATCTTCAATCCATCCGCACCGGGCGCGCGAACGTGCAAATGCTCGACAATATCCGTGTAGATAACTATGGTGCTCCAACCCCCCTGAGCGGGGTCGCCCAGCTTTCCGCGCCGGACGCGAATACGCTCATTATCCAGCCGTGGAACACAGGCATGATCGGTGAGATTGAAAAAATCCTGCGCACCTCCGATCACGGCTTCAACCCGCAGAATGACGGCAAGGTCATCCGGATTCCTGTTCCCGCCATGACGGAGGAGCGTCGCCGCGATGTTGTCAAGCAACTCAGTAAGGTTCTGGAGGAGCACAAAACTTCAGCACGCAATATCCGGCGGGAAGGCAATGAGCAGATCAAGGCTGCCAGTAAGGACAAAAAGATCTCGGCAGACGAGGAGAAGCGTGCGCTCGATGAGGTGCAAAAGTTCACGGACGATGAGATCAAAAAGCTCGAGGAACTAAGCAAGAAAAAAGAAGCTGAGATCATGCACATCTGATGCTGACCGGGGCAGAGCGAACATACCTTGGGCGTAGAAACGGCGCATAACTCACGTTGTCTCTTTGCAAGCTTTGATAGTGTCGGCGCGTTTTCGACGGGATCGCTGGGGAAGGCAGCAGGCAAATCGCCTTCCCCCCTGACACTAACAAGTGCTATTTGAAAGATGCAGTAAGGCGAGCCGCGCCAAATTGCTCGGCAGCTTGGGCTTTTGCGACAACGGCGCCCATGCCAAAAAACTCATGCGTAGTACCGGTAAATAGTTGATAGACAACCTGATTGCCGGCGGCTTGCAATTTTGTCGCATAGGCCTGGCCGTCGTTTTGGAGTGGGTCTTCTTCTGCGGCAATAATTGTTGTAGGCGGTAGATTGCTGAGGTTTGCGTTGATCGGCGCAATGCCGGGATCGTTGGCTTGCGAAGGGCTGGCGTACTGCGCGAAGTAATAGCTCAAGGCAGCCGTGTTAAGCGGCAGTTGGCTGCTGACATAAACTTTGTTCGAAGGCTGATTTACATTGCTGCTCGTCACCGGGTAGATGAGTAACTGATGAGTAGGGCGCTGAAGGCTTTGATCGCGCGCAGCGATGGCGACCTCCGTAGCCAGGTTGCCGCCCGCGCTTTCCCCGGCAACCGCAATTTTTGCGCTTACACCGTTGTAAGCGCCGATATTGCCTGTCACCCACTTGTAGGCGTCAATCGCATCGTTGAGCGCAGCTGGATAGGGGGCTTCCGGCGCTTTGCGGTATTCGACAGAAACAACGATCGCGTTTGCATATTGCGCAAGCGCGCGAGCGCTGGCGTCATAGGTATCAATAGTGGCGGTAACGAAACCGCCCCCATGGTAGTAAGCAATTACCGGGAAAGGGCCAGTGCCGGTCGGAGTATAAATGCGGATCGGGATCTGGTTGCCGTCGCGTCCAGGCACCGTGACACCGTCAGTGACTTTGCCGAGCGGGGATGTAGAGTTAGCGCGACCGAAACCGCGAGCAAGAATTTTGGCGGCATCTTCCGGAGCGAACTGTTGACGCGCATCAGCGCCGCTGAGATCGATAATCGGCGTCCCTTTGATCGCGTCATAAAGCAGGATTACCTGGGCCAGATCCGGGTCGAGTTGGCTCAAAAGTTGGGCGTCGCTAGGCGGAGTGACAGGAGCCTGAGCGTAAGCTAGCGTCAGGGGCAGTGAGAGTGCGAAACCGATGAGTAGCGATTTCGCCACAAAGGTGTGGGCGGCAAACATGGCAAAGTCCTCGGACACGGTGTAATTTGTGAAGCCGGAGCACGCGCTCAGGTTTCGCAAATAGGATGCCGGTATTGGCTTTGTAGCAGGCAGATAAGAATACCCGCATGTGTCAAATTGCAAGAGCTTATACGAATGAAACTCAATTTATAACACTAGTAACTTGCGGTTTGTAGGGTTATAGCGGCATGTGGATTGAGCAGCGCCGGCTTGGAACCGATCATAGCCGCCGCGCTGGCAGCATGAACCACTCTCGCGCCGAGGTGAATCTCGAATAAGCGGCGGACGAGGCGATCGAGCTCCGACGCTATTTCGCCGGGCGAGCCCCAGAACCGCATGTAATCGACAAACCGTAAATGAACCATCTACAGCAGAGCTCCGTCGAAGCTCTATTCGGTGGATCTTTGACTACTTCTCGACAGGACCAGGCATCCGCCGACGAATGAGTCCCGCGCACTTCAACGAGGACGCTCGTGGACCCATTTCGGGTGTAACCGGCTGACTGCATTGCGGTTCCCGTGGGACAAAATCAACGGCGCGTGGGACAAACATGGGACACACCGCAAAGCCGTTTGAAGACTTTTGCCGGCAGGCGTTCCTGCCGTGCTTCGAAGCGCGCATCGGTCGACGCACGCGCTCACGGAAAGAGTCGTCCGCCCGTCGCCGATTATGCGCGGACGATGCGCGGAAACGAAGGATTGCTGTTTTCCATCGAGCGCCACGCCCTTCCATCTCTTCACCGTATTCGTACCGGGGTCCGGACAGCGAGCGAACTGGAACCCGCGCAATGTAAAGGGCAAGATGGGACATGTGGCCACAAAATCGCGTAAGCTCGATTTCGCGGTCCCACCGGACGGCGCCAATCCACCTCCGGCTCCTCGGCTTGGACCTAGCCTTCTTGCTCAAGGCCGCGCCCCTAGACCGCGCTCAAAAGAACAGAGATGCGCAGAGGACATACAGCAAGGAACGCACGAGTCTGATCAAGTTTCGCCTGACGGCCGAGGAGCAGGCCGGCCATACCTCAATGACGCTGAGCGAATTTGAAGGCGGCGCGCTTTGGGGAAGCGCTTGGTGTCCCGCTATGACGATAAAGTATTGAACGAAGTCAGGCGGCTGGGGTGCTTGATGAAGTACCTGGCGAGCATGTATCCAGCGCAAAGGGAAGAGCATGGCGAAGTCCTCAGCGAGGTGATTGCGCTGCTCCGCAAGCTCCGATAATCCGGTCATGCCCGTGCTTGAGACGAGCCGAACGACTCGCCGTGCTTGTCGAAGCGGGCCGGTTTCCGCGCAATCATGGCGGCATCGGCACGAGCTGTTGTGCTTGCTGCGCCGCCCATGCCGGTGCGCAGGCTGGAGTGAAGCATGCGATAAATCATCGCGAACAAAACACGGCAACGCACCATGGAGTGCAGAAGCGCGCGAGAGTGAGAGCCATGGAAATGCCGCGCCGTGCAAAACGAGGAGAACGATAATGCCGTTCCCCTCGTTTCACCCCGCGCGCTTGGAAGCCGGCAGAAAACCGCTCCGGCTCCCACATTCCCACCGCCACGGTGGCTGCTGGTTTCTTCTCGCTTCCCAAGCAGAAGCAAGAGCAGATCGCGCGCAGTGCGTGCTGCGGTTGCGACGCGAGGTTCACGCGTAAGTCGGGGATCGCGCAGCGCACGAGGGAAAGCTGACACTTCACTCCTTCCAGGGTTGAGTTCCAGCCTTCGCCGTAGACGTACGGCAACGCTCCTGAATGAGCGTTTACAAGCTGCCCGTCTACATATGTCTTCGTGGCGTAGGCATATGTAGACGGCCAATTTTAAGGCAACATGGAATCGCCGATGGCCTCTACAGAGTTAAATTTTTGAAGCGAGCCTGGCGCGTCCAAATGGCAGGCCGATCCTCAATCGAATGGAGCGCCCGCGTCACGAGCGACGAGCTGAACCACTATTCCGCACTGGGAAACAAATGTTTCAGGGTTCGGTGAGACCGCGAAAATAGTCTGGAAAAATGGTCGTTTCCCGCACCGCCATTGTCTTATAAAGTGAGCAGGCGCGGGCCGCAGTCCAGTTGTTATTCCGCTATGCGAGAACGCTGTCTGCTTAATCCAAGCAGGTCGCCGTTCTTGTTGTCAGACAATCCGAGCCGGAACCGGCGATGTTTGCGAGCACGAGCGCGGATGTTTGCGAGCTCCTACACATAGCGGTGCCGGAGGAACTGTGTTTTCCGGGTCAGAACTCAAGCCTTCCCCTGAAAAGGCAATCATGCGAGGCGAGCTATCTCGCCGAGTCCAACGCCGAGCAGTCTTGTCGGGGGCGAGATCGTGCCTTGCAGCGTGCCGAACCGGGCGGGATCAGACCTCCGGGGACGCCGGCCTCTACGTTGCTCGGCAACGCGAAGTTGGCGTGATTGAAGACGTTGAACATCTGGGTGTCGAAGCGGAGGGTTAGAAGCGGTCTCATAAGTGGTTTTATGGCTCCGGCGAACTGTTTGAGACCCGCTTTGGAGCGGGTCTCATTCGGGGCTTCACCCGAGCTTGCGGGTTTATGAGACCGCTTCTAGGCCCTCGCGGACAGTGAAGTTCTTGGTGAGGTAAATGTCTGAATCGGTGATGTGCGGCCCGAGTCTCCGAACTGGCAATCGGCGGCGGAGTCGCCTTCGGTGCAGCCGCCAGTGGCCGGGTCTACGACTGGGATGAAGGCATTTGGATTGATCCACTGCTTCGTCCGGCCACGGTGACCCCGTTTAAAGACACTTTGCTGTAAACAGGGACTCCGGGAACGCGCCTCGGGAACCGCTCGCTTGAAAGATTCCGTTCCCATTCGCCGTGTAGGGCCGGCTCAGGATCGTAAACGGCAGGCCGGGGTGGGAGATGCCATTTCGGAGAAGTCCCAGCCGTCGAGCGGCCTAAAGGTGAGCGAGGCGGAGGCTCAAGGCGATGGAGGGTGAGCACCGCCATCTGAAGCTGCTGGTAGCCGAGTTGAGTCTGTACGGCGAGACGCTCAAGCGGTGATCCGAAAAAAGGCCGGGCTTGTCGGGCTGAGGATAGAAGCGGCTTTCGTCTGAGCCGAGTACCAACTGAGCGAGCATACAGCCTGCAACCTGATATGAGTACATCACTCTTCAAAGCTACTCCATTCAGCAAACCATAGAACCATCTCGCCCTTCGCCAGGAAATTTTGCACAGAGCGAGGCCAGAGATATTGACTGACAGAGGACAAGCACACTGCAAATATTGCTGCCAACGATGAAGGCGCCTATATCTGGCCTCCTTATCGCTATCGGCCCTAATAAGCACTGGCTTTTGCTCGGGTGCTTCACCCTAACTAGATGTCTACCTTGGAGGAACTATGGAAGACGTGAACGGTCCTGCTTTCATAGAAGCAAAGTCTGATATGGCTGAACTCGCGGCAGAGCTTTGCGTAGAGATCGAGCTTCTTAAGGAGCGCCCTTTGTTGAAGTATGACGGTTTATGGGTTGTATCAGATATGTTAAATGCAAACAGCTTAAAGCGAGAATCCGCTGTAGCAGTAGCAAAGATATTAAGTAATATCTTGCGATTGATGTTGGTAAAGCAGCCCCTACAGATCAACTCGCGCGACCTCATTGTGGCTGCTTACACATTGACGTCTACGCTCTGGCTATTCGGTATATAGCATTTAGCGTCAAACTGCTCGGTTCCCACTACTATACTTTGGCAAGCCTAAAATCATAGTTTCATATGCTTACTCATGTTACAGTAAACCCCAAGGCAAGTGCTTCTGCTGCGGAAGTGATTATAGGGCATATGATTGCATTAACGGCGATTCCTGTATCAACATTAGCAAGCGCCCGCCATGTAAGGCGGTTCCGTGCGCGGGCCAAGTCATCGGCGTGGTTCCCAAAAAGGGCGGCGTGGGCAAAAGCAGTGTCTCACGCATGATTGCTCGCGAGTTCGCGCACATCGGCTGGGACACGAAAATTGCCGACATAGACTTTCACCGGGCGCGCAGCCGGAACGACCACAAGATTGAGCTTGAAATTCGGGTTGAGGCGTTTACGACCGTGAAGGTGCTACGGGACGCCCCTAACTTCGACCTTCACGTCTTTGATGGAGCGCCCGCAGCATCCGCCGCTACGCGCGAGATGGCCGCCGCCGATGTTGTCCTGCTCCCACCCGGCTTTGCGACCGATGATCTACGGCCGCAGATACTGCTTGCTCACGAGCTGATCAAGGCGGGCGTCAGCTTCGAAAAGCTCGCCTTCATTCTGTGGAAGGGTCGGAGACAGCCAAGCGGAGATTTTCGATGCGCGCCAGTACATCGAGAAGGCCGGTTTTCGGGTTCTCGCCGGGGAAGTGCCAGAGCGCATGGGGTACCGCCGGGCAAGCGACTCCGGTCGCGCTGTGACGGAGACGCGGTACCCAGAACTCAATAAACGGGCAGACCTCGTGGTGTAGAGCATCGCCGACACAATCAAGACCGCGACCAGTCTAAAAGTGAGCGCATAGTGGCCGATTTGAAGCAGATTCATAAGCCGTCGAGGAAGGGTGAGCCGCCAACACCGGCCAGCTCCGCGAACAATCTAGCCAAGTCAGCAGAGACCGGCGCGAAGATACCTATTCAGCTTAAGGTATCCCCGGGGGTGCGTCGCGAGTTCAAGGGCTACGCGCTGGCGCGAGACATGGATGCGAGCGAGTTATTTGTGCGGGTTTGGGATTACTACAAGGAGCATCAGGGCTAGCATGCTGGCCTGCTCGCAGGTATTCCTGCCAAAATGCTCGCGTGCTGTAGTGCTGCATGGTTGGGGAATCTTAATTTAGCCACCGTAATCTGCGAACAACAGGTATGGCCCAAGGCGGGTAACGGCGGGTAACCCTGGGCCAAATCGAGAGCCCCTTTCAGGGGATTCGCGCCAGAAGCGGCCACAGGAGCGCGCGCTATGCAAAGCATAGCTAAGATTGTGGCTGGAGCTCACTACGAATGTCACCACTCCTGCCCTCGGCAGCCAGGGAAGCGCCGCCAGCGCCAATTGTCCTCCCGAAAAGAGCATCGTGGAACGCAAGCAGCGCGCTTACCATGCCACATCAGCCGACATCACAATTCAGCCTCCCGACAAGCACATGAACGGCGATGTAATTGGGTTCACCCCCCCCCCTACTTCACAACGCAATTCGGCCTTCCCCACAGCCCCGTAAAGGGGAACTTTTGGCAGCGGAAAAACGGCACGGAAACGCTTACGATCTACACCGACTGTCCTTATGGGCTACCCTCCGGCATCAAGCCCTGGCTCCTTCTGGCATGGGTGGCGATATGGCAGGTACGGCCCACTCAAGATGTTCGTTAACATATCGAGGACGCAGCTAGCAAGGCCGGATTTCCTGAAACCATTGCGCGCTCTTTGGCCCCCAGCGGCCTCGCCCCGAACTTGCTGAACCTGGAGGTCACCGAAGGCTGTATCCTCGCGGACCCGGAAGCAGTTTCCGCCCGGCTTACGAAATTGCGCGGTCTAGGGATTGGCATTTCGATTGACGATTTCGGCACCGGCCAGTCCTCTTTCAGTTACCTGCAACAATTGTCGGTGAACACTCTCAAGATCGACCGTTCCTTTATCGCTCGACCCGACGGCGGCGCCACAGGCTCCGCGATTATCTGAACGATCGGTGCTCTTGCTGAACAACTTGGGTTGCAAACCGTGGCCGAAGGTGTAGAGACAGGATTACAGATGAAAGAACTGCAAAACATCCAGTGCGGGCTGCTCCCAAGGCTATCTACTGGCGAAGCCGCTCACGCCGGAGGCAGTCCGCCTCTCGCTAGAAGGCCCTGATCTAGGCCTACTGTAAGCGTTACCTTTCAGACTTTCCCCACGCGCATCTTGCGGGAGAACGTGGGAACCTAAATTCCAACTGTCCGCAATCTGCGGACGTGTAAATTCGACTCCCACAACGCGAAGGCGGGCGTCCTGCTGGGGAGTAATTCTATTCTTGCCGCCGCCTATACGACCCGCGCGCACGTGCTGACGCGAGGCCAGCCATGGTGCACTCTCGAATCAGGCCACGTTCCACTTCGGCAATCATTGCAAGTGTCCTGTCTTTTAGGCAAAAGTCATCCACATAGGTCAACCGGAAGATGCTCGAGATGTATTTGGAACTCTTGTTGCAGCTTGTACAGAGTCGGGATTCAGCAACAACACCCAGTCGAGGAGTGCGTGCTGTCTAGTTTCCGTACTTGTCTGAAACTCCGCGTCAAAACAAAGCCCAGCAATGAAAACTGGTCCTGCCTTCTACGAAGGCAGGCGTTGGATACTCATAGAGACGACCATGGTGTGTCTATATGGAACTTTTATCACAGGTCATTTCCCGCGAGGGCAGGCCAAATTAGCCGAAATATGACTTTCGTACTGTTTTCATCCTGAATGGGAACTGGTCTTCTATTGCAGAAATGAACTATGGCCACCACGAGCATGCGTCTCAACATGCCGTGTGCACCCCGCAGATGAACGAGCTTACGTGGTGTGTTTTCAGTCGGGGAGACGTTACCCTTGGCACCTATAAATTATATCGGCAGATGTCGATAGATAGGATCGACAACTCCGCTCATGCGAAATCTTTGAGTTGGTGTAGCTGTGCTGAAGATGGTGCCGGGACTCCAGCGACTCGGAATGTTGCAGGGAACGTCTCGGTCGATTTAAGCGCTGGGTCGATAAGAATCGGAACGGCTTGGGAGGTACGGAGTGGATCTGGACGAGGAAGTTCGGGAGTTCTTGATCGAGTGTAACGAAAACCTAGCGAACCTCGACCGGGAAGTCGTACTGCTTGAGCAACGCCCAAAAGATGCAAAGCTCATCGCGAGTGTTTTTCGCACGTTTCACACAATCAAGGGAACATGCGGCTTCTTCGGATTCGGCATTCTAGGTGCCGTTACCCATATCGCCGAGAACATTCTCGACCAGGTACGAAGCAACCAGCGAGAGCTGACGCCAAAGCTCACTTCGCTCATTCTGCAAACCGTTGACGCGATCAAGGCGCTTCTTTCGGAAATCGAGAGCGAGGGCCGCGAAGGGCAGAACGAGTATCACGACCTTCGCAAGCGGCTCACGGATGCGTTCCAGTATGCGAACGCTACGCCAGAAGCTGAGCCTAAAAGCGCTCCAGAAAGTCCGGAACTGAATGGGGCAAGCGTAAGCGCCAACGATGTGTGTGTACCTTCACAATCTACTCTGGAGCAAGCTGAAACAGGCACGCATCTGCCCGCGATTGAAGCTCCCGTTGAAGCTCCCGTCGCTGCGAAAGAGCCGGAGACCAAGTCTGGATTGGAGAACGCGGCGAACGAAGAGGGCAGCTCCCAAAAGAACTCCGTCGTGCTCGACTCGACCATCCGCGTGGACGTCGGGCTGCTCGATAAGCTGATGAACCTGGTCGGAGAGCTGGTGCTGGCGCGCAACCAGTTGCTCCAGGGCACGTCTGGACAGGACGGCGTGCTGATTCGCACGGTGCAGCGATTGAATGTAATCACCAGCGAGCTGCAGGAAGGCGTCTTAAAAACGCGCATGCAGCCGATCGGCGTCGTGTGGAACAAGCTGCCGCGCGTCATCCGCGATCTGGCTGCGGAATGCGGCAAAAAAATCAATATCGAGATGGAAGGAGCGGAAACGGAGCTCGACAAGACCATCATTGAGGCTATCAAGGATCCGCTAACGCACATTGTTCGGAACTCCTGCGATCACGGGGTTGAAAGACCGGAGACGCGACAGGCCAAAGGCAAACCGGCTGAGGGTCTGGTGCTGCTCCGCGCTTTTCATGAAGGAGGCCACGTCAACATTGAGATCTCGGACGACGGCGGCGGCCTCGACCCGGAAAAGCTGAAGGCGCGAGCCATTCAGAAAGGCTTGATTCGCAGCGAGCAGGCCGCTCTGATGACAGAGCGCGAAGCCGTGCACCTGGTATTCATGCCCGGCTTTTCAACCGCCGAGCAAGTGACCAAAATTTCCGGCCGGGGCGTCGGCATGGATGTCGTGAAAACCAATATTCAAAAGATTGGCGGTATCGTCGACGTTTTCAACCGCCCGGGCGCAGCCGGTTCGACCGTCAAGATCAAAATTCCACTCACTCTCGCGATCATCCCCGGCCTCATCATCAAGGCGCACAGTAGAGCAGATGGCGAGGAGCACCGTTTCGTCATCCCGCAAGCGAATTTGATCGAACTGGTCCGGCTCGACCGGGAAGAGGACCGCAAGCAGATTGAGTATGTGAACGGTATCCCCGTGTACCGGCGCCGGGGTCAACTGTTGCCGCTCACCTACCTCAACAGCGTACTGGGCATGGATGACGCTGTCTTCCCTTCGTCCGATGCCGTCAATATCGTCGTGCTCCAAGCCGAGGATCGGCCTTTCGGACTGGTGGTAGACGGCATCTTTGACACGCAGGAGATCGTCGTCAAGCCGCTTGGCAAGCGGCTCAAGGGGCTTAGCTCGTATCTCGGCGCGACCATCATGGGCGACGGACGTGTGGCGCTGATCCTCGATGTTCCTGGCTTGGCAAGGCTTGCCGGCATCGTTTCCCAAGCACGCGACGCGAAACGGCATGAAACTTCGACAGCGGACGCTCGCCATGAAGTGCAGCAGACTTTTCTGATATTCCGCGCCGGAAGTTTCCAGCGACTTGCCGTTCCCCTCGCGCTCGTGTCCCGGCTGGAGCAGTTCCCACGCAAAAGCGTCGAGCTCGCCTCAGGCCAGCCCGTGCTGCACTACCGCGAACAGATTCTTCCGCTCCTCTACTTGGGCGAGTTGCTCGATTCGTCCGACAAGAGATGCGGAGCGGAAAATGAAACGATCCAAGTCATCGTTTTCGACGAAGGCACAAAACGCGTCGGCATCGTTGTGGACCAGATAGTAGACATCATTGAGGAAGCCGTAACGTTTACGCAAAGCAGCACGCACGTGGGCCTGCTTGGATCGGCGGTGATCGGCGGCATAATCACCGACCTAATTGACCTTCACATGCTGCTGCGCGAAGTCTCTGGAAACGGCTCGTTGAGCCGCGGCGTCGATGCGAACGCGCCGCAAAAGCTACTTATCGTCGATGGCTCCACCATCGAGCGAACCATGCTGCGCGGCTACCTGGAGATGTGCGGCTACCTGGTTGCGGATGTTGCCTGTCTCAAAGAAGCGCTGGAGCTCCTGCACGCCTCTCCACGCACTCAGCTTGTGATCATGGCGCTCAGCCTGGGGGTGCAGACCGGGGCGGATCTGCTGGCCGCCATGCGCGCGAGCCAATGGCTTGCGCACATACCTGTACTGGCCATCGCCAGGGAGAACCCAGCGGTGTCTCGCGGGCAGCACTTGGACGGAGATTTGCAATTTGACGCGCTGGAGGATGCAGAAGACAGAACCCAGCTGTTGCAAACCATCCGCAAACTCCTCAGCATCCGGCCAGTGCCGGTCACCGCGATTGGAGCAGGCTATGGCGGATAAGGAATTGCGAACCAGCAACCTGGGAGAAACCAGGCAATTTGCCACCTTCCATGTAGGCGAGCTGTTCTTTGGCATCGAGGCGATCCGGGTGCAGGAGGTCATCCGTCACCAGGAGATGACGACTATCCCGCTTGCGCCTCCCGCCATACAGGGATTGATCAATCTTCGCGGGCAGATCGTCACTGCGGTCGATACCCGGCGCATGCTGGCTTTGCCGCCGCCGGCAGCGGGAAAGCGGCCGATGAACATCATCATCAAGGCTGAGGATGGCGCTGTCAGCTTGCTGGTCGACGAGATCGGCGATGTGCTTGAAGTACCGCTGAACTCATTCGCCCCGGTGCCCGATAACGTCCCTGCGCGTCAGCGGGACCTGGTCGCCGGCGTGTACAAGCTAAAGGGCCAGCTCATGCTCGCCCTTGATACGGAGCAGCTTTTGGAAAACGCCTGCCACTAAGCAGGCCCAAGCAATTACTTATTTCATGGAGAAGAACATGGCCACTGCAACTCGCAAACCTACCGCCGACCGCACTGCGGCTTCGATGCCACCCACGGTGGCCGCGCCTTCACGCAATGGAAACAGCAAGACTGCTGAACATAGACTGGAAGCGACACTTGCCGCGATCAGCAGAACGCAAGCGGTTATCGAGTTCGCCCTTGACGGCACCATTGAAACGGCGAACGACAACTTCCTGGCTACCATGGGCTACCGGCTGGATGAGGTCAAGGGCCGGCACCACAGTATGTTTGTGGACCCGTTTGAAGCGCAGAGCCGTGAGTACCAGATGTTCTGGGACCGGTTGCGCCGCGGTGAAAGCCAGACGGCGGAGTTCCGGCGCCTCGGCAAAGGCGGGCGCGAGATCTGGATCCAGGGCTCCTACACGCCCTTGCTCGACGGCAAGGGCCAACCCTGGAAGGTGGTTAAGTGTGCCACCGATATCACACAGCAGAAGCAACTCAACGCAAATTTCGAGAGCCAGCTCCTAGCCATCAGCAAATCGCAAGCGGTCATCGAATTCAAACTCGACGGCACCATTCTCACCGCCAACGACAATTTTCTCAAACTCATGGGCTACTCGCTTTCTGAGGTCAAGGACCGCCACCATAGCATGTTCGTCGACAAGGACATGAAGGCCAGCGACGCTTACCGCGCCTTTTGGGAAGCTCTGAACAGTGGTGAGTACCAGTCGAGCGAGTACAAGCGCGTTGCCAAGGGCGGCAAGGAGGTCTGGATCCAGGGCTCCTATAATCCGATCTTTGACGCCAGCGGCAAAGTCTACAAGGTCGTCAAGTTCGCCTCGGATGTGACGGAGCAGAAGCGCCTCAACGCCAACTTCCAGAGCCAGGTCAAAGCGATCAGCAAGTCGCAGGCGGTTATCGAGTTTCTCCTCGACGGAACCATCATCACCGCCAACGATAACTTCCTCAAGTTGATGGGCTATACGTTGGCCGAGGTCAAGGATCGCCACCACAGCATGTTCATCGAGAAGGAGATGAAGGACTCCGACGAGTACCGCGAGTTCTGGGAAGCGCTCAGCCGGGGCGAGTA
>CAXTWG010000003.1:47939-94181 GCA_964247895.1 uncultured Acidobacteriaceae bacterium
GCGCTCAGCCGGGGCGAGTATCAGTCGGGCACCTACAAGCGCCTGGGCAAGGGCAGCAAGGACATCTGGATTCAAGGTTCATACAACCCGATTTTCGACGCCAACGGCAAAGCCTACAAGGTGGTCAAGTTCGCAATCGACGTGTCCGAGCAGACAAAATTGAATGCCGACTTCAACAGCCAGCTCAAGGCGATCAGCACCTCGCAGGCGGTCATCGAATTCGATCTGGACGGAAATATCCTTACGGCGAACGACAACTTCCTTGATGCAATGGGCTATACGCTGGCCGAAGTCAAGGGCCGCCACCACAGCATGTTCTGCGAAAAGGATCTGCGGCAAAGCGGCGAGTACCGCGAGTTCTGGCAGGCGCTCGCTCGCGGCGAATACCAGTTCGGCGAGTACCGGCGGGTCGGCAAGGGCGGCAAGGAGGTATGGATTCAAGGATCTTACAATCCCATTCTCAATGCTCTTGGAAAGCCGTACAAGGTCGTCAAGTTTGCCCCCGATGTGACCGCGCAAGTCGAAGCGCGTCGTGAGCACGCAAGGCTGCAGGAGCAAGAGCAGCGGCGTACAGCGGAGCTCGAAGCGAAAGTGGCCAGCCTTCTGGATGTTGTCAAAGCAGCTCGCGACGGTGATCTTACCCAAACAGTCGAGATCGCAGGCTCGGACGCGATCGGACAACTAGGCCTAGCACTCAAGAGCTTTTTCACGACCCTGCGCCAGAACCTCACCTCGATTGCTAGCGCCGCCAAGGATCTTGGCTCTTCCTCGGAAGAGTTGTCGATCATCAGCGAGCAGATGGCAAGCAACGCGGAGGAGACCGCCACACAGGCATCGGTTGTCTCCCGCGCCAGCGACGACGTATCGAAGAACGTAACGGTGGTCGCCGCGGGCAGCGAAGAGATGCAGGTCTCGATCCGCGAAATTTCAAAGAGCGCCAACGAAAGCGCTCGGGTGGCCCACAACGCGGTTACGGCCGCAAATGCGACCAATCAGACGATCGGCAAGCTCGGCCAGTCGAGTCTCGAGATCGGCAAGGTGGTCAAGGTCATTACCTCGATCGCCCAGCAGACTAATCTTCTGGCTCTCAACGCCACCATTGAAGCCGCTCGCGCTGGCGAGGCCGGCAAGGGGTTTGCGGTGGTCGCAAATGAAGTGAAGGAATTGGCGAAGGAGACGGCGAAAGCCACGGAGGAGATCGGCCAGAAGATCGAAGCGATCCAGAACGATACTTCAAGCGCAGTGCACGCCATTGAAGAAATCAGTTCAATCATCAACCAGGTGAACGATATCTCGAACACGATCGCGTCAGCCGTCGAGGAGCAAACTGCGACGACCAACGAGATCGGACGCAGCGTCGCCGACGCATCGCGCGGTGTCAGTGAGATTGCCACCAATATCTCGGGTGTGGCTGTTGCGGCGCAAAGCACGACAACAGGAGCAGCCGGGACGCAAACCGCGGCAAAGGCTCTGCACGGCATGGCAAACCAACTCCAGGAGCTCGTGTCGCACTTCAAGCTGTAACCGAGCCGCCTCCTCCGCCTCGGTTCCTCCGCTAACTGCTGCGCGTGCTTCTCGAGACAGGCAGTTGTTAGCGGCTCCACTCGAGTGCCACGCGCGTGGCACTCGGATACTGTTCAACGATGTTGGAACCTTCAATTAAAGCAGTATTTACCTTGGGCACCAACCTGCACGAGAAGGAGAAACGGTGACGTCCGCACCCCTCGCATCGAAGGCCACCCACTACAGGCGCGCACTCGCGGCCGGTCAAAAGATCCGCGTTCTCATCGTTGATGATTCCGTCGTCGTGCGGAGACTTATTACACACGCCCTCACGGACGAAAGCGAACTTGAGGTTGTCGGGACAGCTTCAACCGCCGAGAGTGCATTGCAAAAGATCCCTTTGCTGAAACCGGATTTGCTCACGCTTGACATCAACATGCCGGGAATGAGCGGTCTGGAGCTGCTGCCGATTCTGCGTGAGCGCCATCCGGACATTCACGTCCTCATGGTAAGCGCGTTGACGATCCACGGTGCCTCCAGCACCCTAGATGCCTTGATGCTGGGAGCCAGCGATTACGTGAGTAAACCGGCAGAGGACGCCTCGCTCGGACCTGCACTAGCGAAGCTGCAAGCCGAACTGATTCCGAAGATCAAGCAGCTCTTTCGCCCGTCTGCCGAAACGCGCCCCTTGCCGGTGACAAGGCCCGCTACACCGGCATCCGCTGTTCCAGCTCTCCCACGTTCCTTCGCGGCCATGAGCCGCCGCGGAGAGCACCAGGTACTCGCGGTAGGAGTCTCCACCGGAGGCCCTACCGCACTCGCATCCTTTATGGCGGGTTTTCCTTTAGCATTCCCACTTCCCATCGTGATCGTGCAACACATGCCACCCGTCTTTACCCGGCTTCTGGCCGACCGACTTCGCTCTCTCACGGGCTTCAATGTAGTCGAGGCAACAGCGGGAATGTTGCTTGAGCCAGGGAAAGCCATCATTGCGCCAGGCGATTTTCACATGAGGTTGAGGCGCGCAGGTACCCAGGTGGAAGTCACGCTCGATCAGGGGCCCCAGGAGTGCTCCTGCCGGCCGTCGGTCGATGTGCTCTTCCGGTCAGTGAGGCAGGTCTTCGGCGCTACGGCAATCGGGACAGTGCTCACCGGCATGGGACAGGATGGATTGCGAGGCGTCGAAGAAATGAAACGCGGCGGTGCTTACATATTCGCACAAGATGAAGCATCCAGCGTGGTTTGGGGTATGCCCGGAGCTATCGCGCAAGCTGGTTTCGCCGATGAAGTTTTAGATCTCAGTTTGATTCCAACCGCAATCATGAAGAGAGCAGGACGTTAGCTATGGCATTTGCTGATGGAAAGCACACCCACCCTGTTGCCGACGCTCACACGCTGAAGGCGATCTCACCAGAAAGCTACCACTTTCTCCAACAGTGGATCCATCGTGAGTCAGGCATCGTGATCGATAAAGACAAGAGCTACCTTCTGCATTCGCGTCTAGCTCCGGTTCTTGAACGAGAGAATCTGACATCCCTGGAAACCTTGTGTGGCCGCCTCCGAGGCGGCGCGCCTGGTGTTGCGCGCCAGGTCGTAGAAGCAATGACGACAAACGAGACGCTTTTTTTTCGCGATAAGGCGCCCTTCGACGCATTACGCCACCACATCGTGCCGCAGCTTCTGACGAAGCGCAAGGGCCAGAAAATCGCTATCTGGTCTGCAGCAGCTTCTTCCGGGCAGGAAGCTTACAGTTTGGCGATGCTGTTGCTGGATATGGGTTTAACCAGCCACGAGGTCGACATATTCGGGAGCGATCTCTCCGACGAGGTTCTAAAGAAAGCGGAGCGTGGCGTTTACGGCAAATTTGAGGTGAACCGTGGACTGCCACCCGAGTATCTTGACCGGTACTTTAATCGCCTGGGCGTGGACTGGCAGCTGAAGGAGTATGTGCGAAAAATGGTTCGCTTTCAGCACCTGGATCTCCGGAGCAGCCTCCGCGTGCATGGACCCTTCGACGTCATTCTCTGTCGGAATGTTCTCATTTATTTCGACCCAGAGACAAAGGCAAAAATCCTCAGCGAGATCCGGCGCACTCTCACGGCCGGAGGATTCCTGATACTGGGGGCAGCAGAGACGGCAGGCGGTTCTGTAACCGGATTCCAGCGCACGGTATTTGGTCAAGCAGTTGCTTATCAGGCGAGCTGACTGAGTCAGTAGCGTACGAACGACATGTTTGATTGCCGTGAACAATGGCAGCACATTACTTTGGTTTTGTTAGCTTGAACAAAAGCCCAGCATCTGCCGATACTTGAGAGGGCGAGGTGAAACGAACGACACCTGTCTGCGATCAAGGTTTAAATGAATGAGGGCGCGAGCATGGATATTTTATTAGTGGACGACAGCAAAACGATGCGCTTGCTTGTGCAGCGGGCGATACGTCAAGCGGGCTTTCGGGGTTTCGTAATAGGCGAAGCGGAAAATGGCGTGCAGGCGCTGGAAAAGCTTCGCGTCGAGAAGCCCAAAGTCATCCTGTCCGACTGGAACATGCCGGAAATGTCAGGAATCGACTTTCTTATGCAGGTGAGAGCATCGCAAAACAAGGTTCCTTTCGGCTTCATTACGTCGGAGGCCTCCTCGCAGATCAAGGAGCTTGCGATGAACTCGGGGGCTAATTTCCTGATCACGAAACCTTTTACTCCGGAAGACATGCAAGCAGCACTGTCTCCTATCCTTGGATAACAAAAATGTCTGAGCCAACAGCGTACTCATTTTCCCAGCTCTTTTCGCAGCTCACCGGGCGCAAGGTGTCCTTTGCTCAACCGAAAGCTGCGGCGCCCTCTAATGCAAAACAGATGTACGGCCTCTATACGGTGCTGCCACGCGAAACAGTGATTGTCGTGAAGTCGGATCTGCCACTTCTGGCCTCATTTGCCGGTGCCCTTGTGGGCCTTCCGGATGACGCCGTAAAAGAGCGACTTGGGTCGACTCCGCTTGACGAAATCCTCCGTGACGCAATTCACGAGGTCCTCAACATCTCTGCAACCCTAGTTACGAATGAGGGTCGAGCGGTGTTCAAAAGGATGGCAGCAGACCTTGTGTACTTCGACAACTTCGATGCGCAACTGCTGCAAAAACCTGATCGCAAAACCGACTTTGATGTCTCGATTGATGATTATCAGGGCGGCAGGTTCACGGTCTTTGCTCAATTATGAGCACTCTCAAGCTTAGACCGGCGCATTGGAACGTATCGCCGATGGAGGCTCCCTTTTATGTTCGACGCCCAAGTTATCGTGCAGGTTTGTCCTACAGGAATTTCATATGCGGATCGCGAAGTTGCGAAGAATGGAGACTACAAGCGGTCTCATAAACCCGCAAGCTCGGGTGAAGCCCCGAATGAGACTCGCTCCACGGCGGGTCTCAAACAGTTCGCCGGAGCCATAAAAACTATTTATGAGACCGCTTCTACAGGCGAGTCGCGTTTCTCTTCTTTTTCGATTCTGTCGCTGTCAATAGAGCGGGACTGCTCCGCACAGTTTCGTGCAGAGCTTGAAGCCGATTGCTGAGCGCGCGTTAGGGTCAAACAATGCGCTGCGGAGCAAGGCTCGATGAGATCTTCTACATAGAAGATGCCGCTTGGCAGCTATTAACGATACTTGCCTCGCTGCCGCGTAAAACGGCCTTACTGCTGCAGAAGCCGATAGGCGAGTTGCTCGACCAAGAGCTCGGCGAGTGGGCGCTTGGCTACAAGCTCATTGCGCCGGAGGAGAGACTGTGACAGAGGTCTTTGGAACCCTAAAGGATAGGACAAAGAGCGCCGCGATGACGCTTCGCCCCGAAGGGGAGATAGGGCGTGCAAACCTCATTTTGGAGGCCGCCGGTGAAGGTATTTACGGCGTCGATGCAGAAGGCTTAATTACGTTCTGGAATCCTGCTGCGGAAGCCTTGACCGGGTGGAAGGCCGAAGAACTCATCGGGAAATCTCCGCATTCACTCATTCACCATTCGTATCCAGATGGCACCCCTTACCCAATAGAGGATTGTGCTCTGCTAAAGACTACGAGCAGTGGCCGGGTCCACACCGACGATGAAGCCTTCTGGCGGAAAGACGGAACTGGGTTTTCAGTGGAATGCACCGCCACGCCGATCCTGCTCAGCGGACGTGACGCAGGAGCAGTTGTCGTTTTTAAAGATGTGACGGAGAGGAAGCGCCGCGAAAAGGCAGACTTGGTAGCCAGCCAGGCAAAAACAGATTTTCTGAGCAACATTAGCCACGAAATCCGGACGCCTATGAACGGCGTTCTCGGGATGATTCAGCTGCTGTCGAGTACGCACCTTACTCCAGAACAGCAGCACTATGCCGAGATCGCTCACAGCAGCGGCAGAACACTCCTAGCGCTCCTAGACGATATCCTAGATCTCTCCAAGATTGAAGCGGGTAAAACTGTTCTTGAGAAGCTGAACTTCAATTTGGCTGCTACTGTGGATGATGTCGTCGGTATGTGGCGCATTCAAGCTTGCGCCAAAGGACTCACTTTCACGTTGAGGGTAGCGCCAGAAGTGCCAGCACGTTTGTGCGGAGATCCTGGTCGTTTGCGGCAGATATTGAACAATCTTATCTCGAACGCAATTAAGTTTACTGAGCAGGGTAGCGTTGGTCTACATGTAGATACCCTAGCCAATGAAGGTAATTGCTTGACGCTTCGCTTCTCGGTCGCAGACTCCGGTATTGGCATGAGGCCGGATCAGATGCAGAAGTTATTCGAGCCGTTCGTTCAAGCCGACTCATCGACGACGCGCAAATACGGAGGCTCCGGGCTGGGGCTCGTCATCTGCAAGCGTCTTGTCGACCTCATGGGGGGAGAGATCGGAATACAAAGCCAAGAAGGCCAAGGCTCCACATTCTGGTTCACAGTCGTGGTGGAGAACATCGCTGCGCCCTTGGTGCTGATGCAGTTGCCCGTCGCGAAGAAATCTCCTCCAAATGAGGTTAAGGCACATCCGTCGCATACTGGGGGGAGGAAGACTATCGAACTTACAGAGGCAGAATGCGACACAGTACGCGCGGAGCGATGTCGTATTTTAGTAGCAGAGGACAATCCAACAAATCGCCTCGTGATTATGGCACAACTCCGAAAGCTCGGCTACCAAGCCGAAGCTGTCAGCAATGGCGCTGAAGCAATAGAGGCGATGCGGCAAAGTCAGTACGACATGATTTTGATGGATTGCGAAATGCCGACCATGGATGGCTACGAAGCAACCCGACGCATTCGCAGTCTAGGTATTCCGCATATTCCTATTATTGCTCTGACAGCCCATGCGATGTCGGCTCATCGCGAGCTATGCCTAAGTGCCGGGATGGATTACTTTCTTTCAAAGCCTCTCGATCTTCAGCGGCTTGCGCGAGTACTTAGGGAGCATCGCCCGAGCGTTCAAGGTATCAGTAATGATCTAGGGTTTGCTCCTGCTGTTGATCAGCCCACGTCGACGATAGCCGTCTTTGATGGGCGAGCTCTGCTCAAGAGGCTTATGGACGACAGGGATTTAGCTGAACTGGTCATCGAGGGATTTGTTGGAGACTGCCCATCCCAACTCGCGATACTGGAGAAGTGCAGAGCTGGGCAGGATGGAGCAGGTGTTCGCTTGCACGCACATGCCCTGAAAGGCGCGGCGGCATCGGTTTCGGCGATCCGCTTATCTACCATCGCCCTTGCTATGGAAATGGCAGCGGAGACCGAGCGACTCGATGATTGTGGCCAGCTTATGTCGAGCGCAGCTGAAGCCTTCAAACAATTTACAGAAGAGCTAGCAAATACTGGGTGGCTCAGATCACAACTACGTTATAGAGGAGCAGTGACACCATGAAATCGCTTATCGTTGAGGATGACTTTACTAGCCGGCTCCTGCTTCAGACTTTCCTCGCGCGCTACGGAGAATGTCATACGGCCGCTAATGGCGAGGAGGCACTCAGTGCGTTCGGGACGGTATTGTCCCAGGCATCAGATTACGATTTGGTGTGCGTGGATATCATGATGCCCGGCTTGAACGGTAAGGAGGTTGTCAAGCATTTAAGAGATATGGAGGAAAAACGCGGTATTCTCTCCACTCGAGGAGTGAAAATAATTATGACAACAGGAGTCAACGACACCAAGGAAGTGTTTCACTCTTTCAAATTACTCTGCGATGCTTATATGACGAAGCCCATTGATATGGGCATGCTGTTAAGCCATCTTAAAGCCTTCCAGTTAGTCGACTGAATGACTGTGCCGCATGGATTCGGAAAGTAGCCAGGAAGCTCTCACCGACATTAAACTACCGAAGTATTGGCTGGCCCCTCCTGATCGAGGTTTCAAGCTGTGAGAATCCACCTGTTCCGGAGAGGGCCAGGACTTTTCCTGAAAGCCCCATTCAGAATCATCCGGATAGATTCAGTAGCATTTCAACGCCGCCGTCCGGTGGCGCGATCGGAACAAAACGAGAGCGCTAGAAAGTCGGGGTCAGACTGCCTGAGAACAAGCGGGTCCGTTATACAAGCTACGCGATCAGGAGTCGAGCCTGGACTACTCGGGGGCGCGCTCCTAAGACTCCACTTACAGGCGGTTTACCGTGCCGGACTTCAACGGCGGCTCGGACCCGATCTCCCTTTGCCGATCTCAGCAACCCGCAAAGCTGGAACCTGTACAGCCATGCGATATGAATTGAACGTACAGAAAGCAGCGCATAGCTGGTGTAAGTCGGAAGGAACAAAGAAGTTAATACGGCAAAGACGGCCCAAAACGGACCGCCCTTTTAGTTCAGAATAAGGTAGGACTAGTTCCCGGTGCTGGGTGCCGTCGCCGCTGCGCCGGTGTAGCTGACGTGCCAAATCGAGCCTGAACCGTCATCTGTCACAAACAGCGATCCGTCCTTAGCCACGGTGACGCCCACGGGCCTGCCCCAAACCTTGCCCTCCGGAGTCACAAAACCGGTAAGGAAGTCTTGAAACGTACCGGCAGCCTTGCCGTTCTCGATCGGCGCCATAATAACCTCGTATCCTGCGCGATGCGACTTGTTCCACGATCCGTGCTCCGCCGCGAAGATAGAGCCTTTGTACTGTGAGGGGAATGAAGAACCCTCGTAGAAGGTCATCTCGAGCGAGGCGAAATGCGGTTGAAGCAGCACGTCGGGAGTAATTACCTTGGCCTGGAGCTCGGGATGCTTCCCTTCGTGGCGCGGATCTTGATGACCGCCGGTCGGGCCGCCCATGTAGAACCAGGGCCAGCCGTAAAAGCCGCCTTCCTGAATATGGGTGATGTAGTCCGGAACTAGGTTGTCGCCAAGGTTGTCGCGCTCATTGGTGGAGCACCACAGCGCGCCGGTGCCGGGCTGAATGGCTTCACCCACACAGTTGCGGATGCCGGAAGCGTAGACCTTCTCGAATTTGCCATCGGGAGTAAACTCGAGCACGTCGGCACGGTGCTCTTCCTCAGGGTGCGTATCCGGGTCGTCGATGTTGGAGTGCGAACCGACAGAAACGAGCATATGCTGGCTGTCTTCGGTGAAAGCGATATCCCGCGTCCAATGGCCGCCGCCGCGTAGCTTTCCGCCGCCGGGCAGGTCTGCCAAAGGCTGGGCGGGGCCTGAAGCCTTCAGGTCGCCGTTCTTATATGGAAAACGGACGACCGCGTCAGTATTGCCGATATAGACATACTTTGGGTTGGGGCCGGCAGGGTAAAAGCGAATCCCGAAGGGGAGGTTGAGATTATCGGCGAAGACGCCGACCTGCTGCGGCTTGCCGTCTGCGCCGACGCCGCGGAACACCATGACTTTATTACTGTAGGAGAGCGCAACAAATAAGTCTCCGTTTGGCGCGGTGCGAATGAGGCGGGGCTGGTCGAGCCCCGTGGTGTACTGGGTTACGGTAAAGCCGGAAGGGGCTTGCGGCCACGCGTTCGCCGGACGCGGAATTTTCTCTGACCCCGCATCGACGCCGGGGGTGGCGTAAGGTTGCGGCAGGTCGGCCACAGTAATTTGGCGCGCGACCCCAGGGTGCTCTTTGGTCGTGTCGGTAAAGGCGCTTTGGCCGGTCAGCACAGGCTGGGCGGACTGAGCTTCCACGGCGCCAGCCGTTAGAAACAGGCTCGCGATGGTAAGGGTGGAAGCGGAAATGTTTGGACGCATGCGTTCTCCTTCAAAAAAATCAGCAGAGCGGTTCAGTAATACCTTAGATGCGTGACCTCGGGTGCCGTCGCTTACTCCACCGTCACCGATTTTGCAAGGTTTCGCGGCTGGTCCACATCGCAGCCACGGCGCACGGCGATATGGTAGGCCAGCAATTGGAGCGGCACCACCTCCAGCACAGGCAGCAACAGCTCCGGTGCTGGAGGAATTGCAATGACATGGTCGACCAGCCCCGCAAGCGCTGCTGCCGCTTCGTCCTCCTCCCGGTCGTCTGCTTCGGTTGTGATCGCGATTACCTTGCCCGAGCGGGCTGTGACCTCCTGGATATTGGAGAGTGACTTCTCGTAACGGATCATAGAGCCGGGATCGTTGGTATCGCGGGTTGCGAGCGCGACCACTGGCAGCCGCTCGTCGATCAAAGCATTAGGTCCGTGCTTCATCTCGCCCGCCGGGTAGCCTTCTGCATGGATATAGGAGATTTCCTTAAGCTTGAGCGCTCCTTCAAGGGCGATGGGGTAATGGATGCCGCGGCCTAGGAATAAAAAATCGCTCGCGCCGGCGTACATCCTGGCCAACTGCTCGCACTGCGCGTCGACTGTTCGGAGGATCGCTTCGATTTTGCCTGGCAGCAAAGCGAGCTCGCCGACAAGCCTGAGACTTGCGGCATCCGCCACAGTTCCGCGTACCTGGGCAAGGTGCAGTGCGAGCACGAACAATGCCGTCAGCTGCGCCGTAAAGGCCTTGGTAGAGGCGACCCCAATCTCCGGGCCCGCGTGCGTGTAGAGCACGCCCTGGGCTTCACGCGCGACCGCCGCGCCGACCACATTGCAGATCGCAATCGTTTTCGAGCCTTTAGCGGCCATTTCGCGTTGCGCGGCAAGGGTATCCGCAGTCTCGCCGGACTGCGTAATGAGCAAGCCGAGCGCTGTGGGGTTCGGGATGGGATCGCGGTAGCGGTACTCGCTCGCGTAATCTACCTCGACCGGCAGGCGCGCCAGCCGCTCGATCATAAATTTCCCTGCAAGCGCGGCGTGCCAACTGGTGCCGCAAGCGGCAATGTTGAGCCGCGTCGCTGCCCGAAACTCCTCCGGCGCGATCTCCATCGGGTCGAGAAACACCTGCCCGGTTTCAAGTGAAACGCGGCCCAGGGTAGTATCGCGTACCGAGCGCGGCTGCTCAAAGATCTCCTTGAGCATGAAGTGCCTGTAGCCGCCCTTTTCCGCCTGGATCGGGTCCCAGATAACACGGGTAATGGGCCGCTTCACGGGCACGCTGTCAAAGTCGGTGATGGTGACACCTGCCGGCGTGAGAACTGCCAGGTCCCCGTCGGCAAGGAAGACAAACTCCCGTGTGTGGTGGAGGATACCGGGGACATCGGAGGCGACGAAAAACTCGCTGCTTCCACCGTTCGAGACGCCTATGCCGATCACCGCCGGCGGACCCATGCGCGCGACAACGATCATGTCCGGCGCGTCTGCGGAGATAACGGAGATGGCGAAAGCCCCGGTCAGTTGTTTTGCCGCGCGCCGCACCGCTTCCGGCAATGTATCGGCGCCGTCCATCTTTTGCTGCTCAATGAGGTGCGCGATGACCTCCGTATCCGTTTGGGTCAAAAAGCAGTGTCCCTGCGCATGCAGCTGAGCCTTGAGCCGGAGGTAGTTTTCAACAATTCCGTTATGGACCACGACCAGGCGCCCTGAGCAATCCCGGTGCGGGTGCGCGTTTTCCTCTGTGGGCCGCCCATGGGTAGCCCAGCGTGTGTGGCCGATTCCGTATGAGCCACCGTCGATCGGGTGCTCGCGGATCGCTTCCTCAAGGTTGCGCAACTTGCCGGGCGCACGCCGCAACTCCAGAGTGTGACGATCCGAAAAACCGACCGCGATCCCCGCCGAATCATAGCCGCGGTATTCCAAACGGCGCAGGCCTTCGAGAATTATGGGAACTACGGGCTGCGAACCTACATATCCAACGATGCCGCACATGGGGCTATTCTAGAGCCGGTTACCGGACCCGCATACGCGGTTGCAGCCAGGAAAGCGCTGCTCGCCCCAAAACGGAACCACCTAGCCTGCCGTTTTCTCGATTCGAAACGAAAATTCTTCAACCACAGGATTGGTCAGCACCTCGGAAGCGATGCGCTCCACTTCCGCGTGAGCGCTCGCAATGTCGAGCGCGTCGGCAAGCGTGAGAATGAAATACTTTCCCTGCCGGACGTCGGTGACCCCAGCATGGCCGAGCTTGCGCAGCGCCTTTTGGATGGCTTGGCCCTGCGGGTCGAGCACTGTCCGTTTCGAGACAACGTAGACATGAGCCTTCATCGTGGCCGATTATAAACGGAGTGTGCGGCGTGGAGCCGTCGTCCATCCCTCGAACAGGCCGAATAAAACGGCGAATTTAAGAAAAGACAGGAACGCAATGGTCAACTATCTGGAACTTCCGATCGGTGAAAAAAGTCCGGACGTAGTCAATGCAGTGATTGAAATTCCGGCAGACGGCGTGAACAAGTACGAGTACGACAAAGAGCTCCATGTGTTCAAGCTCGACCGCAACCTGTACTCGCCCGTGCACTATCCCGGCGACTACGGCTTTATCCCTTCCACGCTGAGCGAGGATGGCGATCCGCTCGATGTGCTGGTCATGGTGGATGAGCCGACCTTTTGCGGCTGTCTGTCGCAGGTGCGGCCCATCGGTGTGCTTGAAATGCTGGACCAGGGCGTGCTCGATGAAAAGATTCTCGCGGTCGGCAAGAACAACCCACGCTTCGCCGAGGTGAACGACTTCACGCAGATCTACCCTCACCTCTTGCGCGAGATCACGCATTTTTTCTCGATCTACAAGGATCTTGAAGGAAAGCGCGTTGAAGTACACGGTTGGCATGATGCCGCATACGCCAAGGAGCGCGTGACGGCGGCAGCTGAGAATTTTCTAGCCAACAAGAACAGTTAGCCCCGACGTACTAAAGAGTAGACGCCCACGCCTGCCAGCGCCACCAAGGAGCCGAAACCGAGCGCCGGCAGGCCCGCTACCCGCTCTCCCCGTGCAAGCCACAAGGCGTACAGCACCAGCGCTACCGGCAGAGCGGAAATGAGTGCGGCCACAGGCAGCGGTCCCATCCGAAACGGTCGCGGCAGAGCGGGCTCTCGCACGCGTAATACGAGGAGAGCCACGAATTCGAGAATTAAACTCGACCCATACAGAACGAGGTCGATCGAAACCAGCCGTTCGTACTTTGCGCCCAAAGCAAGCGCCCAGGCCACACCGCATGCCAGGATAGCTGCTGTAGGCGCCCCTCGACGGTTGCGCCGTGCGAGCGCGCCCGGCAGCAGGCCTTCTTCGGCCAGGACCATCGGCAATCGCGTATAGGAAAGAGTGAGCGCATTGAAGATGCCTGCGCCATTCAACATTCCGCCGAGGACAACAAGTACGCCCAACCAAGGCCCGGCCAGCGAGCGCGCTACCTCCACCCACGCGCCGGTCATAAACTGTACCAAAGGAACGCCCGCAAAGGCTATCGCCGCGAGCGGGACAATATAGGTGAGCGCAACCACGCTGCTTGCGAGCAGCATCGCGATGGGGTAGGTGCGTGCCGGGTGCTCAACCTCCTGCGCAATCGTCGAGGCATTGTCCCAACCCATGTAGTTCCACATCCCGACCAGCACCGCTGTGCCGAAACCGCCCCCAGCCCGATGCGTTGTCCAGGCATCCGGCGTGGGGTGCTGCAACCCGTGGTGGACAGCAAAGCCCACCAGCAGCACGAACGGCGTGAGCAGCAACGCAAACATCCATGCAGAGCCCGCACCGATTGCTGGGGCGCCCAGCAAGTTCCATGCACAACAGCCGGCGATGAGCGCCAGTTCCCATCCCAGAGCATGCCAGCCCGCCGTCAGTCTCGGACTCAGGCGGCCCAGGTAAAGCGTAAACAGGGTTGGGTAAATGGCCATGTCGAAGACGCTGGCCGTCAGCGACAACCAAGCCTCCTGGAAGCCCCAAAATGGGCCCAGAGCACGACGCACCCACACATAAAAGCCGCCTTCGTGTGGTAACGCGCTCGCCAACTCACCAATCATCAGAGTGGTTGGCAGAGTCCAGATAAACGGCAAAGTAAGCAGAATTAGCAGCGCTCCGCCATAGCCTGCGCCGCCGAGAATATCCTCGATCCCGTAAGGACCGCCGGAAACCATAAAAAATGTGGCCGCCGCAAGAGGGAGTAAACGTAACCGCCTGGAACCCTGCTGTGGCTCTACTTTTACGAAAGGCCTCCATGCTCGCGGCGTTCACGGGAAACGCCGCGCACAGGCAGGTATAGCAGATTTACTTCAGGTAGCCGGGGTAGTCGCGGCCGATTGTGCCGAACACCTCGACATCGCCTTCATCCGCGAAGTTGCCATTGACATCCCCTGTTTCCGCGGCGCGCACGCTACCGCCATGTGCCTCAAAAATGCGCTCGGCTTCCCCGATGCGCGCCGAAGTGTGCACGGTGACAATAGCGCCGCTCTTGCCGACGCTGCGTGAAAAGTGCCGCGCATGCTCGGACTGTATGCCGTAACTGGAGAAGGACTGCTCGAAAGCGGACTGTGAATACCGGTGTGCCGATGAGGTAGAAAGGTCCAGGTGGCCTTCTCCGGTCCCAAAATCCTGCGCGTCCCTCCGCATCTCCGCCTGGAGATCGTCTTTCCCGGCCTTCGCTAGAATGCTGCTCCGATGGGCATCCTTGCCGCCGAACACATGCTTCAACCGGTCGCCCCAGCTTTCATGCACTGTGCTGCCTCCTTCATGTAGAGGAGTTGCGGTCATCTTGGGGTCTGCATGGGTGTTGAGACCGCTGCGCATTGTGGAAGTGCCCTCCCGTTCGCCGGCCGCGCTTGTCATGGCAGTATTCATTGCAGAACCTGCACGCACGTCGCTGTCGTGCGGGAGCTCACTTTTGAGCTCGGACGGCAGACCGGAGTGTGTAATGTCTGACCCGGGGATCGGTCCCGGCCGGCTCGCGCCATCAAACGGCGTCCCTGCGCCGCCGCCGAGCGCAGCGTATTGTATGGACGAGGTGTCTGAATCCGCTCCAGCCCCAGTTGCACGGCTGTGGTGGGGGGGGAGCCCAGTCTGGGTTGTGCCAAGCTCATCCCGCAACTCGCCTCCTACGTTGGCCCTCCGGTTTCCTTCCCCGGCTACACTCATATTGGCGGAGTTTGTCTCGCCGACAAGAAAAGCCGCGCCAATCTCCGTCGGCTCAAACCCGGCGTCAATCAGCGCGTTGATCGCGCTGTGCGCTTCGTGTCCGCTCGCGAAGTAACCCAGAACAGCCGTACCGCTCATCTGTGTTGGTGTCGCCATGTGTCGTCTCCTTGTTTCTGCAGCTTGCTCGCCGCAGCAGTCGCGGCCAGCCGTTGAGGCTGCTTCAAAATATGGGATGCATCCGGACAGCAACAAGGAAGTCAGGGGCGCCGAAATGCGCTGGTTCAGGGTATACTCCGCATACACACGCTGGAGAGTTGGCCGAGTGGCTGAAGGCGGCGGTTTGCTAAACCGTTATAGGGTCAAAAGCTCTATCGGGGGTTCGAATCCCCCACTCTCCGCCACGCACCCCGGCATTGCCTCTTTTCAAGTTATTGCGCGCAATCCAGTTCCGCTGATCTCATCCGGAAACGCGTGGCAGCTGCCCCGCGCCAGCACCCCAAAAGAATAAAGGCATGGCAGAAAACGGAAGACAAAGCCGCCTCATGCGCGCGCTGCACAGCAACTGGCAGACCGAGATGACCGGCTTTCATACATATAAAACACTGGCGGGGCGCGAAGATGACCCGACCCGAAGGAGCGCTCTGCTCGAGCTCGCGGACGCCGAAAAGCGTCACGCGGATTTGTGGGCCTCACGCATAAAGGCATTGAGCGGATTGGCGCCCGTCTATATGGGTTCTTCTACCGGGGAAGCTAACGACCTCAGCACCCGCATCGGTGGCGATGCGCTCGCCCTGCGCCGGCTTGAACTGGATGAAAGCCGCGACGTAGCCCGGTACGGTAAGCAGCTGCGCGAGCTCGGCGACCGGGAAAGCTTGGCCATTCTCGAACAGGTCATCGCCGATGAGCAAGAACACTACCGCACCCTGGGCAGCCTGATCCGCAACCGTCCGCCGCGCACGCAGTGGAGCACCGAGCAGGCCCAGACCGCGCTCGACGAGCTGATTGCCGCCCGCGAAAAAGGCCGGCCGCGCACAGCAAGCTGGATCGGCGATGCCATTTACGGGGTCAACGACGGGCTCGGCTCCATCTTCGGCATCGTTTCCGGGGTTTCCGGCGCGACCACCGGCAACAGCCACTTCGTGCTCATCGCGGGCTTGGCCGGCATGGTCGCAAGCGCGCTTTCCATGGGTTCGGGCGCGTACCTGGCCGCCAAAAGCGAGCGGGAAATTTACGAAGCCGAATATGCGCGCGAAGAAGAAGCTGTTGCCTTGAATGAAAGTGAGGCCCGCGAGCTGCTTTCGCTCACTTACCAGGTGCGCGGACTGATCCCCGAGGATGCTGATCGCTTTGTCGAGCACATCGCGAAAGATAAAAAACGGCTGGTGCAGGCGCTCGCGCGCGAGCGGCTTGATACAACCGAGGAAGGTTTGAGCCGGCCCTGGGTTTCGGCAACGTCCGGCGCCATTTCGACGGCGGTGGGTGCGTTTGTTCCGATCGTGCCTTTCTTCTTCATGTCCGGCATTAGTGCCGTCATAGTTGCGGCCATCATCTCGCTCATCGCGCATTTTGCCGTGGGAGCGGCCAAATCGTTCATCACGATCCGTTCCTGGTGGAGCAGTGGGATCGAGATGACGTTTGTGGGCGCAGTTGAGGGTGCAGTCACCTATGCGATCGGTATTGCGCTCGGCCACTTGGGCGGCGGATAGCGATGCGCGTAGGCCATCCGCAGCTTTCCTATGCCGGGCATCGTAAGTGTTCCACGGACAAGGTACAATTTGATTCGTAATGTCCTATCCAAAAGTTATCGCTATTCTCGACGCTGAACTAGGGCGTCTCCGTGCCGCGCGCGAACTTCTTACCTCCGAAAGCAAGGGGAGGAGGGAGTCATTGAAGCTGACAGAAGTTCTGGTGGAAGATGCTTCAAGCAGCGCGGCTCTCCGCCCATCGCCGATTGAGGCGCAACCTAAGCCGGAGCCGAAGCGTATTGCAGCGCGCCGGCAAAGGGAGCGGAGGAGTGTACCCCGCAAGGCAAAAGGCGCCGACGTAGTCACGCTCCGTGGTCCTGTCCCTGCAGCTCCCGTGTATGTGTCCGCTGAAAAAGTTCGCTCCGTGCTGCAGCAAAAAGACGAACGCGAAACCCCGGCACAAAAACCAGAACTCCTAACGGCGGAAATGCTTTCAAACCGCTGGCTTCGCCCGACAGCGCACTAAACCTTCTGATGTGAAGGCTTGCTTATTTAAATGAGGTTAGGACGCCTACAGAAAGAGTAGGTATTCTAACCTCGAGCTTAAGCAAACTGCCGGTCACTGTCCTGCTTTTTGCGTGGCCCAGCGCTTCTTCTGTGCTTCCGCAATACGCTTGCGCGCTTCAGGACTAAGTACGCGCTTGGTGCCTGTTGGGCGGCCTACACGCTTCTTGGCAGATGCCGGCTTTGTCGCTGCGCGGCTGCCGTCCTCATCTTCTTCGCCGGCCAAAATATTTCTCGCTTGCTGCAGGCGAGCGATCTCGTTGTCAATTGCTTCTAGAACTAGTTTGTTAGCCATAGCTTTTAGCTTACTCCACGTATTCAGCGTTTAGGACGCCGATACAGAACAAAGAGTTACCAGCCCGCTCCCTAATATTTGTCCAGTGTGCGATTTCGATGCAGCCGGGTAAGTGATTCTCCTTCTTTCAGACTTCAGTCCGGAAGGAAACAGCTGTAGCTGAAATCCGCTTGTGGGTTGCATGGGCTGCTCCGGAAGAATTATGTCACAGCCAGGAGTTGGTCCTCCTGTCTGCAAATGGTTTTCTAGCGTATGTAGCTGCGCAAACAACAGCTTGCGCCGAAAACTCGCCAATGGCGGGCCACCGCGCGGTCTGTTCAACGTTCTATCGGCCAGGCGCATTGGCTACCCGGGTAGCACTTCAGGGTCTGCTTGTTTCAGCTTGCATAACGATGCCCGGTCGGGGTTATCATCGCTCGGGTCATTCCCTTTGAGGGGCGGACCGGACGCAAGCGGCTCAACAGAAGCTGCAGTGGCAAATGTCTTTAAAGGAGCCAGTGATGGACACCAGGAGAACTACCCTTCAGCGAGCAGTTTGGGCCGCTGCGACCAGCGCCATCGTTCTATGCGCCCCGGCAGCGCGCGCGCAGTTCAACGCTTCCATCCAGGGCACGGTCACCGATGCCCAGGGCGCGGTGGTTCCCGGAGCTGCCGTAACGCTTACCAACACTGAAACAAACCAGAAGGTAACGCGCCAAAGCTCGGCTGCCGGCGTGTACAGCTTTAACCAGCTCGCGCCCAGCACTTACAAGATTGAGGTGAAGGCTAAAGGCTTTGAAGGCAAGCAGCTCGACGACGTTCGGGTCGTGCCCGAGCAGGCCAACTCGGTCAATATTGCGTTGACGCCCGGCTCCGAAACTACCAATGTGACGGTCAATGCTTCTGAGGCAACGGCGCTCGACACGGAAACTGCGACGATCAGCGGTACGATCACGGCCAACCAAATACAGCACCTGCCCTCCTACGGCCGCGATGTATTTCAGCTCGCGCAGCTTGCTCCCGGCACCTTCGGCGACGGCGCGCAAGGCTCGGGCGGGGGCTCCTTTTCGTTGCCCGGTTCCAACCGCCAGGGCTCCAACGCCACCCAGGGTATTTTCGCAACCGAAAACGCCCCGCAGATTTCCGCTAACGGCGGCCAAAACGAGACCAACGGCATCTCCATTAACGGCATCAGCACTGTGAGCGCGGTATGGGGCGGCGCGTCGATCATCACGCCCAGCGAGGACTCGGTCAAGGACGTCCATATTGTCTCAAACGGCTATGACGCTTCCCTTGGGCGCTTTTCGAGTGCCCAGCTGCAGGTCGTCACTAAGAACGGCACCAACCAGGTCCACGGCAGCGCGTTTTTTAAGATCGACCGGCCCGGCCTCAATGCATTCCAGCGCTTTAATACGCCCAATTCATTCAGCGGCGGCACGGCGCGCCAGCGTGGCGTCAACCGCAACGAGAGCCGCTTCAACCAGTATGGCGGCTCTATAGGCGGGCCGTTTTGGAAGGACCACATCTTCGGCTTCTTCGCCTACGAGGGGCTCCGGAATGCTTCCAGTACCTTTTCCCAGGGCTGGTTCGAGTCCCCGGCCCTTGCCGGGCTGGCAGCGCAGGGCACTATCGCGTCGCAGTTCCTCGGTTTCCCAGGCGAAGCGCCTGCCTCGGTCGCCAACCTCCAGCAAACCTGCGCCAGCATCAGTCTGGTCGAGGGTGTCAACTGCCGCACCGTCGCAGGGGGATTGAACCTGGGTTCGCCACGCACCGGCTCCCGCCTCGGCTCGCTCGACCCCACCTGGGTCAGCACGCAAAACCCAGGCCTCGGCAATGGCCTCGGCAATACCCCAACCATCTCTTTCCTCAACACGGTGAACCCGAACAGCGTTTCTCAAGCGCAATACAACGGACGGCTCGATTTCAACGTGACCAAGAACGACCTGGTCAACTTTTCCATCTACTGGGTGCCGCAAACGGCGAACTACTACAACGGTCCAGTGCGCGCGGCCAATCTTTGGAACCACAATCAGGTCAATGATGCGTACACCGTCATCTGGGACCACACCTTCTCGCCCAGCCTGTTGAACGAGGCTCGCGCCAACCTTGCCGGTTTTCGCTGGAACGAGATCACCAGCAATCCGCAAGCGGCGTTCGGGCTGCCCTCCGCCGTCATTGACGTGCTCGGCACGGAGCCCACCGGCGGAAATCTGACGAATATCAACGGGAATACCTTCGGTCCTCCGGGCCCGTCGAACCTGAATCAGCACACCTTCGGCTACTCCGACACGCTGACCAAGGTGCTGAACCGGCAAACACTCAGGATCGGCGGCGATGTCACCCGGCTCTACTACCTCAATAACCAGACCTACAATGCGCGGCCGGCTTTTTACTTCCATAATCTGTGGGACTTTCTGAACGACGCTCCGTACCGCGAGTCCGGCAGTTTCAATCCACTGACCGGCGCGGTTTCAGTCAACCGGCAGGACATCCGCTCGGACCTGTACGGTCTATTCGTGCAGGACGACTGGAAGGTTAAGCCGAACCTGACCCTCAACCTTGGTGTCCGTTACAACTACTTCGGGCCTATCTCGTCGAAGCAGGGCAATCTCGGTGTCTTCCAGCAAGGCCCGGGTACGGCGGCGCTCACCGGCGCATCCATTCGCGTCGGGGGCAACCTATACGATCCGCAGGTGCTCAACTTCAGCCCGCAGCTCGGTTTTGCCTGGAGCCCGACGGCGCAGCAGGGTCGGCTCGTGTTTCGGGGCGGCTACGGGCTTTCCTTCAACCAGGAGGAGGTTGCCATCCAGGCCAATGGCGCCAACAACCCGCCGCTGATCGCGAACGCGCAGTTCGGCGATTCTACCCCGGCCGCCAACAACCCGAATATCCAGTACAACATTTCGAGCAGCCCTACCGCATTCTACGGTTATCCCAGCAATCCGGCGGCCATCTCGACTTTCGGGTCGAACAACCTGCCGACCACCGGCTCGGTGAGCGTCTCTGCTCACCCCAGCCGCCTGCCGACCAACTACACGTACCACTACTCGCTCGACACCGAGTTCCAGTTCGCCAAGGATTGGGTCACCACTATCGGCTACCAGGGCAGCGTTTCCCGGCACCTTATCCGCCAGTACAACGAGAACGTGACGGCTATCGCCGCCGGTATCCCGGTCAATCCCACGCTCCAGAACATCAACTTTTACGGCAACGACAATAACTCAAACTACAACGCCCTGATCACAACCCTGCGGCATAACTTCTCGCACCAGTTCCAGTCGGAGGTGCAATATACCTGGAGCAAGACGATGGATGAAAGCTCCCAGCCTTTCTACGAGGACCCTTACCCGTATGACAACCGGCTTGCCTATGGGCGCTCCGACTTCAACGTAGCGGATGCCTTCAAGGTCTTCGGCGTGTATGAGCCGGTTTTCTTCGCCGGCAGGCATGGCCTGCTTGAGAAGACACTTGGCGGCTGGGCCATCTCGGGCATCCTCAATATCCATTCAGGTTTTCCGTGGACGCCGGTCTACACAGAAACGGGAAATGGCGTTTATTATGCCAATTCCGGCTATGGCTTTCTACGGCCGGCGGCTTATCTCGGCGGCGCCGGCAACGACACCAGCAACCGCGCTTTCCTGTCGGGTCCGCTGAATCCCACCAACCCGGTCAACGTGAACTACCAGCGCGGTTCGCTTGCGTACTTCACCATCCCGAACGTCACGCCGGGCCCGCAGTTTCCCGCCGTGGGCGCCCTGCCGCAGGCGCCGGGGGTGCAGCGTAATTCGCTGAACGGGCCAAACTACATCGACGCAGACATGACCCTTTCCAAGGCGTTCGGCCTGCCGAAGAACAAGGTTTTGGGCGAGAGCGGTCAGTTTGAGCTTCGCGCGAATGCCTACAACATCTATAACCGGTTGAATCTGGCTGGCGGTGGTGTGCATAGCGGCGGATCTATCAACGACGTCATAGAAAGCAGCAATGGAGATGGCACTTTCTCTTCAAACCCAGCCTTCGGCCAAACTACGAATGCACTCGGCTCACGAACGGTCGAGGTTCAGGGGCGTTTCTCGTTTTGAGTGTTAGATGGATGACATATATCTCAGAATCGACCGTATCAGCATGAGAACTAAGAACTCAATATATAAGGGGCCCCAATGCGTATCCAGCGTCTGCTCTGCTCTACAACGTCAGCTACTCTCGTTCTGATCATAGGCAGCTTTGATCAGCCAATTACTGCTCTTGCCTCGATTCCAATTCAAACGTACGTTTCCGTGAACTGCTCGAAAGGCTCAGTCGAGCCTTCGTGAAGCTGACGTTTGCTTACGGAGTGTATTCGAACGATCCATATCAAAAACAACCAGATGGTGGCATTTTCAGCGCAACCTACACTTTCAATAGCACTGGAAGCACAGTGTATAACGCATGTACCGCCGATCTCGCAAGCCCTTCTACCAATTGCACTTTCAGAGCGGTCCAGTGGTATGGGTACTACACTTTCACCTCCACGTACTCGGGGTACGATGATGGTACTTACAACTTCCTGCCCTCACGCGGGCAGAACTCGTGCAGCGTTTGAGGCTTTCCATCAAATTATTGCTCACTTGGCTTCTGTATGCTCGCTCAGCTTGATCGTTCTCCCCGTCTTCGCCGACTCCCGCGCCGCGTCTAGAATTCGCATGACCGTGATGTTGGTGTCCAGTGAGTTCAGGTCTCCTTTTGGGGTGACCTCGCCGCGTAGAACAGCGGACAGGTAGTGCAGCGGGGTGTCATTCGGGGCATTGAGCGGCGGCGCGGCTTCTGTATGCTCCGCTTCCTGCCCCGGCAAACGGATGCGCAATCCATCGAGCGCGACCGTGTCGACATAACCTTTGGCCCCGTACACCTCCATGTCCTTGCGCTGGAAGGGCCAGTTCCATGAGCCCTGGACAATCGCCTGTGCGTGCGGGTAGGTCAGGATGATGGTTCCCTCGTCGTCGACTTTGGGGTATACCTGCGGCTTGATCTGCTGGGTCACCGCCGTTACCGTCAGCGGGGCTTCGCCATGCATCAGCCAGGTCGCCAAGTCCACACCGTAGCAACCGAAGTCAAACAGTGCGCCCGCGCCGTTGCCCACAGGGTCCGTGAGCCAGCCCAGGAACTCCGGCCCGACGCCGATCTCCTTCGGCCCGTTATGGCCGTCGTGCACGACCAGCTTGCGCAGGTCGCCGATCTGCCCGCTCCACAGCAGCTTTGCGGCGGCTGTGTTGGAGGCATACCAGGTTGTTTCGTAGTTCACCAGCACCGGCACGTTGTACTGTTGCGAGGCCTTTTGGATCGCGAGCGCATCGGCCAGCGTGGTGCTTAAAGGTTTTTCGACCATGGACCCGATGTGCTTCTTCGCCGCCTCCTCGATCGCAATGCGATGCTCCGCGATGGAGGTGTACACGAGCACCGCCTGCGGCTGCGTGTGTGCGAGCATGTCCGCCTCCGTCGCGTAAAACAGCGACGGCGCAAGGTGGAATTTCGAGCTGTAGCGCTCCCGCAGCGCCGCATCCGGCTCGGATACACCCACCAGTTGTATCTCCGGATGTTGCGAAAGCTGCTGAAACCAGCCCAGCACATGCCCATGCACCAGCCCTACAATGGCGACCTTTAAGGGAGCCTGGTTTGGCACCTGCGCCTGAGCGGATGAGGGAACTGAAAACGCGGCGAGAACAGCAGGGAGGAGGAGCGAGAAACGTTTCAGCATAGCAGCCATGGTAGCCCAGCATGCACTCCTTGCGGAATCTGCCTGGAGGATAAAACCACGAACGCCTGCTTTGCCCGTCTTCGGCAGCGCGCAGTGGCGCCGTGCACGCAGACAAGCACCCGGACGGATCCCCTCGAGGGCGGAATCTGGCTAGCGCCCGTATACCTGAAGCTCCCCTACCGAGATGAAGTACGCCGACCCCCCAGGCACGCCGATAATCCGAACCGCATCTCCGGAGACCGGAGTAAAGGTCAGGGTATACGTTTCAAAGCTGATTCCATCATTGGGCGGATAAGCCGGAGTGATCTGTAGGTTGGAAACGCTCACCCAATTGTCTGCCTGGCGTACCTGGATTGTTCCTCCGTTGAACCAGCCGCCGTCCACGAAGTTTTTTCCTTCCTGGAAGACGACCTTCTCAAAGGTATGCGCGGACGAGTACTGGTAGCCGATCCAGTCGACATTCGACGGAGCGCCACCACTGTAGGAGTCGTACTGCCGGGATGAGTCGCTCGAGCCTACAGGGGGAAAGTCGCCGTCGCGAATTACCTCCAGATTTCTATTTCCTCCACCTGTCGGTGCCAGGACTTTCGCGATAAGGGTGCCCGTTTGCGCCATGTTTATCGCGCTTGCGGGAAGAGTTGCCGGAATTACTTCCAGCCCGCTCGAAAGCGGATTTCCCGCAGCCCCGTACCGGTAATCGATGGTGATTTTCCCGCTGCTGTCGGCGACGGCCGGGAACTCCCGCACCGCAGCACGATACGGGCCGCCCATGGACTGGAAGATGTCGAAATCGGGCAGGACGAGCACGCCCTGAATCGCCACGTTGAATATCCTTTGCCCCGGCGCTTTCCACAGCGGCTCGGTAAAGTGCAGCCGGACGGTATAGCCCCCGCCAGGGTTCAAGCCGGGCACGACATAGGAAAAGCCGACGCCGTTGCTCCCGGTGCGCCTCGTCTGGTAAACTGCCACGGGAGCTGCATTTTGCGCAAGGCTGGTGTCCACCACGGTTCCGTCAAAGTCAGAGTGTCCTCCTGCGAAATCCATATCGGCGACGAAGATATCGGTCTGGTTCCCGCCGGAGTTGATCGCTATTTCGTTTCCCGGTACCGCCGTCGGCGTTGTTCCAAAGGCCTGGATACGGTCAGTCCCCACGAAAACCATACCGCGTGCAATTGCAGGTGCCATATATTTGCCACCGGCGTTCAGCTGGCTTTGTGCACTGTTCCAAAGGAGGTTCAAGTTCTGGTCGAACGCGTAAAGAATCGGATGCGGCGCAGCTGGATCCAGGAGATTCTGCGTGCGGGTCACGTTGGCGGCCAGCACCCAGACCACTGGATTGCTCGAACCGTTGCTGGTAATCAGCGGGGAGCCGGGTGAAACCATTGTGGTCGAGTTCTGTAGCAAGTCCGTGGAAAGATAGGCAGGCTGTCCTGGGTTCAAGACAATTTTCAAACGCGCGATGTCGGGTGGAACCGATGTCTGCGAGTTCACAGCCTGCTTTGTCGATCCAGTCGCAAAAAGGTAGTTGGTGTTATCTGCGCCCCTGAAGTAAGCCGGCGTAGATCTGCTCTTACCGTAATCGAGGTTTGTGTACTGGTCCGAATAGGGCCCGAACACATTAAGCGGTCCGAGCGCGCCATTGAACTGGGGCTGGCCGGTAGGCGGGAGCAGCGATCGGTCGCTGCTGGACTGCGCGCTGCAGCCCTGTCGGACCGCCAGGCTGCCGGGGAGGTGATCGCGGTCGAGCAGGTATAGGTTTCCCTGCTTGCCCCCGATGGCCAGCAGATGAGGCGTCTTTGTGTTCGCGGAGCCGAGGTCGGGAAGGACGGTCGCGGAACTTCCGGACATGTCGGTGTCGTTCTCATCCTGCTGGCAGTAGTTGAAAGGCGTGTAGGTCCCTGTAAGGCTGAGCACATTGGTCGGGCTCCACTGCAGCAGCGACTGACCCCAGTAGTGGGGCGTCGTTTCGTTCGCTGTTGTGCCATTGCCGGCTGTCGAGTACACGTACCCGTTCGCATCGATCGTCGGTCCGGCAGCAGCCCACATGCCTCCGTTGGCGAAAGCCACTGAGGAGGGCGCGCCCGCGAACGCGCCGGCCAGTTTGGCTCCCTGGGTGTCGACCGCGACCATCCAACCTGCACCTCCGTCCGAGTAGCCGCCAAAGGGAACGTACAAAGTCGACCCATCCGAGCTTAAGTTCAAGGCACCTCTCTGGCTCATTGCCGAGGAGGGCTGGAACGTGGTCGGCCCGTTGCGATTGACTGCGCTCAGCGTGGCGTTGTTGATGTTGAGCGGCCAGCCCGGCAGCACCTGCCCCGATGTAAGGTCGAGGGCAAAGACGCGCCAACCGGCAACGGCGTCGTCCGAGGCCACATACACGCGAGCCGGGGTATCTGAAACGTCCACCACAGGGGTGCCCAGGACCCCCATCGGCACACCTCCGTCCAACGTTAGCACCACCTCGGGATTGGTCAGCCTGTTCTTCCAGAGAATAGCGCCGGCCGGTACTCCCGCGGCCGGGAACGCATTTACGGCATATATGAAGCCGTTGCTTGTCGCGGCAATCACCGCGCTCAAGCTTCGCCCCGCATACGTACCGCTCGACAAGGGTACGCTGTCTACATAGAGCGGGCTGGCGTACATCTTCGGCAAGTAAGTCGTCGAACCAATCACCGTGCTGTCAAACTGCGGCGAATCCCAGGCAGGCCCGAAACTCCCTCTTTTCATCAGGTCTGGAGTAAGAGTGGTTTCATTCGCTATCCATCCCGTTCTTCCCCTGTCCCCTTGGTAAGTCAAGTAGTTTTTTGCGGGATCGGACTGAGCAAGAGCGTTTTGGAAAGGCTGGGCAGCTAAAGAAAGAAGAATCAGAATCCATTGCAAGGAGAAAGTACGGCGCATGGCATCACCCGGGGTTACATGTGAGCACCACCATATCTTCTTTCTCCACTACGCCTGATAATCGGATTACCATAAGTTACTACTATCCAATCTTAAAAGTTACTTGCACTGTAGCCTGCCAGTTCCTGATTGCGAACCTTTGACGATTTCCAAACCTGTTTCCGATTCGGAATGCAGGCTGGAAAGGGCTGACAAGGACTCGTACGATGGGCTATGATTCCGCTGTTACCGCAGACATGCCGATGCGCCCAACCAAGTCGGGTTTTCTCGCATCATGCGCTCTTTTCGCCGCCCTCTCGCTCTGCTGGCTTTTAGCGGCCGCCTCATGGGGCGGCAAAGGTTCGGTAGTGCGCGCAGCAAGCGAGCCGGATGCGGACGCGCAGAAACGGCAGGAGTACTCGGCTCGTATTGGGGCGACCTACAACTACCTGTACGGCAAGGATCACCCATTTTACCCGTCGAACGCCGTAACCGATACAGGGCAGTTTCTCGACCCTGCGGGCGTACCCACGGCCGCCTACTGCGGACATTGCCATCAGGAAGCACATAAGCAATGGCGCGAGTCGGCCCACTCGAACAGTAACCGAGCGCCCTGGTACCTGAAGAATGTGGGTTTGCTGACCGCCGAAAAAGGCGTCGGCTTTACCCGGCATTGTGAGGGCTGCCATGACCCGGTCGCGACCATGGCCGGGGCGCTCACGGAGGGCAAGCCGCTCAAGCGGCCTTACGACCAGGACGGCGTGACCTGCATGGTCTGCCACTCCATCCAGAAGGGGGACACACGGGGTACGGGCTCTTTCACTATGGCGGTCCCGGCGGTGCTGGTCGATGAAGCGGGCCTGCCTATCCGCAGGCAGGTGACAGATGGAGAAATTCTGGCTCACTTAGACCGCCATAGCGCCGCGGTCATGAAGCCGTTCTATCGCTCTGCGGAGTTCTGCGCGAGCTGCCACAAGGCCGCGCTGCCGCAGACCCTGAACGGCTACAAGTGGCAGCGCGCGATCTCGCTGTATGACGAGTGGCAAAACTCCTCGTTCGCGAAGCAGTCGCCGCTGCCGTTTTACGTGAAAGATTCGGTGTCAACCTGCCAGACCTGCCATATGCAGCGCGACCCTTTGAAGGGCGCGGACCCCGGCGCGAAGCACGGCACGCTTGCTTCGCACCGCTGGCTGGGTGCGAATACGGTAGTGCCGCAGTATTACAAGTACCCTGACCAGGCTGAGGCCGTGGTCAAGTTCCTCCAGAACAGCGTTTTCAACGTCGACATCTTCGGACTCGAGGCCAAAGCTCCTTCAACGCCTGAGATGAAGACCATCGCGCTCACCGGCACACCCGCACAGCCTGCCTTGGTCGCTCCGCTAGGCGGGTCGAGCTACACGCTTACTCCGGGCCAATATGTCACGCTTTCGGTGGTAATCCAGAGTAAGGGCAACGCGCACAGCCATGTGCCCGAGCAGCGCGATATGTATGAAAGCTGGGTTGCGCTCACGGTCAAGGATGCGCAAGGCAGGACACTCGCCGAGAGCGGCGCCATTGAGCCTAACAACGACGTGGACCCGGCTGCGCACAGCTTCACAAACCGGCTCATCAACAAGCAGGGAGGCGTAAACCTGCACCACGAAGTGTGGAACAACCGCGTGGTGGCGTACAACAACACAATCCAGTCTGGCCGCTCACAGCTGATCCGCTATGGCTTCACGCTCCCGCCACAGATGGAGGGCGCCGTGACCGTGACGGCTACGGTGAAGTACCGCCGCTTCGCGCCGCACTTCATTGACTTTGCCACCGGTCAAAAGGACGGCAAACACTACGACCAGCCCATCGTGGATATGGTGAGTACGTCTCGGACGCTGTACGCGGGCGAAAACAAGCCGGTCGCGCCGACCGCCGTAGAAAACAAACCCTGGATGCGGTGGAATAACTACGGCATTGCACTGCTTGATGCGCAGCAGTATGCAGCCGGCGTGGCGGCTTTCGAGCACGTCGCTAAACTGCGGCCTGACTACCCGGACGCGTACACCAATGTCGCCATAGCCCAGATTCAATGGGAAAAGTACTCTGATGCCCTGCCCAGCTTGCAACGGGCGCTCAAGCTTGCGCCCGAGGGCTCAACGCCCAAGGCGCGCGCCCTGTATTACCGTGCGCTGGTGGAGCGGAACGAAGGGCAGGTGGAAGAAGCCCTCGGCGACCTGACGGAAGTGGCAAAATTGTTTCCGCGTTCGCGCGATGCGCACCGCGAGCTCGGCTTCTCCTTCTACCAGTTGCACAGGTACCCTGAGGCGCGGGCCGAGTACGAGGCCGTGCAAGGCATCGACCCGGACGACTTGGCTGCGCACTACAATCTCGCGATCCTGTACCGGCGCACGGGCGACAAGGCAAAGGCGCAGGAGCAGGCCGCATACTTCGCCGACCAAAAGGACGACCCTAGCGCCTCCGTGTACGCGCTTGAATACCTGCGCAAGCACCCGGAGGTCGCGAACGAGAGCGTGGTGTGGCACGTGCACGACCTGGACCATGCCGGCTCGACCGTCGCCGACCCCGCTGCTCAGCCCACCAGCTTTAGCGCTACCATGCAGTGATGAAGGTATCCTTGCTTGCCCTGTGCCTGCTCGCGGCGGCCCCATTCGCGCCGGCAGCCGATACCTCGAAGGAGCAGGCCGCGGCGGGAGCGCAGCTCTTCGCGTCCTCCGGCTGCACCCACTGCCATGGCGACAAGCTCCAGGGCAACGACATTGGTCCGAGCCTGACTACAGTTGGACGCAAGCGCACCCCCGAGCGAATCGCGGGCCAGATCCACAACGGGGGCGGGGCCATGCCGGCGTTCGGCGATGTGCTAACCGGCGACCAAGTTGCGCAGCTTGTCGCCTTCTTGGAAACACAGCGCGCTAAGCCGCCCCGGGCCAAAGCCGCCCACGCTGCGGGCGCCGGGCACTAGACTAAGCAGTTCTTCTGTAGCCGTTGTAGCGCGCCGCGCAAGGCAAAGCAGACATACTCAGAGCAGCCTTACTTCCCCGTAACGGCCTTCGGAACGGGCCCCATCGGCACCGTGCGCACGATCCGGCCGCCCTCCTCGACTACGTACAGCGCGTTTGCTTTCAGGTCCTTGAGCGTGTCCTTCGTTCCGCTCGGCCAAGCAATCTCGACCAGATCGGCTTTAGCGGCGACGTTGAGCCCGAAGTGGACGCGGAGGTCGTTTTGCGAGTAGTAGCTGCCCCCGCTGCGGACTTCTTCAATCTGCCGAAGCGGTTTGCCGGGCGCGATTTCGGAGCCGGTGAATGTGGTAATTGTAATGCGCGCACCCACGCCGGTACGGTTGCTTTTTTTGCCCATGAGCCGGAGCTTGAGGAAGCTACGCTGCACGCTCGCATCGCATCGCAGCAGTTGCGGGACCGCGTTGACGCAATTCACGATTGCATCCATATCGCCGTCGTTATCGTAGTCGCCGAAAGCGCACCCACGCGCCGCCACCGCTGCCGTGATGCCCGGCCCGGCGAGGTTCGTGACCTCCTCGAACTGCCCGTTGCGCAGGTTGCGGTACAGGTACTTGTGCTCTGCATAGGGCGCATCCAGGTGCGAGCCGTCGACCTCCGGGTACACGTGGCCGTTTGAGATAAAGATGTCGAGCCAGCCATCGTTGTCCACGTCGAGAAAACCTACGCCCCAGCCCAGGTAGCGCGTATTGACGCCCAGGCCCGAAAGATAGGTGTGGTCCTCGAAAGTGCCATCGCCCAGATTCTGATAAAGAGAGTCGGTGTCGCCGGCGAAATTCGTCTTCACTAGGTCGAGCAGGCCGTCCCGGTTGAAGTCTCCCGCAGCCACCCCCATGCCCGCCTGCGGCTTGCCGTCGGGCGAGTAGGCCACGCCCGCCTCGATCGCCTGATCCTTGAACGTCCCATCCTTCTGGTTCACATAAAAAGTCGCCGCAGTCGAGTCATTTGCGACATAGATGTCCGGCCAACCGTCGTTGTCGAAGTCGGCGACCGTGACCGACAGCCCGTACGTTCCGATCGTGTCCTCGATGCCGGCTTTCTTGGAAATGTCGGTGAAGGTGCCGTCGCCGTTGTTGCGGTACAGGATGTTCTTGCCGCCGTCGAGCCCTGGCGGTCCGCAGGCCACAGGCAGGCCTTTGTAGGCACAGCCTGCGGCTTCGGGTAGAGGCGCGGTCTTCAGGTCGAAGTCTATGTAGTTCGCGACGAACAGGTCAAGGTGCCCGTCGCGATCGTAGTCCACAAAGGCGCAGCCGGAGTTCCAGCGCTGCCGCGTTTGGGTCAGGCCGGCTTTCGCGGTTATGTCGATAAATGTGCCGTCACCGCGGTTCTTGTAAAGGATGTTCTGGCCGTAGTAGCTCACGAAAAGGTCGTCTAGGCCATCGTTGTCGTAGTCGCCCACGCAGCAGCCCTGGCCCCACCCGGAGCGCGTCATGCCGCTTTTCGCGGTGATGTCGGTGAAAGTGCCATCGCGGTTGTTCTTGAACAGGCGGCTGATCGGCTCCTCGCCCTTCGGAAAGCCCTCAAGCCGAGTGCCATTGACCAGGAAGATGTCGAGCCAGTCATCATGGTCGAAATCGTAGAAAGCGACGCCGCAGCCGGTCGTTTCGAGCAGGAACCGGTTCTTATGCTCGCCGCCGTAGATGGTTTTCGCGTGCAGCCCCGATGCCCGTGCCACATCGACAAACTGGAAGCCGAGCGGTGTGCCGGTTACGGACGAGGGCAGGCCCTTGGGCGCGGGGTGGGGCTGCGCGTTGAACGCGGGCTGGGCGCCGACCGTCTGTTGTGCCCGCGCGGGCCATGCAAGCGCGAGCACGTCTTCCAGCCCAAGCACCAGCGCCGTGCGCGAAAGAGAGCGTAGAAAACCGCGCCGGGAATCAATCACAGGCCGCTCTTTTCAAAACGAAGCTCCGGCTCGCCGCATCGGAGATTTGCTTCATTGAACATTGCTCAACTTCAGCCCACTGCCGGACTCAATCCTCACTCCAGCCTCGTTTTCCGCCGCAGCTTCACTCCGGCGGCCTTCGGCGCGGTAGGCCTGGGCCAACAGGTTGTGGGTCATCGCGTTGCGCGGGTCAAGCTGCCTGGCGTGTTCCAGATAGCGCGTAGCCGCGACCGCGTCGCCCTGCTTAAGCAGCACCTTGCCGAGCAGGATGTAGGGGCCGGTTGCGTTCGGCTCCAGCAGCACGGCTTGTTCCAGCATTCGCTGCGCGCGGGGGTAGTCGCCCGCGCGACTGTAGGCGTCCCCCAGGCGGTCGTACACGCTCGGCTCCAGCGGGTTGCGCTGCCGCTCAGCCTCGAACTCCCTTGCGGCCTCGTCCAGATGATTGCCGGCAAGCGCGACTTCGCCGAGCAGCGCGTGGGCCAGCGGCAACTGAGGGTCGAGCGTGAGCGCTTTGGCGGCGAACTCCTGCGCGGTTGAGAGCAGCTCGCGCCGGAGGAGGAAGCGCGCAGCCAGCAGGTAAGCCTGCGCTCCGTCAGGCGCGAACCCGTACTGCCGCGCAAAGGCACGGCGGGCGTCCTCGTAACGGCGCGTGTCCACGTAGCACAGCGCGAGCACATAGCTGGGGTCGGTCGCGCCTGCCTGCGTGCCGCCGGTCGACGCCTCCAGCAGCGGGATCGCTTCCGCCGGCTTGCCGAGCCGGAACAGCGCAATGCCGCGCATCTGGGCGGCTTCGGTGCTTTGGGGATCCGCAGCGAGCGCACGTGCGAAAGCCTTCTCGGCCTCCGCCATGCTGCCCTCGGCGTAGAAGGCCTGCCCGCGCAGCGCCTGGACCTGGCCGAGGACGGCGCGATTTACCGCAGGCGAAGCAGCAAGCTTGTCGAGCTCAGGCAGTACGGTTGCCGCGTGGCCTGTATCGATCGCATGCCGGAGCGCGGGCAGGTTCGCGGCAGCGGTCGGGGTCGGCGCGTCCGGCTGCTGCGCAAAGAGAAACAGAAAGAAAAGGAAGCTCAAAGCCACTCCAAAAGTGTACGGGGAGAGACCCTGGAAGGTCCCTCCCCGTGCGGGTCAGGCAAGCGCGGCTCAAAACTGTAACCGCACCGAGAACTGCTGCTGTCGCGGGTTGGTGCTGCTGTTCGGTAGAGGGCCTCCCGTGATGGAGCCGGTGTTCTCGATGCTTGCGGTCGCCGAGGTGTCCGGCCCGCCCGGTACGCCGTAATTAATGTGGTTGAAGCCGTTGTAGGCATCCCAGCGGAACTGCGCGAAGAGGTTTTCCCGGATGGGGAAATTCTTCTGCAGTGACAGGTCGCCGTTGAAGTAGTTCGGCCCGAAGACGCTGTTGCGGCCCGAGTTGCCGACAGTGTCGAGCGGCGCCGCCGTGAACCGCCCGCCAAGCGTTTGCGCCTGGTAGTAGGTCACGCCGGTTGGGCCGCCCGGGTAGCCCGTTGCGCCGAACTTCAGCGAGCGTACCGGTCCGTTGACGTAGCAGGGCGCGCTGCTTGGGATGCTGGCCGGGCAGCTGTTATAGCTCAGCGTGAACGGCAGCCCGCTCTGCCAGGTGATGATCGGCGTGAACTGCCAGCCTCCGACGATCTCGTTCAGCAACCCGCTGCTGTTGTGAAAGAAGAACTTGTTACGCCCGAACGGCAGTTCGGCACTTCCGTATAGGACAAAGGACTGCTCGCGCGTATAGTCGTCGCGGCCCTTCACTACCCTCCTGTCCCACGTCGAGAAGCTCGAAGCGAAATTGGTGGCGTGCTGCCAGGCATAGTTCGCGTTGAGCGAGAAGCCCTTGGTGAACTGCTTGGCGAGCGAGATTTGGAGCGCGTTGTAGTGCGTGTCCTGGTTGTCGCCGTAGTAGATAATGCCGTTAGACCAGCCGCACTGGCCGGGCGCGAAGCCGGCCGGCGTGGCGTAAGCCGGGTCCGAGCAGGCCGGCAGGTTGCCGCCATAGTAACGCTGAAGCAAGAGCTGGTTGTTGGTGCCGCCATTGGCGGAAACGCCGGCTACGTTGTTCTGGAGCGGCGAACGCACAGTGGCGGCCACCGAAGGGTCGTAGTGCAGGGATTGCCCGGTGACGCTGAACTGCGCGGGCAGGAAGATGGCCGGCTCGTTCGGATTCGTGCTGTTGCCGTCGCCGCCGCTCAGGGTATGTGTTCCCTTGTTGCCCACATAGGCGAAAGTGACCGAAAGCGTCGGAGTGACGGCTTGCTGCACGCTCAGGTTCCAGGCGTCCAGGGTCGGCAGGCGCACGGTGGTCGGCCGGGAACGGGAGTTGACGGCGTAACCCGGGTTCGGCAGCAACCCATTCGCGGGAACCGCTGTGGGCTGGGCGGCTGTGGGCCCGTTCGCGAGATTGAAGGCGAATGTATTCTGATTTCCCGGCAGGGTGATCTGCTGGTTGGCCAGTACCGGCAGGTTCTGCGTCGCGGCTTGGCCGAACAGCGAGCCGAAGATGCCGATGTCGAAGGAGCGGCCATACCCGGCGCGGATCACGGTCTTCTCTGTCGCTTGATACGCGACTCCGAGCCGTGGGCTGAACGGGAAGCTCGATCTGGCGTAGTTCATACCGCTACTTACCCCGCCGACCCCGGCAACCCGGATATACCCGGAAGCGAGGTCCAGCAGGCCGCCCTGGCCTGCGTTATTGATGACCTCCGGAAAGTAGATCTCATACCGGAGGCCGTAGTTGACGGTCAGCTTCGCCGTAGGCCGCCAGGTATCCTGCGCGTAGAAGAAGGTCCGCTTCTGGAATTCCTTCGCGTTCAAAGACGTGCTCACATAACGGTTGAAGTTGGACACCTCGCCGAGCGCTAGGCTCGCGAAGCTGAGCCCGCCCTGGTTGGTGCCGGCGCCGGATATGGCGGGGTTCGAGGTCGGACCGGGGAAGAACTGGAGAACGCCGGTCCGGTCGTTGTCGCTAGGGACGCGCAGGTTGCGCGCGTACCGAAGATCGGCGCCGAACTTGAGCTCATGGTTGCCGATCGTCCGGGTCCAGTTGTTCACGATCTGGTACTGATCCTCGCGTTCGGTAAGCGGGCAGTTGCAGCGGTCGACGTTGAGCCCGGCGCCATACTGAGGACCTCCGCTCGTAGGTGGGAGCGCCTGCGAGTTGCCGGACTGGCCCACCTCGGCCAGCTGAAAGGAAGGCGCGCCACTGGTGAAGAAGCTGCCGGTGTTCAGCCCGGGGATACCCAGCTGGTTCGCAAGCTGCACGTTCTGGTCGTACTTTTGCGTGGCGATGTTGTAACGGTAGTAGCCGATGCGGAAATCCGTCACCAGCTTTGGGTTGACGGCAAGGTCGAAGCCGCCGGCGAGCGAATCGTTCGCGCCTTGCGAAGTGCCACCGTAACCGCCCACCCCAAAGCCCGCGCCGCCCGCCGCGCCGAACAGCGTGGGGCCGTTCAGGATGTCGGTAAACCGCGAGAACCGGCCGAACGAGTGGAGGTTTTCCTTGATCTGATAATCGACACGCGCGTCCCATTGGTCGCTGTTCAGGGAGCCGATGCCGCTGCCCGCGTAGTTGCTCCGCAATCCGGGATAAGTGGTGTCGGTAAAGGTATTGGGCCGATAAGGCTGCAGAAGTCGGAACAGGTTCTGCGCCTGCGGAGAAACCCGCGCCAGAGGGACCACGCTGCCTGGGAACGGCGCGCCGCCGTTGGCCGGGTCGTAGATTACACGCGCGTTGTTGCCCAGCGCCGGGTTGCTGTACTCAGAAAAGTCGCAGCCCGGAATCCCGCTTGCCCCCACGCTCTGGCCGAGGCAGGTTGAAATAACATTCGCGGACGGAACCGTCTGGAGATTCGTGGTTCCCACTTTCTGCCGCAGTCCCTGGTAATCGACAAAAAAGAAAGCCTTATCTCGCTTGATGGGGCCGCCGAGCGAGCCGCCGAACTGGTTGCGCAAAGCCTGCGGGAAAGGACTGCTCACCAGCTGCGAGGGCCCTTGCGTAAAGGGGTCGCGCGCCAGCTGCGCTGCGGACTCCCGGTACCAGAACGCCGAGCCATGGAGCGTGTTCGCCCCAGATTTGGTCTGCTCGGTCACCACCGCCGAAACCGCCTTGCCGAACTCCGCGTCGAAGTTCTGCGTGGCGATCTTTTGCTGCTGGAGCGAATCGGGGTTCGGGTTGATGACGATAATGCCCAGGATCGGATCCTCGTTGTCCGTGCCATCGAGCTCAAACGCCGTGCCGCCGAAGGCCTGCCCGTCCACCTGGATTTGCAATGAGCCTTGGGGATTTTCGCTCGCCGCGTGGGAGAAGCCAAGCTGCTGCGCTCCGGGAAGTAAGAGTTGGAGGCCGGTGACGTTGCGCCCCGGAATGGGCAGGTCCTCAATCTCTTTGGCAGTCAGGCTGGAGGAAACGTCGGCATTGTCGGTCTTGAGCTGTGGGATGGTATCGGACCGCACTTCGATCACCTGCGATGCCAAGCCGACGGTCAAGCTGGCGTCGACCTTTGCCGAGGTGTCGACGACGACGTTGATGCCCTTGGTCTCAAAACTCTGGAAGCCCAGCGCTTCGACCTTGACGTTGTAAGGGTCGGGGATGAGGTGGCCGACTGTATATTCCCCGCTTGCATTCGATTTGGCGGTAACTGAAATCCCCTTTGCCGCGTCTGTAACAGTAACGGTTGCATTCGGGACAACAGCGCCGGATGCGTCCTGGACGGTTCCGAAGATAGACCCGAAAACGGCTTGCCCATGCGCGTACAGCGCGGGTGAGCAGAGCGCGGCGGCCATCCCTAGTCGTGTAATGCTGCGTGCGACACTCATCGTTTACCGCCTCCTAAAGACCCGCTTTCGGCCATAAGGGAACACGTCCACGGACCGCTTGCGGTCGGCGACATCGTGCTCTCGGGCTCGAGATGCCGGCACAGAAAAGCTCAGGATGATTCCGCCCGAGCGGATTATTTCGGGACGAAATCGAGGTGCCAGCCGGTTCGGCAACGAACTTATCCACGTGTCTAGACGGATGTCAACGAGGAAAACAGGAGCGGTTGCGGCGAAGGCACGCGAAACTGCAGGCACACTCCTGCACTTTTTGAAAACAGGGAAAGCCGTGTAGTCAACGGTTTCCGCGGCGACTCTGCGTTTCTGGCGAGCTGCGTCGTGCTTCGAGGCCTTCCCCGAAACATGCCTGCCCAGGGATCGGAGTGGGGTGGTATGCTCCTTGGGTTCCGCTTGCGGTGAAAAGCGGCTCTACACGGAGAAAGCGCATGGCTGGACGAAAAGACAGGGCAGTATCTCGGAAAATGGCGGGTGCGGCGGGGGTGTTTCTATTCGCGCTTTTCAGCGTGCGCACGCCAGTGGCAGTCGCAGCGGCCGGCGCGAGCGAGCCGTGGTGGAAGCACGCGCTGATCTACGAGATCTATCCTCGCTCGTTCCAGGATTCAAATGGAGATGGCATTGGCGACCTGAACGGCATCACGCAAAGGCTCGATTATGTAAAGGATCTCGGCATCGACGCCATCTGGCTGTCGCCCATGTTTCCTTCGCCGCAAGTGGATTTCGGTTACGACATTTCTGATTACGAGGCGGTTGACCCGCAGTACGGCACTATGGCCGACTTTGACCAAATGCTGGCCGCGGCCAAAGCCAAGCACGTGCGCATCTGCCTGGATTTCGTGGTGAATCACACCTCCGACAAGCACAAATGGTTCGTCGAGTCGGCGAGCTCGCGCACCAGCCCGAAGCGGAACTGGTATGTCTGGCGCGACCCCAAGGGCTATACCGCCGACGGCAAGCCGATCCCGCCGAACAACTGGCTTTCCGAGTTCGGGCACTCGGCCTGGAAATGGGACGCTTCGACGAAGCAGTTCTACTATCACCGTTTCTACGCTGAGCAGCCGGACCTGAACTGGCGCAACCCTGAGGTGGAGCAGGCGATGTTCGGCGTGGTCAAGTTCTGGCTCGACAAGGGCGTTGCGGGCTTCCGGCTCGACGCGGTGCCGACGATGTTTGAGAACCCGGACCTGCCGGACGCGAAGGAAATGCCGGGCAAGAACAAGTTCGGCGACCGGAACCAGGATTCGAGCGAGTACAACAACTTGCCTGAAGTGCACGGGGTGATGCAGCGTTTGCGGGCGCTGGTCAATACCTACCCGGGCGACCGGGTGCTGATCGGTGAAACATATCTGGCCAACGTCGCCGACCTGAACAAATGGTACGGAGGCGCAAAGCATAACGAACTGCAGCTGCCGATGGACCTACAGGTGGGATTTCAGAAAAAGCTGGACGCGAGCACCTTGCGGCGTTTGATCGGAGAAGCGGAAACGCAGATCGACGGCAACCAGCCGCTGTTTGTGTTCGACAACCACGACAACCCGCGCAGCTGGGACCGCTTAGGCGATGGAATCCACGACGCAGCGATTGCGCGCGTGGTTGCGACTGCGCTGCTGACGAGCAAAGCGACGGCGCTGATGTATTACGGTGAGGAGCTGGGGATGTATACGGCTATGCCCAAACGGGTCGAGGATGTGCGGGACCCGGTGGGCCGCACGGGCTGGCCGCTCGAGAAAGGCCGGGACGGCGAGCGGACGCCGATGCAGTGGACGCCGGCGCCGCAGGCCGGCTTCTCGACCGACCCGCAAACCTGGCTGCCGGTGGAGAGCGACTACCAGACTGCGAACGTCGTAACCGAGTCCGGCGAGAAAACCTCCTTGTTGAACTGGCACAAGCAGTTGATCGCGATGCGGCGCGACGACCCGGCCGTGCACGACGGCGCGATGACGATGCTGGATACGAGCAATCCTTCCGTGCTCTCGTGGGTGCGCAAAGCGCCGGATGGCAAGGCAGTGGTGGTCGCGATGAATTGCACGGCGGAGCCGCAGACGGTTTCTCTCGAAGACGCGGGTAAGGGCACCGTAAAAACTTTGCTCACGGACGCGCCCGGGCTAGAAAAGCACACTGCGCTGACGGGGATTGCGCTGCCCGCATATGGGACCTGGGTGGGGAGCCTTGAATAGACGCGGGGTGCTTTGGAGCGGCCTGGCGTTGGCGGGTTCGGGTTGGCGGGGGGCGGCGCAAACCGAAGCCGCAAAGACGTCCAATGCGACGGCTCCGCTAAACCTGGGCGCGTTTGGGCGCGAGCAGGCCGCAACGCTTATGCCCGCGACGGTGTTCTTCGCGGGCAAGGTAGCGCCGGTGCAGGCGCGCAACACCGGTGGCGCGAAGATGCCGGGTGGGGTGCTGATCGCAGGGCTGGTGGACACCTCCGGCTACAGCACTGGAGTCCAGGAGAAATATCAGGCGTATCTGCTGCTGGATACGGCAGTACGGTTTAGCGGCCAGGTGCAAGGGCCGGGTGCCTACGGGTGCGGCATTGTGAACGGGGAGTTCGTGCTCCTGAACCTGGGAGCCCAGGCGGTGTGGAGTAACCCCGCCCCACGCGACGGGGTACTGAAGCGTCCAACGCCGTTGCAGGTTTTGCCCGCGCCGCAAGCAGGCCAGTTTCGGCTGTACTTTGGGCGAAACTATACTTTGTTCGACGCTGTGTTTGCACCTGTAGCCAAGGGTGCGACACAGTAGAGCCATGCTGCCCGTCCGAGCCCAAACCTTGAGTGCTGTATTGCTGCTGACTGTGAATGGGTTCGCGCAGCAGCCCCCTCCGCCTGAGGCGAGTGCGTTGTACAGCCAGGGATTGGCGGCGTTTCAGGCGGGCGATCTGCCCGAGGCGCGTGCGGTGTTTGAACAGCTGGTCCGGCTTGCGCCGCGGGTGGCTGCGGCGCACACGGCGCTCGGTTCCGTGAGACTGGCCGAGGGCGAGGCCGCTGCAGCCGTGCCGGAGTTGGAGCGCGCGCGCGAGCTTGACCCGAAGGACACCCTGGCTGCCGCGAGTCTGGGTCGAGCGGAGGAGCAGCTCAGGCACTATCAGGCAGCTGCGGATGCTTTCAGGGAGGCGGACAACGACGGTACGGCGCCGCTCGGGCCGGAGGATGCGCTGGCGGATGCGCGCGCGCTGCTTTCGCTCGATCGTCGCGATGCGGCAGCCGCCGTATTGACGCGCGCGATCGCAGCGGCGCCTAGAAATGCGCCGCTGCACGACGGCGCGGGCGCATTGCTGGCGCAGGCTGACCACAGGAGCGCGGCGGCGGCGGCGGAGTTTTCGCTCGCCGTCGCGCTCGACCCTACGCTCGCCGTCGCGCAATATCATCTCGGCTCGCTTTTGCTTTTGGTGGAGCAACCGGAGCAGGCGCTTGCGCCGCTGCGGGAAGCGGTCCGGCTCGCGCCCGAAAACGGCAGCTATGCGCTGCAACTGGGGCGGGCGCTTTCTGTTACCGGCGCGGACGCAGAGGCTTTGGTTGTGCTCAGGAAGGCTCTCGCCCTTGCGCCCGCAACCGGACCGCTGCGCATCGAAGCCGCCTATGCGCTCGCGCTGGCGCTGCAGAACGGCGGCACAGCGGCAGAGGCTGTGCCCTTATTCGCGGAGGTGACGGCGGCACGGCCCCGGGATGCAGCGGCGCTCACCAATTACGGGCTCGCGCTGGTGCAGGCCGGGGAGGCCGGGCGTGCGGTGGAGGTGTACCAACGGGCGCTGGCAGCGGGGCCGGCGAATGCGACGTTGCGCGAGGACTTCGGTGTGGCATACCTGCAAACCAGCGATCTCGCGCATGCCGCGGAGCAGTTTCGCGCGGGGCTCGCGCTTGAGCCGAACAACGCGCATCTGCACTACGACCTGGGTCTCGCGCTTAAGCTGAAGGACGATCTCGCTGGGGCGGTGCCGGAGTTCGCGGAAGCTGAGCGGCTGGACCCTGCGCTGCCTGACCCACCCTATACGCTTGGGGTGATCGCGATGCAGAAGGGCGAGTTCGCAGAGGCGGCCCGGCAACTGGAGCGCGCGGCGGAGTTGCGGCCCGCAAACGGTGATGCGTGGGCTGTGCTGGGCTCGGTGTACCGGCAGGCGGGGGAGCCGGCGAAGGCCGTCGAAGCGCTGCGGCGGGCGATCCAGCTCAAGCCGGAGGATCCGGGGCCGCACATCACGCTTGCGTCGCTGCTGGCCGGAAAGGGCGACACGGCAGGCGCAGTGGCGGAACGGAAAGTGGCCGCACAGCTGAGCCGGGCGGCCACTGAGTCGCAAAAAGCGCAGTTCGCGCTGCGAAGCGGGCGGGCGCTGCTGGAACAAGGTAAAACGAATGAGGCGGAGACGCAGCTCCAAACCGCGGTTGCGGCGGCACCGGGCTCGGTGGAGGCACACTCACTGCTGGCGCAAACGCTGGAGCGCGAGGGAAAGCAGGCGGATGCGTCGATGGAGCGGCGGAAGGCGGAGGCGCTGAGCGCCAAGCAGCCTTAATGTTTCGTGTGCGCAGGGGATGCCGGCGCACCGTTTGCTGGATATCGGATAGGACCTCGGTGCGCGAACGACACTGCCAGTTTGCCGCGAAGGCTTGGACGATACCTTTGAGAAAATCTGATTGCACATCGCACCATGGAGAACCGCATGCCTTTTTTGCTCAAGAGCGAGCCAGACAAATACTCCTTCGACGACCTTGAGCGTGAAGGGGAAACGAACTGGGATGGGATCAAGAACGCGCAAGCACTCAACACACTCGCGGCGATGAAAAAAGGCGAGAAGCTGGTGATCTATCACTCACAAACCGGCAAGGAAGTAGTCGGCACGGCGACGGTGGTTTCGGTAGATGCGGCTGACCCAAAGAATCCGGCAGTGCGGATTAAGGTGGGAAAACGGCTAAAGCAGGCGCGGACGCTGGGCGAGATGCGCGAGGCCGCGGTGTTTGCCGACTCGCCCCTGTTCCGGCAATTCCGGTTATCGGTGGTGCCGTTGACTGACGAGCAATACGAGTGGCTCCTCCACTCGTAAGGGCGCTGAAGTCTCGGGGTACACTCGGAGCTGTGCAGGTGCGGCGCTCACGGGCGCCGTTCAACGGGAAGCCGGTGCGAATCCGGCGCTGTCCCGCAGCGGTAATGGGAACGAACGCGAACTCGGGAGCTTCGGGCTCTCACGCACTGCCTCTCCAAGAGGTGGGAAGCGGTTCGCCGGTAGGCTGCCCAAAGCCCGAATACCGGCCTGCGCGCCGCCAACGCGGATGCCGCGGATGTGCGCCTTGGGAGCTCCGCGCCTCGTGGACTGGGCTGGAGATCTGTTATCACGGCTATTTCGGCGTGGCCCGCGCACGGGTGGTTCCTTTTTCGCTGTTCAGACACGGAGGAACCGGTATGCCACTTACTGAGTTGAAGACAGGGATTTTGGGGTTTCCGCGCATGGGCGCTGGGCGCGAGCTGAAGTTTGCGCTGGAAGCGTTCTGGCGTGGCGAGCGTACGGAGGACGAGCTGCTTGGAACGGCTGCGGGGCTGCGCGCGCGACACTGGGGGCTGATGCGCGAGGCGGGGATCACGCACATCCCATCGAATGACTTTTCGCTGTACGACCATGTGCTGGACATGCTGGTGGCGGTGGGTGCGACGCCCGAGCGGTTTGGCGCGGGGCCGGTGACGTTTGGGCGTTATTTCGCCATGGCGCGGAATAGCCGGGAACAGACCGCGATGGAGATGACCAAGTGGTTCGACACGAACTACCACTACCTGGTGCCGGAGTGGTCGGCGGGGTTGGGGTTCGAGGCGGACCCGCGCAAGGCGGTCGGGGAGTACCTGGAAGCGAAGTCGCAAGGCATGGAGACGCGGCCGGTGTTAGTGGGGCCGATCACGCTGTTGCTGCTGGGCAAGCCGGTGAAGGATGGGTTTGATCGCTGGACGCTGCTGCCGCGCTTGTTAAAAGCGTATGGCGTGCTGATGCGGGCGCTCAAGGAGGCAGGCGCGCAGAAGGTGCAGATGGACGAGCCTTGTCTTGTGACGGACCTGCCCGCGGGCGCGGCGGAGCACTATCGCGCAGCGTATGCGGAGCTGGCGCAGGCTGGGCTGCCGATGCATCTGGCGACCTATTTTGGCGGGCTCGAGAGCAATCTTCCGCTGGCATTCGAGCTGCCGGTGGCGAGTGTGCACTTGGATCTTCTGCGGGCACCGGAGCAGCTCGAGGGCGCACTCAAGCTGGTGCGGAACGGGCAGGGGCTTTCGCTCGGCGTGGTGGATGGGCGGAATGTGTGGGTGAATGATTTCGAGCGCAGCCGGGGGCTGATGAGCGCCGCGGTGGCTGTGCTCGGCGCGGAGCGGGTTGTGGTGGCGCCCTCATGCTCGCTGCTGCACACGCCGCTCGATGCTGTGGGGGAGACCCGGTTGGACCCGGTGGTTCGGTCGTGGTTCGCGTTCGGCGTGCAGAAGCTGGACGAGCTGCGAGCGCTAGGTACCGGCGCAGACCGCGCACAGGCGGAGCACGCACGAAACCGCGCGGCGCTGGCTTCGCGGAAGGCGGCGGAGTCGACCCGGAATGAAGCGGTGCGGGCGGCACTTGGGGCGCTGAAGCCGGAGGACACGCGGCGGGCAACGCCATATAGCGAACGGGCGGAGGCGCAGGCCCGGGCGCTCGGGCTGCCGCTGCTGCCGACGACGACGATCGGGTCGTTTCCTCAGACACAGGCAGTGCGCAAGGCGCGGGCCGGCTGGCGTGCGGGGACGCTGACGGAGGCCGAGTACGAGCACTTCCTTGAAGAGGAGACGGTGCACTGCCTGCGCGAGCAGGAGGCGGCGGGGCTGGACCTGCTGGTGCACGGGGAGTTCGAGCGCAACGACATGGTGGAGTATTTCGGTGAGCAGCTCGAAGGGTTCGCGTTCACGGAGAACGGCTGGGTGCAGAGCTACGGCTCACGCTGCGTCAAGCCGCCGGTAATTTACGGCGACGTGTGGCGGCCTGCGCCGATGACCGTACGCTGGAGCGCGTGGGCGCAAGGGCAGACAAGGCAGCCGGTAAAGGGCATGCTCACGGGACCTGTGACGATCCTGCAATGGTCGTTTGTGCGGGACGACATCGCGCGGAGCGAAGTGGCGCGGCAGATTGCGCTGGCGCTGCGGAACGAGGTGCGTGACCTCGAAGCGGCGGGAATCAGGGCGATTCAGCTGGATGAGCCCGCATTGCGGGAGGGGCTGCCGCTGCGGCGGGCTGCCTGGGACGGCTATCTCCACTGGGCGGTTGAAGCTTTCCGGATCGCCACCTCAGCCGTGGAGGACCGGACGCAGATCCATACGCACATGTGCTACTGCGAGTTCGAATCAATCCTACCGGCGATTGCGGCGCTGGACGCCGATGTGATCTCGATGGAGTCAGCGCGCTCGAAGGGGGAGCTGCTACTCGCCTTCCGGCAGGCGAACTATCCCAATGGGATTGGGCCAGGGGTGTGGGACATCCACTCGCCGCGCGTGCCGCCGGAGGGGGAGATGGAAGGGTTGCTCGAAGCGGCACTCGAAGTGCTGAGGCCGGAGCAGGTGTGGGTCAACCCGGATTGTGGGCTGAAGACGCGGGGGTGGGCTGAGGTGAGCGCGGCGCTGAGGAACATGACAGCAGCAGCAGGGGCAATGCGGGTAAAGCTGGGAGCGGCGGTTGTTTAAAGCATTTTCCCTGATGCTGTACAGCGCGGAGAGTAGCTCCATGTGGCTTTTCTTTACGGAAAAGCCACCCTCACAGTCGCTGGGCCCTGTATACCTTCAGAGAAACTGCTCTAAGCAGCCGGGTCCAGAGCGTCTTTGAGCTTGCGCTCAGGGTGCCCCACACCGCAAAGCGAGATGTGGGGCACGCTCCATATTTCAACTAACGATGCTGCCATGCTGATAAGAACGATCGCGCAGCCATGGAGCCTAAGATCACGGCAAGCCCAAAGACATGACTTATTGGGACAGCAAAACCACTTCAGGAGGGCTCGCTGCCACGCGCCGTGGTCGTAAACACCCGTGGGGCGCTCCTCAATGACGCCATCGACGTGCTCGGCATCGGGCTCGTAGTCGCTGCGAAGATAAGCCTCAACAGGACCAGCGTTGTTGCGGTTGCTGCGGCGATGGGTTGTCATCCTGAAGCTGAGCTCAGCTTACTCCGGCCCCACGTAAAGCTCCACCGGAGAAAAGCCGATCTCGTGGGTCCGGTGGTCGACGCGGAGGAACAAGGGGGTTTTTCCGCCGTTAATATCGATGCCCATGACCACGCCACGGCCAGCCCCGTTGCCGACGGTTTTGGTGATCTCGATAGAGTGGGACTGGATGCGGCCGTAGTCGCTGTTGGGCCCCCAGTCTTTTTCAAAATCGGCAAAGGAGTAGCCGGAATAGCGGTCGGGGTGGTCGCGCCAGTATTTGTCGTTGGTCCAGGCGGCGTAGGCGGCGGGCAGGTCCTGTTTTTCAACCAGCGAGAAAAAGCGGTTGATGCGGTGCTGCTCGGGCCAGTCCCAGAAAAAGAAAGACAGGATGGCGGCGAGCACGAGGAGGCCCACCGCGGCCAGGATGCTGTCACGGACAATACGGGCGCGGCGAGCGTTGTAAACAGGTGCGTCAAGCAGGGTCATGGGCCCGCGAGTCTCCTTGGTGGCTCACGGGCTTAGACGCCGGGCTTCGGCGTTCTGTTCCCTGGGCAAGCCTAGACGCGAGTGTAGCTGGTTGCGGCTTTTTCCTGCGCACGTTCAAGGGCGAGAGCGATGAGACGGTCGATGAGCGCAGGGTAAGGGAGACCGGAGGCGGCCCAGAGCTTGGGGTACATGCTGATGGCAGTAAAGCCGGGAAGGGTGTTGATCTCATTCAGGTAAAGCCGCCGGTCACCATCGGGTTCCATGAGGAAATCGACGCGGGCAAGGCCGGCGCAGTCGCAAGCCTGGAAGGCCAGAATGGCCATTGTGCGGACTTCTTCGGCTTGCTCCGCGCTCAGCTTGGCGGGAATGATAGGGACCGAACCCTCGCTTAAGTATTTGGCTTCGTAGTCGTAGAACTCCTTGCCGGGGACGATTTCGCCGACGACGGAGGCTTCCGGGTGATCGTTGCCCAGGACCGCAACTTCGAGCTCGCGGGCTTTGCCCATAATGCCGCCGATACCTTGTTCGATGACGAGTTTACGGTCGTACCGGGCGGCTTCGGTAAGCGCTTCAGCGAGCTCGGCGCGGTCATGGGCTTTGGAGATGCCGACGGACGAGCCGCCGTTTGCGGGTTTGACGAAACACGGGTATTGGAGGGCTTCCTCGATGGCGGCAAAAGTTTGGTCCGGCCTTGCTTGCCAGTTGGCACGCAAGATGGTGACGTGCTTGGGTATGGGTAGGCCGGCAGAAGCGAACAGACGTTTCATGACGTCCTTGTCCATGCCGGCGGCGGAGCCGAGGACGCCGGAGCCGGCATAGGGGATGCCCGCGAGCTCAAGCAGACCCTGAAGTGTGCCATCCTCGCCGAAAGTGCCGTGGATGACGGGAATGACTACGTCAAGCTTGAGGGCTTGGGGGTGGGGCTTGTCGCTTTCAAACGGGAGCAGGCCCGCGCCCGGCTCGGGAGGCATGATGGTACTCTCGCCACGGGCGAATACAGCGGCGGACGAGGTGGCTTCGGGGTCGCCGGCGTGGAGGTTTGTTTCAGGGGGTGCGAGCAGCAACTCCGCATCAGAGCCGGTGACCCAGCGGCCATCCTTGGTGATGCCGATGGGGACGACCTCGTATTTGGAGCGATCAATGGCCTGGAGGACGGAGGCAGCGGAAAGGAGCGAAACCTCGTGCTCCCCGGAGCGGCCGCCGAAGAGGATGCCTACGCGGAGTTTGGACATACTTTGGTGATGGTAGCTGGGGAGTGGGGTTACGGAGGTGATGGAGAGTGTGTACGAGAAAGGTTCTCGATATCGTTCCGACGAAAAGCAAAACCGACTGCGCTACCGGCGGCACTTCGTGGCGGGTCTTATTTTGAAGTACTGCGACAAAATTTACCGCTTTACATCACCAGCGCGACGCGTTCCAACTCGGCCTGCATCTCTTCCGCCTCGCACTCGCCGCTCTCGATCCGGATGATAACGTCCTGCAAACAGTGTGCGTTCACACCGTAGCCGCGGCCGTTCAGAAAAGCGGAAAGGACCTCAGAAGCCTGAAAGGAGTCAATATCGGTTTGCGTCAGCACGCTCCCCAGTGCCTGGAGGTCATAGCTGTCGAACTTTTCAACGCGGCTCTCACCCCTCATAGACTGTTCCTCCTTTGCTTTCAATATAGATGCGCTTTCCATCTGTAGGAGCGGAAAACCGGGGTTTGCGTTGCTACCAGCGTCACGGGTTTCTACCGGGGAGTTCCGCGGGAGCAAATAGCTTCGCCGGCCACCAGCACGGGAATGCCATCCCGGACCGGGTACATGCGCCCGCAGGCAAGGCATTCGATGCTTTCGCCGCTCGGGCGCAGAGCACCGTGGCACTCCGGGCAGACGAGCAGGGCCAGGGATTCAGGGGCAAGCGTGGGCATGCTCGTATTCTAGGGCCATGCTTCGGG